>CAIVUE010000050.1 GCA_903909015.1 uncultured Methylophilaceae bacterium
ATTTGATAGTGCTTTGTGCTTATTTAATCCCATCATGAATCACATGCAGTCAGAGGTTGTGCCATATGAGGTTAAATTTAGAAAGTTGAGCGACGCTCAAATAGAAAACTATTTGCAAATTGAAAAGCCCTACAACTGTGCCGGTAGTGCGAAATCGGAAGGCTTGGGGATTGCACTTATTGAAGAAATGACCGGTAGCGACCCAAATGCACTTATTGGGTTACCTCTTATAAAGCTTATCACCATGCTGAATAATGAAAATATTAACGTCATTTAATTTAGTTTCAACTGAGACAAAGGCGATATAAATGACATTAGGTGTTTTATACATGATTCCTGTTAGCCTAGGAGATGATAATCTAGGCAAGGTCCTACCAGCAGAAGTCATGCAGCTCGTACAAAATCTAGAATACTTTGTAGTGGAAAATGAAAAAAGTGCACGTCGTTTTTTAAGTACGATTAAAACTAAAAAGCCTGTGCGAGAACTGAATTTTCAATTACTAAACGAGCATACTGATGATAAAGATTTGCCCAAGCTAATTGCACCATTATTAGCTGGGTATGATATTGGAATGTTGTCAGAGGCGGGATGTCCAGGGATTGCTGACCCGGGGGCAGCATTAGCAGCAATAGCTCACCGTAAAGGAGCACGAGTTACACCTTTAGTTGGGCCTTCATCAATATTGCTTGGTTTAATGGCATCAGGATTTAATGGCCAGCAATTCACATTTCTTGGTTACTTGCCAAGTGATAAATCAGCCCGTATTAGCAAATTAAAAGACATCGAGAGACAATCGGAGCGTTTAAATCAAACACAGATATTTATCGAGACCCCCTACCGCAATCAGCACATGCTTGAAGATATCCTATCTAATTGCAACCCAACCACAAGGTTGTGTATTGCAAAAAATGTAAGTTTAGTAACAGAGTTAGTTATTAGCAAAACCATTGCAGAGTGGAAAAAAAGTGAGTTACCTGATCTACACAAGCAACCCACAGTTTTCTTATTGTTAGCCTAAACCTTCTTTAAAAAGCAGGTTTTTAACACTAATCCCTTCACCTTATCCACATTACATTCAACCTCTTCTGGATCGTCGGTTAGCCTAATATTCTTTGCAACTGAACCTCTCTTTAAGGTTACAGAAGTGCCTTTCACCTTTAAGTCTTTAATGATTTGAACAGAGTCACCATCGATTAAATTGTTGCCATTACTGTCCCTAGTTTCACTCATGGAAGCTTCCTTTATCTTTGATTAAGTAAATTTTTGATTGGTGCATAACTCTTACGATGAACGCTCAAAACACCATATTGCAAGAGCATTTGCATATGTAACGAAGTTGGATAGCCCTTATGTTTTGCGAACCCGTATTCAGGATAAACCTTATCTAACTGATATAACTCTGCATCTCTAGCGGTTTTGGCTAGAATAGATGCTGCAGAGATAGCAGGTTCCTTACTATCTCCTTTAACAATTGCGCGCATAGGAATCGACAGTTTAGGACAATGCAGCCCATCTACAAGTATTTGAGTAGGGACTATAGCTAACAATTCCACTGCTCTCTGCATTGCTAAGAGGCTGGCTTGCAGTATATTAATTTCATCGATTTCTTCAACACTACTGCTAGCTATTGACCATGCTAAGGCATTCGCCTTGATCTCTATAGCCAGCGCATCCCTTCTCTTTTCTGATAACTTTTTAGAATCTGCCAATCCTATAATTGGTTTTGCTGGATTTAAAATGACAGCCGCTGCAAATACAGCACCTGCTAAGGGACCTCTCCCCGCCTCATCTACACCACAAACCAAAGTATTAATCATACAAGATAGGGTAAGACAGCTAGTGCGGCCTTCTCTTCGTTGTTTTGACGCAATAATTCATGAATACGAGTGAATTCAATCAGGACCTCATCCTGACCATTTTTATCCCTCAGGATACGCATTATATTGTCGGATAGGTTATCGGGATTAGCATCATTTTGAAGAAGCTCAGGCACCACAAATCTACCTGCTAATATATTAGGCAACCCTACATAAGGTAGATAATTCATGCGCTTAAGAATTTGCCAACTTAGCCAAGGCATACGGTATGTAATCACCATAGGGCGTTTCAATAAAGCAGCTTCTAGGGTTGCTGTACCTGATGCAACAACAACAAGATCTGCAGCCTGCATTGCTAAGTGTGCATGACCGAACAGGATTTTAAAGTTAGGAAGAGACTCATTGGTGCCTTGATTGTAATCAGCGTATATTGCCTCTTCAAAGATCAAGCGTGTTTCACGACTAATCAGTGGAACCAAGAACAAGGCGTCAGGGTGAATTTTGCAAATTTTCTGAGCAGTTTTTACATATAACTCAGCTAGTCTCTTAACTTCACCCACCCTGCTGCCGGGAAGCAACGCAATCATCATAGATGATCGAGGTAGCTTTAATTGATCGCGTGCATCTTTAACATTGGGGGCGATTGGTATTTCGTCTGCCAAGGGATGCCCAACGTATGTCGCTTTAACATCGTGCGCCTCATACAATGCCTGCTCAAATGGGAATAACGTAAGAATATGATTTACTGCCCGCTTTATCTTACCCATGCGACCTTTACGCCAGGCCCAAATTGAAGGGCTCACATAATGTATGGTAGAAATGCCCTTATCCTTAAGTTTTTTTTCTAATGCGAAATTGAAATCAGGCGCATCAATGCCAATGAAAACTTTGGGAGGGTTGGCAATAAAATGCTTGGTAAGCTGTCTTCGCATTTTAATTAGCCCTGGTATTGCGCTTAATACATCAAACCCATATCCATGTAATGAAAGTTTATCCATAGCATAAAGTGATTTTGCGCCTTCAGAGATCATCTTAGGGCCTGCGATACCTACAAATTCGATATCAGGGTAATGTTTTTTTAGCGCCCGAATCAAACGGCTCCCTAGCAAATCTCCGGAAGCCTCACCTGCAACAATACCTACTGTTATTGCCATACAGTTAGCCTAACTAACGGATAATGCCACGAGTTGATTGTCCTAGAAATTCCACAAGTAGGTTTAATTCAGGCGCGGCTTGTGCTTGTTCTGTTAATGCTTTCTTGGCCTCTTCTAGCGTTAGGCTTTGGCGATATAGGGTCTTGTAGGCACGTTTAATGTTTGAAATATTCTGTGCTGAAAAACCTCGACGCTTAAGGCCTTCAGAATTAATGCCATGTGGATTAGCATCGTAGCCAGATGCAGTGACATATGGTGGTATATCTTTAAAGACTACAGAGCCAACTGCCGTAATCACATGCTGGCCAATCTTGCAGAACTGATGAACTAGAGTAAAACCTCCTAGGATGGCATGGTCATATAAATCCACATGCCCCGCCAACGAAGAGTTATTAGCTAAAATCGTATGATTATGAACATGGCAATCGTGAGCAATGTGGACGTAGGCCATAATCCAATTATGATCACCAATTTTAGTAATGCCCTTATCCTGAATCGTGCCTCGATTGAACGTACAGAACTCACGAATAGTATTGTGATCTCCAATCTCTAATTTAGTAGGCTCACCTTGATACTTCTTATCTTGCGGAGCTTCACCTAGTGATGAAAACTGAAAGATCTTATTATTTTTACCAATGGTAGTATGGCCATTAATCACGACGTGAGGGCCTATTGTGGTCCCGCTGTCTATTTTTACATTTGGCCCTATAATCGAAAAGGCATCAATTTTTACGTCATCTGCAAGCTCGGCTTTAGGGTCAACAATTGCTGTTGGATGAATATTTACAAGTGCCATATATAACGCTTATTCGATTTCTTTAAGGATGCACATCATTTCTGCTTCAGCAACTACAGCATCGTCTACTAAGGCGACGCCTTTATATTTCCATATACCGCGTAAAATTCGTTCAATGCTCACCTTAAGGATGATTTGATCACCTGGTGAGACAGGCTTCTTAAAGCGTGCGTTATCAATGCCGGCAAAATAATAAACAGCACTATCGGTTGGTTTAGCATTCATTGTTTTAAATGAAAGGATTGCTGCCGCCTGCGCCATTGCCTCAACGATTAGAACCCCTGGCATCACTGGATGGTAGGGGAAATGTCCAGGAAAGAATGGCTCATTAATCGTGACATTTTTTACTGCAACGATTTCCTTACCGACTTCCAGCGACAACACTCGATCTACCAACACAAATGGATAACGGTGGGGCAAGTGGTCCAGAATTTGATGGATATCCATGCTTGTATCTACGTTATCGTTCATGATTTCTTTACCCTATCTTTTTAATATTAATTTTTTGATTTTATTTCAGCTATTTCTTTTTCAAGCTGTTTTAATTTTTCATTGAGTTCAGTTAAATGACGTAAATTGGCTGCGGTTCTTAACCAATTTTCGTGGGTTTGAAAAGGCATCAGCGCTGTATATGTGTCAGATTTTTTTAGCGATCTCGTGATCATTGAGCCGGGCGATATCGTTACGTCATCGGCTATCTCTAAATGCCCGAGTATCATTGCAGCACCGCCAATTTTACATCTTTTGCCAATCTTAGCGCTTCCGGCTATACCAACACACCCCGCGATTACTGTATGCGCACCAATCACACAGTTATGCCCAACTTGAATAAGGTTATCTAATTTAACCCCATCTTCAATAATCGTATTGTCTAGTGCCCCCCTATCAATGGTGGTATTTGATCCAATATCCACATTATTGCCTATGATCACTTTACCCACCTGAGGGATTTTCACCCATGTACCAGCCTGACTTGCATAACCAAATCCATCAGCGCCAATGACAGATCCAGCTGCAATATTACAATTTTCACCAATTATAGAGTCTGAATAAACAGTCACATGTGGCTCTAATTTAGTATGTTTTCCTATAGTTACGTTATCGCCGAGATAGCAACCGGGACCTATTATCACATCGTCATCTAAAATTACATTCTTACCAATAACAGCCATAGGACCAATAGCACATGAACGAGGTATTTTAGATGCCTCTCCAACATCAGCGGTTGTATGGATGCCAAGTAATGGTTTAGGCTTAGGATTCAGTATCGTAGATACCTGAGCAAAGTAAGCATAAGGATTATCTGTAACGATTGAAGGCAACTCGCTAAAGATCTTATCTTTAGCGGTTAATATTACAGCGCTAGCTTTTGTGGCTATCAGTTCTTTTTGGTACTTGCTGTCAGTAATGAACGTAATACTTCCCGCTTGAGCGTTTGCAATTGAGGACACACGCTCTACTTCAATATCACTACCTATCAGTTCCCCGCCTAGCGTCTCTACTAAGTATTTTAATGTGACGCCCATAGCATTAAGTCGACTTGAGTAAAGTCGATTACTTCTTACCTAATGATTTAAGTACTTTGTCTGTAATATCAATCTTCTTGTTGGCATACGCAACGCCGCCGTAAACTACCAAATCATAGCCTTCAGATTCTGAAACTGCAGTAACCGCCTTATTGATCTTATCTTGTAACGCACCAAGCTCTTCATTTTTGCGAAGGTTCACATCTTCACGAAGCTCTCGTTGTTTACGTTGAAAATCAATTTTCAGATTGGACGCGTCGCGCTCCTTATTTTTTCTATCAGCTTCTGCCATCGTAAGCGCATCTTTATCGATCGAGGTTTCAATATCCTTAATCTGCTTCTGCATGCGCTCCAATTCTTGACTGCGTGGTGCAAATTCTTTTTCTAACTTTTTACCACTTTCGGCAGTCTGCGGCGCCTCTTGCAAGATTTTATCGACTTGCACATAACCAATTTTAAGCTCAGCTGCGTTTGCATTTACGCTAAAAGCAAACAAACCTGCGACTAATAAACGACTTAATAATTTACTCAATTAAAATCTCCTAGTATCTAATATGCTAATTAAAATTGTGAACCCAATTGGAATTGGATGATTTGTGTTCTGTCTGTAGATTGAGGATTCAGGGCCTTTGCAAACACTAATTTAATTGGTCCAAAAGGTGAGTACCATGCTATACCAGCACCAACAGAATATCTAAGGTCAGCGAGGCTATTGGAACCTGTCGTTCCTGCAACATTGCTACCAGAAATGCTGCCAGCATCGAAGAAGGTACTTAAACGTAACTGGCTTGAATCTTTCATGCCAGGGACAGGAAAATAAATTTCTGCATTACCTAAAACCCTTTTTGTTCCCCCAGTATAGTATCCAGGGTGAATATTGCCTGAACCATCTGTATATGGCTGAGGCGGGACATAAGGGCCAATTGCGCTTGTATCATAACCTCTAACAGAGTTTACTCCCCCAATGTAAAAGTTTTTGAAGAAAGGGTACTCTTTAGAACCGTATGTGTCCCCATAACCTAGTTCACCATTCAACATGAAGGTCATGTAGTTGTTAATAGGCTGATACCAAGAGTGCTTGTATTCTAGTTTGTAATATTCCAAATCTAGGCCAGGCAAACCAATCTCTGTTGAAACTCTTTGGTATACGCCCTCTTTAGGAAATAGCGTATTATCTCTTGTATCATGGGCCCATCCAAGATTTAGCATCCATGAGTAATTGCTACAACCACTCGTATTTCCAGCACAATAATTCACATACATACTTGGACTTGTAGGGTCAAGAGACACATCGGTATAATCAAATGTTAATCCCGCACTGACCGAATCGCGCTCGTTAAGAGGCATTCCGAATGAGACACCGCCTCCATAAGATGATGTCTTATAAGTACCGGTTCCCAAACTGGTTGTATCAACATCACGCCGATAAATATTGAACGTCCGGCTAATACCATCTGGCGTGAAGTAAGGATCAGTATAGGACAATGAATACACAGTGTTTACTTTACCTGTATTTACTTGAGCTGACACACGGTTACCTGTTCCCAAAAAGTTATTTTGGTTGACGGTTACGCCCAATACAATCCCTTCAGCACTAGACAAACCAGCACCAAACATAATACTGCCAGTTGACTTTTCAGTAACACTGACGTTAACATCAACCTGATCTGACGTTCCTGGAACTGCTGGCGTCTCAAGATTTACATCTGAAAAATATTGAAGACGATCTAAACGTTGTTTAGATCGGGTAATTTTGTCTGCCCCATACCATGATGATTCCATCTGACGCATTTCGCGTCTTAGAACCTCGTCTCGAGTTCGAGTATTACCAGTCAAATTAATACGCCGCACATACACACGTCGACCAGGATCCACCATGAAAGTGAATGCAACGTTGTGATTTTCTTTATCCACCTCAGGAACAGCGTTCACATTAGCAAAGGCATAGCCCTCATTGCCCAGCCTGTCGCTCATCGCTTTGCTAGAACTAGTTACTTTTTCTCGATTAAAGGCCTCACCAACATTAAGTGAAATTAATTTACGAATCTCATCTTCAGGAATAATAGTATCTCCTGCCACTTTGATACCGGTAACATTGTATTTTTCACCCTCAGTAATATTGGCGGTAATATAAATATCGCGCTTATCAGGAGAGATAGACACTTGCGTTGAATCAATATTGAATTCCAAATACCCCTGATTCATATAAAACGAACGAAGGGTTTCTAAATCGGCAGTAAGCTTTTGTTTAGAATATTGATCATTTTTATTCCACCAGGTCATCCAGTCAGGAGTTGTTAACTTAAATTTTTCACGCAACTCTTCTTCTGTGAATGCCTGATTACCAACAATATTAATACTTCTGATTTTAGAGACAGCACCCTCTTCGATTTCAAAACGCAGACCGACGCGGTTGCGCTCTAAAGGACTAACTGTTGCTTTAACAGTTGCTCCATATTTACCCTGTGCTAAATATTGACGTTTGATTTCTTGCTCTGCTCGATCAAGCATAGACTTATCAAAAATCAAGCCATCGGAAAGGCCGATTTGTTTAAGCCCTTCTTTCATCTTATCTGTTGGAAATGACTTATTGCCATTAAAAGTGATTTGAGCAATTGCTGATCGCTCTTGGATAGTCACGACCAAAACATCTTGATCTACTTCAATTCGAACATCTTTGAAAAAACCTGTTCCATATAGAGATTTAATAGCTTGTGTAGCCTTATCATCATCCATGGTCTCACCTACTTTGACAGGTAAGTAACTAAACACGGTCCCAGCTTCCGTACGCTGTATGCCCTCAACTCGTATGTCTTTAACAACAAACGGTTCCATTGCAAATGAACTAGAAGCATAAAGCCCAAGCAATGCTATTGGGATCGTTCTTAGCTTAAGACTTAACTTTTCTTTTAAAATCATTAGGCTTAGCCCATTATCAATCTATTAATATCATTATATAAGGCACATGCCATAAGCAATCCTAAAATCGCCAAACCAATGCGTTGCCCGAATTCCATCGCCTGATCAGAAACCGGACTACCTTTCACTAATTCAACCATATAATACAACAAATGTCCCCCATCTAACACAGGGATTGGCAGTAGATTTAAAACCCCTAAACTTATACTAATAACCGCCAAAAAAGCTAGGAAAGCATTCAATCCGAGGTGTGCACTCTGTCCCGCATATGTTGCAATTGTTACAGGCCCGCTAATGGATTTGAACGAAAGATCACCTTTTAACATATTTAAAAGCATTTTTAATGTAAACGAGGCCGTTTCATAGGTTTTTTGAATAGCTCTTGATAACGCAGCCAATGGAGAACTATGAATAGTCACCATATAGTTTTGCATGACATTTTCATTAACTAATACTGCAGCACCAATCTGACCTATTTTTTTATCATTTTTGCCAACAATACCAGGTGTAATGTTAATGATTTTTTTTTGATTACCACGCTCAATAACGAATTTAAGCAATTTTGCGGGATTTTCTTGCACGATTTTAACTAGAGTTTCCCAATTATCAATCGCTACGCCATTAACATCAATGATTCTATCGCTAACCTGCAAACCGGCTTTCTCGGCGGCCCCAGCACTAACTATTGATCCAATAATCGCATTTACTTTAGGATGATTAGGTATTAAACCCAATTTAAGTAAAAAATCATTATTCAGATCAGACTCAGTAATCCCAGATATATCTAACTCTCGATGATGCTTTTGTTTCTGGGAATCAATTGTTTCGATTACCACAGATGAGGTTTTAAATACATGTCGAATCAGTATCCATTGAATATCTTGCCATTGCTTAACATCTTCCCCTGCCACTTTAATTACTAGATCACCTTGCTGAAGCTTAGCTACGCTCGCAGGTGATCCTAGTGGAACCTCAGACAAGATTGGTTTTAATCCCGTAGTTCCTTGCAAAATTAACACCCAATATATTGCAACCGCAAGGAGAAAGTTTGCAATAGGTCCAGCAGAAACAATAGCAATACGCTTAAAAATACTTTGGCGATTAAAGGCACGTTTTAGATCCTCAGCACTCAACGTTAATCTTTCAGATTGCGAAAGATCACGTTCATCAAGCATCTTTACAAAGCCACCTAAAGGCAACACGGATACAATGAATTCCGTCTCATCCTTCCCTATCTTTTTACTAAAAATAGGTCGGCCAAATCCTAAAGAAAATTTGAGCACCTTAACGCCACAGCATCGTGCCATTTGAAAATGGCCATATTCGTGAATGGCAATTAGAAGAGCCAAGGTAATTAAAAAAGCGAATGCAGTTATCATCTGGCGCCACTCACCCATGCTTTAGCTTCTATACGTGCTTCATTATCTGAATCAATAAGCATCTCTAAATCTGTTACTTGCTTAATTTGGCTTCTTTCCAAAATGGACTCTATTAGCAATGGAATATCCGTAAAGCTAATTTTTTCGTTAATAAAAGCATCAACCGCAACTTCATTGGCTGCATTCATAATAGCGGCTGCATTACCACCTGCTTTTAACGCCTCGAAAGCCAATCGTAAACATGGAAATTTTTGTAAGTTTGGCACTTCAAAATCTAGACGCGCAATCTTAAATAAATCAAGTGAACTTACTCCACTTAGCAACCTATCCGGATAGCCTAAGGCATAGGCTATAGGTGTTCGCATGTCTGGGTTGCCGAGTTGAGCGAGGACTGATCCATCAACGTATTCGACCATAGAGTGAATAACACTTTGAGGATGAACAACCACCTCAATTTGATCAGATGAGGCATTAAATAGCCAATGCGCCTCAATCACCTCCAGCCCTTTATTCATCATTGTGGCAGAATCGATGGTGATTTTCGGACCCATAACCCAATTAGGGTGGTGAAGAGCTTGCTTTACTGTGACTAGTTTTAATTCTTCTAAACTAGCCATTCGGAAGGGTCCGCCTGATGCAGTAAGAAGAATTTTTTTTACACCTCGATCACTAAGAGTTTTTCCCTTAACATCTGGCAAAACTTGGAATATAGCATTATGTTCACTATCAATCGGGAGTATGGTTGCACCACCCGCTTCAACTGCTTGCATAAAAATGCTGCCTGCCATTACAAGAGTTTCTTTATTAGCTAATAAAATGCGTTTTCCGGTCATTGCAGCAGCAATAGCCGGTTTAAGTCCTGCAGCCCCAACAATAGCAGCCATAACAACATCTACGTTTTCATGAGATGAAACGAACTCCAATGCTG
>CAIVUE010000051.1 GCA_903909015.1 uncultured Methylophilaceae bacterium
GCAATTTCAGCATCACCCAATAAAAAGGCAGCATAAATTGGCAATTGCGGCTCAGTAATATTGGACTGCGCCCAGTTTTTAAAATCAATATTACTGCCAGTTTTATAATCCATGACCAATAAGCGACCATCCTCAAGTCGATCTATCCGATCAACGGCTAAAGTAATAAGGATGTTCTCTATTGGGATAGTCTGTTTACGTTCGACTGCCTGAACCTGGAAGCCCATAGGACGGAGTTTCTCAACGTCCAACAGCCAAGCCTTTACAAGTTTTACTAGGCGTTCACATTCAAGTTGAAGGAACGTCTCTGAAAAAACTTCATCATGCATTTGATTAAATAAAGCGAGCACATCATAGGCAGATCTCTCAAGCACACAAGACATATCTTCATCACTAAGATTAGCCAGATAATCAGAATCACGTTCATGCCAAAAGGCCTCAAGCACTTGATGGACTAAATTGCCTCTCTCCATTGCGTCCAATCCATCAATCGGTGCTTTTAGGGCTTTTGCGTGTAATCGATATTGGTAAAAAGCCCAGGCAGGGCATACTGCCTGCGCTTTTATGAGTCCTGTCCCACCGGAAACATGACTTCCTTCTAATACTGCGGGCGCTTGGTGATCATCTAGCCATTGCCAGGGTTTATCGATGATCTCAGCAGGAACAGATAGACATAGCGACTCCGCTAATTTATTAGCTAAGGGCCACTCAGTGCTCGTTAAAGGAATCTCACGCATCAAAGGACTTGGACGTAATTTACGTTCGCCTTCTTGCTCAGCACTGGAGAAAATTACATGCTTTGCACTTCTAATTATCCTGGCATGGATAGTATTAGCAAAAGCATCTTGCTCTTCGCAACTTGCATTGGGTGTTTTGGCAGTCCGCTGAACATGAGCGGGAATAAATGCATTGGGACGAGCCGCAGGGGGCCAGAGATGATCATTCATTCCCATCACCCACATGGCATCCAAAGGGCTTGCTACTGATTCCAACAACCCAAGAATTTGCAAACGAGGCATCAGTTTAGATTCGCTTTGGAATAATTTTGCCTGAGATAACTTAGTTAATTGCAATATCGCTTGTGAAGCAGATAAGTTACCAAGCAAAGCGTCCAGACTGCCAAGCTGTCCGACCACCTGCTCAAAAGCAAGGATGGCTTGATTTTCAGGGTTAGAAAGACTTCTTTTTCCTGGCCACTGTGCATACTGCAATGCAGTGCTAAAAATCGAGGCCCAGGTTGAAGGAGGCTGCTTCACTGCATGAGTTTTGGCATAAGCAAATAAAGTGTTCACCGCTTGAATTGTTGAAGGAATAACAATCCCTCCATCACCCATCGTCACTTTATGCATGTAATGCTGTAAACGATTAAGCGAAAAGCTCATCGGTAAGTCACGGCGCATTCTCGCATCAAACAATGCTTTAGCATCTGCCTCGGCGAGATCATCTGCCCAGTATGGGTTGTGTAAAAGGGTTGCCACCTGCTGCTGTGAAAGGTTGTTATGCTGCCAGGCCAATTGAAGCAAGTTTAAGGCAGTGGCAATCACTGGCAGCGTATTAAGGGGCACCCCCAAAGAGAACTCATAAGAACGTGAATTATCAATTAACGCTGGCCTTGTGGTTTTAGGGTGAAGTACATCATCCAGAAGCCCTGAGAGTTGGCTTCTTAATGTAGCAAGCTCAGGCACTACAATAGCAATATGCGAGGCTGGGTTTTCTTCTAATTGTTTTTTAGCCCAAAGCACGGCAGCGCGACATTCCGCGTCTCGATCACTCAACACAACATGTTCTGATAATTGAGGCTTATCAAACGTCAGCAGCTTGTTTGATACGCTTACGCCACGTTGTATTAATGCTTCTTGAAGCATTTTTAATTGCGGATGGGTGCGATCAAAACCTGCAAATTCTATATAAGATGGGAGCTTTCCAACCCCTTGCTTGATCATTTCGATTCGCCAATTCGAATAACGCACCGCTTCTAAATGCTCTGTTCTCTTGCATAATGACTGAAATCGCTGACGCCAAATTAAGAAAGCTTTTGTCTCTGTGGTTGCTTCCTCACTACTTAAATGAAGCCCCCATTCAATCGCTAGACGATTAGCTTCCATCGCACCACTTGCTAGACTAGAGATATCATAAAAATCTTTGGCTTCATTTGATTTGAGGCTCTCTTTAATCGCGCGCTCCCACAGCAAACTTTCCTGCAGCGTGGTAAGCTCACCCGCTGGCATATTTGCAGAGTCTAATTCGCCTAACATCACTGCATCATCAATCAGTTGATTGAGCCAAATCACAAGGGGAAGTGCGTTAAGGGGTTGCCACTGAGAACATCCCTGCTGAATTTGCTCACGCTGATGCAAACGTTTTAAACCACGCGCTAAACGAGGCGTAGAGCATAAAATCAGACTAGAATTTAAACTGTGATTCATGTGATGATTTTAACTTGGCTAATCACTAAAAACACTTAAAACAAAGAATAAAAATCGGACAGCATGGCAGACAATAAGAACTACATCACCCCAGAAGGACATGCCGCATTAGAGGCTGAATTTACTCAGCTTTTGAAAGTTGAGCGGCCAGAGGTCGTACGTGTGGTTTCGTGGGCTGCTGGAAATGGCGATCGATCTGAAAATGGAGACTATATCTATGGAAAACGTAGATTGAGGCAAATTGATTCTCGATTACGTTTTCTAATGCAACGTATGGATGCTGCTGTGATTGTAGACCCAGCAACGCAACA
>CAIVUE010000052.1 GCA_903909015.1 uncultured Methylophilaceae bacterium
CTCAGCTGGATAGAGTACTTGGCTACGAACCAAGGGGTCAGGAGTTCGAATCTCTTCGGGCGCACCATATAAAACAAAGGCTTACAGATTAAACCCTGTGAGCCTTTTGTCTTTTTAGCTTTCCGCGTCCTAATCTCGTCCTAAAAAGATTATCTATAGCTATTCACCAACTGCGGCGTCTAGAAACCTTGACACGTTAAAGTTTGGATTGCTTTCCTTCAGCGCTGGAATTAGTGCTGATGAAACAGCTTGGCGAAGCGCTTTATCATCAAAGTTTGATCGTATTGCTGTAGCTATTGCTATGAAGTGTTTGCGAGACATTTAAAAATCCTTATGTGTTTATATACACAAGGCTCCATGACTAACTGAATGGGCGGGCGTGGGACCAACGGGTGCACCCTCCCCCTTATCCAAACCTGTTGCTCTTAAAGCAGACCGAGTTTTTTCGACCTGTAAACATGTTTACTTCAATCATCTTTTATAAAGACTTTGCATCTTATCAACTATGGTAATGAGCTCTTTTCGAAGCTCTATAGGTTCTAAAACCTCAGCACCATGACCATGCTTTAATATGTCCATGCATAGCTCACGCGCATTGCTAAAAGGGACTTTTAATTCGTAACTGCCATTATCTAAAAACACACCGATCTGATTAGGGTGCCATTTCTCAGCTGCAACCCATCTTGCTCGTTCAGGACTGAATCTTATTGTTGCCCATTTGATATCTTTACCTGCAAATATGCCGTAACCAGAACCAAGCTCAATGTCGAGCAGCTTATTGTCAATGTCATCGGCTTTCTTTTCTAACATCTCAGTATCTTTAATAGCATCGATAGAAAAGCTTCTTAGACCATTACGCTTATGACACCAGGCATCTAAATACCAGTTATCTCGGTAGTAAATGATTCGTTGGGGTGATATCTCACGTGTGCTTAATTCGTTGGTACCCCTTGCGCGGTAATCAATCACCAACCGCTTCCTATTAATAAGCGCTGAGCCAAGAATCTGAAAGTGTTCCAGATGAAATTTTCGCTCTCTTCCCATATGTATTTAAGTAAATGTTTTAACCAAGTAGAATGATCAATGCGGTTAGTTATTTAAGGTCATGCGTGAAAATTTTATTGGTTGAAGATGATGCAGCATTAGGCCATGCCATGAGCACTTCGCTCAATAAAGCAGGCTATAGTGTGAATTGGGCACATGATGGTTTTGAGGCCGATGTGGCCTTGCATGATTTTGTCTATGACGCCGTCATTCTCGATTTAGGACTCCCTCGTATTGATGGTTTTGAAGTCCTTAAACGCATGCGCGCTCGTAAAGTTATGGCCCCCGTCATCATCCTCACCGCAAGAGACGATCTCGATGATCGCGTTAAAGGCCTTGATCTAGGTGCTGACGACTACTTAACTAAGCCTTTTAAACTACCAGAGCTAGAAGCCCGTTTAAGAGCGCAAATCAGACGCAGCAATGCCACCCTCGGATCAACCATTGAATACGGACCATTAGTGCTGAATGTCACCGACAAAATGCTGATCGTGAATGGGGAAAACATGCCACTCTCCCCTAGAGAATTTAGCGTATTAGAAATGCTTTTATCTCGCGTTGGACGTGTGGTCAGTAAAGATTCCATCATTGAAGCTTTATCCAAATGGGATGAAGGCGTTGGCAATAATGCAATTGAAGTCTACATACATCGTATCCGAAAGAAACTAGAGCCTTTAGGGATCAATGTAATGACAA
>CAIVUE010000053.1 GCA_903909015.1 uncultured Methylophilaceae bacterium
ACTAGACTCGATCACCCGTTTAGCGCGCGCTTACAATACGGTTGTGCCCGCTTCAGGGAAGGTACTGACTGGTGGTGTGGATGCAAACGCTCTTCAACGCCCTAAACGTTTCTTTGGTGCAGCACGCAACATCGAAGAAGGTGGGTCATTAACAATCATTGCAACAGCCCTTGTAGACACAGGCTCACGCATGGATGATGTCATTTATGAAGAGTTCAAAGGCACGGGCAACATGGAAATCCATCTTGACCGTCGCATGGCTGAAAAACGGATCTATCCAGCGATTAATGTTAATAAATCCGGTACTCGCCGCGAAGAATTGTTAATTGAAAAAGACATTCTGCAAAAGATTTGGGTATTACGTAAATTACTTTACCCAATGGATGACCTTGAAGCGATGGAGTTTCTGTTAGACAAAATCAAAGCAACTAAAAATAATGCTGACTTTTTTGACAGCATGAGGCGTGGTTAAATCTTCGCGTACTGGTTGCTTAATTTATAGAAATCATTGATAATTGACGGCTTAGTGAAAAGCACTTGAAAGAGATTTGACCATGAAGGCAGATATTCATCCAGAGTACAACGAAATTAACGTATCTTGCAGCTGCGGCAGCAAGTTCAAAACTCGTTCTACCAACAGCAAAGACATGAACATTGAAGTATGTTCACAATGTCATCCATTCTATACAGGCAAGCAAAAGATTTTAGATACTGCTGGTCGTGTTGAGAAATTCCGCCAAAAATACGGCATGTAATATTGAGTGTAAACTCAAAAAAAGGCAGCTCACGCTGCCTTTTTTATTTTAGACTGCTCATTAACTAAAATAAGTTCGCAAACTCAGGGCAAAACTCGATGGCATTTGAGATTGATCATGATTGGCAAGGCAACTTAGCCACACCAAGAGCAAGAATTGGAGAAGCAGCTAAAACCCGCCTTCTCATTGTGCTTTGTTGCATCTGGATTTGTTTGGGCTTGGTCGGCCATCAACCATGGAAGCCTAATGAATCAACGACTGTTAGCATTGTAAAAGCAATGTTATCTGGCGAACATTTGATAGACCCCACTCCCATCGGTGAAAAGATTATCAAAAACCCACCGCTGTATTACCTATCTGCAGCAGGCTTAGCAAAATCCCTCAGTCCAATTTTAGATATGCACGATGCGGCGCGGATCATTAGTGGATTTTGGATGGCGCTTACATTATTAGTGACAGGGATGATAGGAAGAGAACTATGGGGTGAGGGCATTGGCCGTCAAACTACGTTCATCATGTTAAGTTCGATAGGCCTCATCGCAACTGCGCACTTATTAATGCCAGAGGTCTCAGCGCTTACTGGAAGTGCGATGGCTTTTTATGGCCTAGCCCTTGCCAAACGAAGACCATTTAGAGCGAGCGTATTGATCGGTACAGGCATAGGTATTAGCTTCATGTCGACCGGCTTAAGCACAGCAGCAATAAGCTTGATTACAGCACTTATTTTGCCATTATTCTTCAAAGCTTGGCGTTCAAAAAGTTATGCCATCGTCCTGGGATTAGCAGGCATATCTGCAGCGCCATGGCTCTTTCTATGGCCATTTTTAGTCTGGCATACCTCACCAGCGATGTTAGTTGACTGGTGGCATATTCAAATTCAATTTACCCAATTCAACCATCTTTATACGCTTCGCACGCTTTGCTGGTTTGCATGGCCAGCCTTACCAATTGCATGCTGGGGTTTATGGAGATTCCGTTCTACTTTATTTTTCAAACCTAAGTTTCAACTCATCGTTAGCAACTTAATCATTGCTTTTCTGATCATTGGACTTAAATCTAAAAACTCAGATGCATCTGTCCTAGCATTACTCATCCCATTGGTGGCCATGGCGAGCGGATCGGCTGAAACCTTGAAACGGGGTGCTGCTGGGGCACTCAATTGGTTTGGCCTCATATTATTCGGATTAATGGGCATTCTAATTTGGCTGGGCTGGATTGCCATCATGACAGGCCATCC
>CAIVUE010000054.1 GCA_903909015.1 uncultured Methylophilaceae bacterium
TATCCTTGATGTCTCTAGGTCTACCCTGCTGACCTTAACAGACAACCTGTCTCCCAATCGATATTTGGCACCGGTGCGCTCACCCACCATCTCATGACGTGCCTTATCAAAGTTAAAGTAATCATTCCCCAACTCTGTTACATGCAATAAGCCTTCAACATATACGCCATCAAGCGCAACAAATAAGCCAAAACTAGTCACTCCGGCTACCGTACCATCGTAATCTTCACCAATCTTATCTTGCATGTAGAAACACTTGAGCCAAGCTTGAACATCACGCGTCGCATCGTCTGCACGGCGTTCTGTCATAGAGCAATGCTGTCCTAGGTGATGCCAGTCGCCTGCTTGATAACGCTCACCTTTAAGCACTGCTTTAATGGCGCGGTGAATAACAAGGTCAGGATAGCGTCGAATGGGCGAGGTAAAGTGCGCGTAAGCCTCATAAGCCAAACCGAAATGGCCAACGTTATCTGGGCTATAGACTGCCTGCTGCATAGAGCGAAGCAATACGGTTTGAAGTAATTGCTCGTCAGGACGACCTTTAATGCGAGACAGTAGCTTTCCATAATCTTTTGCATGCGGCGTATCTCCTCCGCCGACTCCAAATCCAAACTCGCCCATAAAGGTGCGCAAGGCTTCTAGTTTTTCTGGTGTTGGGCCTTCATGGATACGATATAAAGCAGGATGCTCATGTTCTTTTAAGAAGTCTGCAGCACAAACGTTAGCGGCCAACATACATTCTTCGATCAAACGATGTGCATCATTACGCGTCGTTGGCTCAATGCGTTCAATTTTTCCATTCTCATTGAATACCATGAGCGTTTCTTGACTATCAAACTCAATTGCACCGCGTTTTTCACGGACAGCCAATGAAAGCTTATAAAAACTATTCAGGTTTTCTAGGTGTGGGACTAACCAAGCATACTCTTTAGCTAAATCCCCCTCTGGCTGCGTCAAAATCTCATGAACCTTAGTGTATGTCATACGAGCTTTTGAACGCATGACAGAAGGATAGAATTGATAACGTTTTACGACCCCAGCAACATCGACCTGCATATCACAGACCATACACAATCGTTCAACATCCGGATTAAGGGAGCACAAACCATTCGACAAAGCCTCTGGCAACATTGGAATCACCCGGCGTGGGAAGTACACCGAATTACCTCGCTCATAAGCGTCTTTGTCTAGGGCGTCACCTGGCTTCACATAGAAGCTCACGTCAGCGATGGCAACAACAACGCGCCATCCCTTACCTTGCGGCTCGCAAAAAACAGCATCATCAAAATCCCGCGCAGTTTCGCCATCAATGGTAATCAGCGGCAACTCACGTAAATCAATACGCCCCTTATAATCTTGTGGCTGCACTAAGCGGGGATAGGTTTCAGCTTGCTTGACTGCCGCGGAAGTGAACTCATGCGGCAGCTGATGCTTACGTAATGCGATTTCAATCTCCATGCCTGAATCGGCATAGTTGCCTAATATCTCAACAACCTTACCAATTGGTTTTGCATAGGCAGAAGGCTGCTCTATTAACTCAATAACAACAACCTGTCCTGCTTTCGCGTTCAGATCTTGACCAGGTGGGACAAGAATATCCTGGTTAATTCGCTTATCTTCAGCAGCAACTAAAGTGACACCTTGTTCACGTATTAAACGGCCCACCAAATTTTTAGTTGAGCGCTCTAGTACTTCAACGATCTTTCCTTCTGGCCGCCCCTTTCGGTCGAAGCCAGATTGGCGAACCATGACGCGGTCTCCGTGAAGGACTTGGGCCATTTCACGTGAAGATAAAAAGACGTCTTCGCCACCGTTATCAGGGATTAAGAAACCGAACCCATCTGCATGTCCTTGAACTTTTCCTGAAATCAGATGTAATTTTTCTGCGATACATAAGGCATTTTTGCGGTTTCGCATAATCTGCCCTTCTCGTTCCATGGCATTCAATCGACGATTAAATATCTCTTTTTCATGCTCGCCAATCTCGAGTAAGGAATACAAGTCTTCGACATGCAATGGGACACCTTGATCGGTCATCATTTGCAGAATAAACTCACGACTAGGAAGCGGATTCTCGTAGTTAGCGCTTTCCCTTTGAGAATGCGGGTCTGCCTGCCTTCTAGAGGATCGTGATGTTTTTTTATGAGTCAAAGTTTGTTTTTCCTGTGAGATTACTTATTGTTTTTTCGTGGAAGAATCAACTTCGACTAGTATAGCCCAAATGGCGGAATTGGTAGACGCGCATGGTTCAGGTCCATGTGCCTTAGGGTGTGGAGGTTCGAGTCCTCTTTTGGGCACCAAAAACTGGCGGAGAGAGCGTCAAATAGGCACTTAGTAATTCCTTGTGAGTTATTGAGTGTTCTTGAGAGTCTTAGCATCAGCTAATATATTCAAATTATTGGAAAAATCGGCAATAAGTCGCATTTATCCTTTACTCAATAAATCCAGAAAATTACCCTTGAGACTTATAGGTCTCGCCCCTAATCACAATAATGGTGTGGTGAATGTGGGGAAAATTTTATCTGGAGTTAATTGAAATGAAGACAGTATTTACAGACGTATTTATTAAAAATCTTAAGCAATCTGGTCGCTATACAGATGCAGCAACCGTTGGATTAAATTTTAACATTAAAAGTAATGGTGGTGGATATTGGGTTTTTAGATATCTCTTCGCTGGAAAGCGTTTAGATTTATCTTTGGGCGCTTACCCATCAATAGCATTAAAAGAAGCGCGTAAGCGAGCTATATCGTGTCGAAACGACTTACTTCAAGGCAATAAACCAAACCCATATTGGAAAGCTGAAATAGCAGCTGAATCAATAGCTACGCCACTCTTCAAGAATTTTGCAAAACAATGTATTGAAGCAAAAAAAGCTGAATGGCAAAATCCCAAACATACTGAACAATGGTTCAACACTATCGAACAATATGCAAATCCAATTATTGGAAATAAACATCTTAATGAAATTGATACACAAGATATATTAAACATCCTTGATCCAATTTGGCATAGCAAAACAGAAACAGCCTCACGACTTCGTGGCCGTATTGAATGGATACTCGCTTCTGCCACAACAAGAAAACTTCGTGACGGCCTTAATCCTGCAACTTGGCGTGGGCATTTAGAAACAATACTTGCAAAACCAACCAAGATAAGCCCGGTAAAACATCACGCCGCCCTACCCTACAAAGAAATTCCTAGTTTCATGAGCATACTAAGAGAAAAAGATGGGCTAGCCTCATTAGCTCTTGAATTCCTAATTCTCAATGCTAATCGTTCAGGGGAGGTCTGAATCGCCACTAACTTTGTAGACACCCCTCAGCCGTTTTTCTGAATTGATTTTCATAGTCTATCGGAGATAGTAAATTATTGGAATTGTGACGCCGCTTCGAGTTATAAAATATCTCAATGTAGTCAA
>CAIVUE010000055.1 GCA_903909015.1 uncultured Methylophilaceae bacterium
CAAAAATAGATTTAGAGGCAGGTTTTGCGCCTGTGACTTTTCATGCAAAAAAATAAGTCCGCCTATTTTATTACGGGCACTGATACCGACGTTGGTAAAACCTATATTGCTAGTGCGCTAGTTCAGCACTTTTGTCAGCAAGGCTTGCAAGCTGTTGGCATGAAGCCAGTTGCCGCTGGCGCCGAATTAGTGGATGGTCGTTTGCTTAATAGTGATGTGACTGAACTCATTAAAGCAGGCAATGTTGATGCTGATTTGGCTTTGATTAACCCTTATGTTTTTGCCCCTGCGATTGCACCGCATATTGCTGCTGAGCAAGCTGGCATCAGGGTTTTGTTGGATAACATTCAGCAATCTTTTGATGTCTTACAGACAAAAGCTGATGTGGTGGTAGTGGAAGGTGCTGGCGGCTTTCGTGTGCCGATTAATCGACAAGAAACCATGGCGGATTTAGCTGTAAAACTTAACCTTCCCATTATTTTGGTGGTGGGTGTTCGCTTGGGCTGTATTAATCATGCACTAATGACGGCGGGTTCAATTAGAGCAGCAGGGTTAAATTTAGTGGGTTGGGTGGCTAATCGAATTGATCCTAATATGCCAGCCATTGAAGAAAATATCGCGACGCTAAAAGCCTTGATTAAAGCGCCTTGTATTGCCGATGTGGCTTGGGGTGAAGAGCCTCAATTTGTTGATTTTTAGTTTTACGTTTTTGCCTAAATCGATACGTCAGCAAAACAATCAAACCCGCGACATTGGGATACCAAATATACCAATGCGACCAAGGGATGCCATCAATACTAAAGTCTGAGAATGGCCAAAATAGCGGTGTTGCAAAATAGGCTTTAGCATGAAACGGAAAATCAAGCAGGATGTGAAATGGCCAAGCCAGCATCGCAAACGCAATATCTTTGCGCCACAACCACACTAATCCAATCACAGAAAAACAAATGATGACGCTATGTCCAAAAGCATAGTTGGTAAACAGCCAAGGGGGCAGTGTTTCTAGCGGCGGTTTGCCGAAATGCCATGTTCCACTCAGCATATTAAGCAGCATAAATGCGCCGAATGAGATTAAATCAGGCGCGGCTCCAAACAATATGGCAATCCAAGCATGGCGCTTGTGACCAAACAGTCCGTATCCCCAAAGTGCGTGGCTAAAGGTATCCATTTATCTATTGGTAGAGCTGATGTTGTTGAATGTAGTTAATAATACTGCTTGGCATTACATCACTGACATTACTTTTTGATGCGATGTTTTTTCGAATTTCTGTAGATGAAATATCTAAGGCCGCAATTTCTTGTATTAATATTTTTCCGCTGCCTGAGTTTTTAAGGGAATTTAGATTGTTGGTTTGATGCAATTCAACCAGAGACTCAATCTCAGCGTTCCAAGTCAAGTCTTCAGAATGAGGGCGCTTCACCACCACAAAATGGCAGTGGTCTAAAAGCTCATTCCAGCGATGCCAGGTGTTCAGCCTAGCAAAAGCATCAAAACCTATCAGCCAGCAAATACTCACTTTATCGCCAAGTTCTTTACGTAATGAAATAAGACTGTCGATGGTGTAAGAAGGACCTGCACGCTCAAGTTCGCGGGTATCAATCTCAAATGTTGGATGGTCAACAATAGCGAGTTTTACCATGTCGGCGCGTTGTTTAGCGCTGACCTTTGGCATATCTTTTAAGGCAGGAATTGCAGCAGGTATGAAACGTACTGTCTCAAAAGCCAGCGTTTGTTGTAAGCGTTCAGCAAGGTGCAGGTGGCCGTTATGGATAGGATTAAACGTACCGCCTAAAATACCGATCATGAATGATATTTAAGCGCGAACGTGCCCATCACCCAATACGATGTATTTGAGTGAGGTTAAGCCATCAAGACCAACAGGGCCGCGGGCGTGGAGCTTATCGGTTGAGATGCCAATTTCAGCGCCCAGTCCATATTCAAAGCCATCTGCAAAGCGGGTGGAAGCGTTTACCATGACGCTGCTTGAGTCCACCTCGCGCAAGAAGCGGCGAGCTTTGGTATAGTTTTCGGTCACGATGGCTTCGGTATGTTGTGATGAGTGCTGATTGATATGCGCAATCGCTTCATCTAAATCAGCCACCACTTTGCAGGAAATAATCGCGTCTAAATATTCCGTGTAGTGGTCTTCTTCGGTCGCTTTCTTAGCTGCCGGAACCAAAGCAAAAGTTTCCGCACAACCGCGAATCTCAATGCCTTTGCTTATCAACATCTCAGCAATTTTTGGCAACATGCTTTTGGCTACGCTACGCGCCACCAATAAAGATTCTGTTGTGTTGCAGGTGCCAAGACGTTGCGTTTTTGAGTTTTCAATAATACGAATGGCTTTATCATAATCTGCTTCGTCATCTACATAAACGTGGCAATTGCCATCTAAATGCTTGATTACTGGAATGCGCGCATCGTTTGAAATGCGCTCAATCAGGCCTTTGCCACCTCGTGGCACAATGACATCTACAAACTCTTTCATGGTGATGAGTTCGCCAACCGCGGCGCGATCTGTTGTTTCGATAACTTGCACTGCGGCTTTTGGTAAGCCAGCGACTGTTAAGCCTTCATGTACTAATTTCGCTAAGGCTTGGTTGCAATGAATTGCCTCTGAGCCGCCACGAAGAATGGTGGCATTGCCGGATTTAATACATAAGCCAGCCGCATCCACTGTTACATTTGGACGTGCTTCGTAAATAATGCCAATCACGCCAAGTGGTACGCGCATTTTGCCAATCTGGATGCCAGAAGGGCGATATTTCATATCGCTAACTTCGCCAATTGGATC
>CAIVUE010000056.1 GCA_903909015.1 uncultured Methylophilaceae bacterium
CTGGCACGGTAAGAACCTTTAATCCTAATGCGTTAGCAGATTCAATCGCAAAACGTTTAGATTTAGTAAGTGCAGAAGGCATCGCCACAATTACGTGTGAAACTCCCAAGTTTCTTGAAAAGACTTTTAGCTGCTCTATGCTACCGTAAACTCGCACTCCCAGGATTTCACGGCCGTGCAAGCTTGCGTCATCATCTAGTAGGCCTACAACTCGCCAGGCCTTACTGAGACCCAATTCCTTAAGAAGAGAAACCGCCGTCTCTCCAGCCCCCAGAACAATCACTGGATCACCTTGAGAGCTGCTTAAATGATAGAGCTTACGCTCCTTAATGTAACGAAAGAATAAGCGGCTACCACCCATCATAAGGACTTGCAGGCATGGACTTATGATCAGCACAGAACGTGGCACTAACAAATAATTACTCGCCATAAATGAAATCATGATGATTAATAATGAAGACATGGTCACGGCTTTAATAATTCTTCCCAAGTCTTGCAGGCTGGCAAAACGCCAAACGCCCAGATACAAACCAAATACTTTAAATGTTAGAAATTGAATCAACACCAACGGGAGCAAACTTAACCACATTAAGGAGATATGCTCAGCAGGAATCTCAAAATTAAAGCGTAATAAATAAGCAAGCACCCATGCCAAGGAAACAACTGCAAGATCATGAAGCCTAGCAAGGAGACTAAGGGAGCTTCCAGAAACAAACTGACCAGCCTTCATTAAGCCGCCCCCTTAGACCACATATCAAATGAATAAAATTTGGTTGTAATACTCATGTTAATAGGTTTAAACCTCTCAATATTTTGCTCGGTAGATAAGGACTAATGATAATTATGCATAGAGATATTCTAACAAATAAAGCAGTCCATCTTGCTCAAATAATTATGTGCATATTAGATTCCATATTATTCGTTAATGGCACTTATAAACAAATCAGAACTTAAGTTAGCGCCAGAGGGGGTAAGGTGGTCCTTATCAAAGTAATAAGGATAGGTACTCTTTCCCATCAAACATACGCTACGATCACAAAAGAGCGGATCCAAATCTATCCCTTTGACCGTGTTCCCATCAACTAACAGGCCAATCACATTCCTAGAAAATGCCTGCAGGGCTAAATGGGATTGTCTCGGGACGGATTTTGAATAAATAATCTGCTCACGCGCCGACTCACTTAATGGCTTCTTGTTTACAAAATAACTAAATTGGCTGACGTTCACCATCTGAACGGGCACATCGTGAACAAAGTAGAGCTTTACTCCCAATTCCCTATAAGCCTTGACCGTTTTATGAAGCGAAACCTCAAATGCAGCTCTTGAGTTTTCTTGACTATGTCTCGCGTCCTTCGTCAACCCTAAAAATTGGATGCTATTTTTCTGATAGTTGCCATCGGTATAGGTACTCCATCGCGAGACAAGAAACACCTTCTTGATGCTTGGGTTCGCTGCAACAAAGGCTAGACGCTGCATATTTTGTAAATAACACCCATCGTCAGTGTCAGACTCCTTAAGGTTATGCACCCCCAGGAGAGACGGACATGAATGACGTGCACTGTAGACGTAGGCATAGTCATTCATTCCAGCAATCCTTTGAAACATGGGCATCAAGGCAATCGCGTGGCTGTCCCCAAACACTGCAAATGTTGGTGCCGTATGCGCCTTGTTATCGAAGATACAGACAGCATTTTCAGTCCTCTTGCACACCACCTCAGCAACGCCAAGGTTCTTAAGATCCGGATACCGATTATCAAAACCCTTCTCTTTTTGGACCCACAGGCCAGCGCATATAAACATGAAACTGAACACAAAATAAAACCAAAAAATGACACTTTTGCTTTGCTTGGCAATCTGTCGAAAAGGCTTCTCGACAAAACGCCAACTAAGGTAGGCCAAGAAGAAGGTGACTCCTATCAGGAGCAAGAAAAAAATGCACTTGGTTCAGTTAAATTGATATAACGTGCAAATGCGAACAGTGGCTGATGCCAGAGATAAAGTGAGTAACTAATCAATCCAATGCCCACCAACAACTTAGAAGAC
>CAIVUE010000057.1 GCA_903909015.1 uncultured Methylophilaceae bacterium
AACAATCAGTAAGCCCCCATCATTTAGATATTCGCTAGCTTCTTTTAAAAGTGTGTGTGTGTGATCTAACCCATCATTGCCGCTACCAAGTGCGATTTGCGGTTCATTACGATACTCTTTTGGTAGAAGCGCCATTGATGGTGCATCCACGTATGGTGGGTTGCTAATAATTAAATCATAGGTTTTACCAGCAAGTGCAGCAAACATATCAGACTGAATCGCACTGACTTGCTCTTCCAGGCCGTAGTTTTTGATATTGATATTTGCGACTGCAATAGCATCATTTGAAATATCAATCACATCTACGCTTGCATTGGGGAAAGCATGGGCGAGCAAAATGCCTAAGCAACCGCTACCTGTGCATATGTCGGCGGCACTTTCCACCATTTCTTGGTACTCAATCCAAGGCTCTAAGCCATTCTCAAGTAACTCAGCAATGAATGAACGGGGGACGATCACGCGTTCATCCACGTAGAATTTAAAGCCTCTTAACCAGGCTTCACGGAGTAAGTAAGCAGTTGGTATTCGGTCCGTCACACGACGTTCTATTAAATGCGCTAAATGTTTAGATTCATCTTTAGTGACGCGTGCATCTAAGAAATTTTCTAAGGTGTCTAAGGGTAAGTGAAGCGCACTCATGACCAGCCAAACACTTTCATCATAAGCATTATCTGTTCCGTGACCAAAAAATACCTCAGCTTCTTCCAAACGACTAACGCCAAAACGCACCCAATCGCGAATGGTGAGCAAAGCTTCCGTGATGTGTTTAGGCGTCATAATGGTCTTTCAATTCTTTATTTTTTCGGTTTGGTTGTGCTTGAGAGCAGCCATATTAGGCCCCCCGCAACGATGAATATAATGATTAGTTCCATCGATTATGCGAGCAGTAGCTTTTCAAGAGTGATACGGTAGGTGTCTTTGAGTGGTTCTATGTCTGCCACAGCAACACATTCATTAAGTTTATGGATGGTTGCGTTAAGCGGACCAAACTCAATGACTTGCTTACAAATATCTGCAATAAAACGGCCATCTGATGTGCCTCCAGTAGTTGATAACTCTGGGCTGACACCATAACTTTGCTCAATGGCTTCAGAGATAGCTTCAACTAAATTCCCTCTAGGCGTTATGTAAGGGGGAGAGTATTCCCAATCTAAATCGTAATTAAGTTCGTGCTTATCTAATATAGCGTAGACACGCTCTTTTAGATTTTGCTCGGTACTAGCTGTTGAGAAACGGAAGTTGAATAAAATCTCAACTTCGCCAGGGACTACATTGGTAGCGCCTGTGCCGCCGTTCATATTGGAAATTTGCCAAGAAGTTGGCGGAAAGTATTCATTGCCGTTATCCCACACCGTATCGACCATGTCTTTAATTGCTGGCGCAACCATATGGATCGGATTTTTAACAAGATGGGGATAAGCAATATGTCCTTGCACGCCTTTAACGAGGAGTTTGCCTGACAACGAACCCCGACGGCCATTTTTAATCATGTCGCCCACGACTTTGTTAGATGTGGGTTCGCCAACGATGCAGTAATCAAAGAGCTCGCCTCTAGCTTTGAGCGCCTCAACGACTTTAACTGTGCCATCAATTGCAACGCCTTCTTCGTCAGAAGTGATCAGCAAGCCAATTGAACCATTATGGTCTGGATGAGACGTAATAAAATCCTCAATGGCAGTGATGAATGCTGCACATGAAGTTTTCATATCTGCCGCGCCGCGCCCATATAACATGCCATCCTTAATGGTTGGCTCAAAGGGTGGTGTGTGCCATTTATCTACTGGCCCGGTAGGAACGACGTCAGTATGGCCTGCAAATACTAGTAAAGGTCCGGTTGTTCCGCGACGTGCATAAAAGTTATCAACATCTCCAAAGCGCATGCGCTCAACTTTGAAGCCTAAAGGCTCTAAACGGCTAATCATTAAGTCTTGGCATCCAGCATCTAAGGGAGTATTGGATTTTCTTGAAATTAAGTCTTTAGCTAAATCTAGCGTTTTGCTCATAGGGGTAACTTTTAATGTTTAAACAGTTGTTGATAGGTGGCTTCGTCAAATCCTAATGCTAGTAGGATATTGTTTTGTACTAAAACCGGACGCTTAATCACTGAAGTCTTAGCCATCATCAATTGAGTAGCACTTTCATCATCAGTAATGATTGCTTTTTCAGCATCACTCAAATTACGCCAGGTCATGCCAGCACGATTGATTAATTTATCCCAAGGCTTTTGTGTAAGCCATTCTTTAATTGTATTTTCGTTTATACCTAATTTTTTGAAATCATGGAATTCATAGACAATGCCGTTTTCTTCAAGCCAGGTGCGAGCTTTTTTAACGCTGTTGCAGTTTGATATTCCGTAAATTTTCATGTTAGATATTTTAACAGCGCATTGTGCAATCTGCTTAAAAGTATTGTCACAATAAAAAACAGCCCACGTATGGGCTGTTTAGTTTGTCCTAGGGAGTATTAAATACCACGTAATAACTCGTTGATACCAACTTTACCTAGAGTTTTCTCATCTACTTTCTTAACAATTACAGCGCAGTAAAGGCTGTAGCTGCCATCTTTTGAAGGTAGATTGCCTGAAACTACAACTGAGCCTTTTGGTATGCGTCCATAAGTCACTGAGCCTGTTTCACGGTCATATATTTTTGTTGATTGACCAATGTAAACTCCCATTGAGATTACGCAGTTATCTTCAACTACAACACCTTCAACAACTTCTGAGCGTGCACCTACAAAACAGTTGTCACCAATGATGGTTGGACCGGCTTGCACAGGCTCTAGTACACCACCAATACCAACGCCACCTGACAAATGAACGTTCTTACCGATTTGTGCGCATGAACCCACGGTAGCCCATGTATCAACCATTGTTCCTTCGCCAACATAAGCGCCAATATTGACATATGAAGGCATTAATACGGCATTTTTTCCAATGAACGAACCGCGACGAACGATCGCATTTGGTACCACACGGAAACCACCAGCCTTGAAGTCTTCTTCAGTGTAGTTTGCAAATTTCGGAGAAACTTTATCGAAATATTTTGTGCAGCCACCATCCATTAATACATTGTCTTGCAAGCGGAATGAGAGCAATACTGCTTTCTTGAGCCACTGGTGCGTTTCCCATTCTTGGCTGTCACCTTTACGAGATGCCACACGTAATTTTCCTGCATCTAAGTCGCTTAATACAGTTGCAATCGCTTCTTTAAGTTCTGCGCTAGCATTATTTGGGTTGATGTCAGCGCGACGCTCAAAAGCGTCTTCAATGATATTTTGCAATTGGCTCATGAATAATTCCGATAGACTAAAAATAGAAAAGATAAATTAAGTGCGGCATTTTACCTGATTCTGACAGTTTCAAGCATGTAATGCCTTTATTTGGACAATTTTGCCTGTTCGTAAAGAGGCATGACAGTAGGGATTAAGTTGGAAAGGTCCTCGATGCGTGTTTTGTCAGAAGGGTGGTCGCTTAAAAATTCAGCCGGTTTTTTACCGCCATTCTGAGCCATTTTTGTCCATAAACTTATTGCTGCATTTGGATTGAAGCCTGCCCGGGCTGCTAGCTCTAATCCCATTCGGTCAGCTTCAGTTTCTTGTGTTCGTGAATTGGGGAGCGCGAAGAATAGTTGTGTCCCAAGAGTTGCCGCACCTAAGGCTACTCCCGTTTGTGTGTTTTTTGTCGATCCAAGTACGGCGGCTAATAATGCAATGCCACCTTTTTCAGCGTAGGCTAGGGACATTCTTTCTCGTCCATGTTCTCGAAGTGCATGGCTAATTTCATGACCAATAACTGCAGCAAGTTCATCGTCGGTTGCCTTTAACTTTTCTACCAGTCCAGAATAAACCATGATCTTGCCCCCAGGCATGCAGTAAGCATTGACCTGGTCATTTTTTTCTACATTCACATCCCATTTCCAGTTTTTTGCATCAGGTCTGAAAACGGTTGTTTGGGCAATTAGACGGTTAGAAATTCCACGAATACGCTCAACTAAAACAGGATCGGTATTAAGTGTCTTTTTATCGTTTGCTGTTTTTAAGGACTGATTGTAGCTTTGCAGTGACATGCTTTCTACCTGCTTTTCAGACAGCATCATAAATTGTTTTCG
>CAIVUE010000058.1 GCA_903909015.1 uncultured Methylophilaceae bacterium
CTGCTTCGAAAATTTCGTAGTCTTCCCAGATCTCACCGTGGATATAGTTGTAGCCCACACGCGCACCTAAGGTATAGGCGGCAATCGCCATCCCTTCAATCAACTGATGTGGGTTATAACGAATGATATCCCGGTCTTTAAAAGTGCCTGGCTCGCCCTCATCGGTATTACAGACAAGATATTTTGTGCCATCGTAGTAACGCGGCATGAAGCTCCACTTGAGGCCCGTTGGGAACCCAGCGCCGCCGCGACCACGCAAACCAGAAACTTTCACTTCTGTAATGATATCGGTCGCTTTTACTTTTTCAGTCACGATCCGTTTGAACTGAGCGTAACCGCCAAGCGCTTCATAATTTTTGAGGCTACCAGGGTTGGCTTCTTTTGAAGTGGCCAAAGTGCGCAAAGTCACCAAGGTTTGTTTACTTAAATCAGTGACCACAGGGGTTTTATGCAAAGACATTACTTCAGCCCCCCAAGGATCTCATCGACCTTCGCCGGGGTTAATAACTCATGCATCTTCGTATTATTGATGTGCATCAAGGGCGCTCCGCCACAACAGCCCATGCACTCGCCTTCTTTCAGGCAGAATTTACCATCCGGCGTCACTTCGTTAAAGCCTACACCAAGCTTGGTTTGCAGGTGATCCACAATCACATCCGCGTCACGTAACATACAAGAGATGTTGGTACAGATCGTGATCTTGTACAGACCAGCCGGCTTTAAATCATACATATTGTAAAAGGTTGCCACTTCCAGCGCCGCAATGGCAGGAATGCCAAGATACTCAGCAACAAAGGCGATCGTCTCTTGAGAGAGCCAACCTTTTTCAGCTTGCGCTATGCGAAGTGCAGACATCACCGCCCCTTGGCGGTTTTCTTTCGGATACTTCGTTAATTCGTATTCGATTTTATCGAGAGACGCTTGAGACAACATTATCGATCGATCTCCCCAAACACAATATCTTGCGTACCAATGATGGCCACTAAGTCAGCAATCATATGGCCCTTTGTCATTTCATCTAACGCGGCCAAATGCGGGAAGCCTGGCGCGCGAATTTTTAAGCGATAAGGCTTATTCGCCCCATCTGACACCATGTAAATTCCGAACTCACCCTTAGGATGCTCAACAGCGGCATAAGCCTCGCCTGCTGGCACATGGAAGCCTTCAGTAAAGAGTTTGAAATGGTGAATCAAATCTTCCATGTTGGTCTTCATACCTTCACGTTGAGGAGGCGCTACTTTGTTATCAGAGCTAATCACTGGACCTGGGTTTTGACGAAGCCAAGCAATACATTGCTGGATGATCCGATTAGACTGTCTAAATTCTTCCATCCGCACTAGGTAACGGTCGTAACAATCGCCATTCACGCCGACCGGAATATCAAAATCTAGTTTATCGTAGACTTCATAAGGTTGTTTCTTACGCAAGTCCCAAGCAACACCAGAACCACGAATCATTGGACCTGTCATGCCAAGCGCCAATGCGCGTTCTGGGGTCACAACGCCAATACCGACAGTCCGTTGCTTCCAGATGCGGTTGTTAGTGAGTAAGGTCTCATACTCATCCACATAACTTGGGAATCGATTAGCGAAGTCTTCAATGAAATCGAGCACGGAACCTTGACGATTCTCGTTGAGTTTTGCGATCTCTTTTTGACTGCGGAATTTGGAATCTAAATGCTGTGGCATTCGATCTGGCAGATCACGATAGACCCCGCCAGGACGATAGTAAGCAGCATGCATCCTTGCACCAGAAACCGCCTCATAGATATCAAACAAATCTTCACGCTCACGGAAGGCGTACAAGAATACGCTCATCGCCCCAACGTCTAGTGCATGAGCACCCAGCCATAGAAGGTGATTTAAGATTCGGGTAATTTCATCGAACATGACACGGATGTATTGCGCGCGAATCGGCACATCAACACCCATCATCTTTTCGATCGCCATCACATAGGCGTGCTCGTTTGACATCATGGACACATAATCTAAGCGGTCCATATAAGGGACGGATTGCAAATAAGTGCGATTTTCAGCGAGCTTTTCTGTCCCACGATGGAGCAAACCAATATGGGGGTCAGCACGCTGGATCACTTCACCATCAAGCTCCAACACAAGTCGCAATACCCCGTGGGCGGCAGGATGCTGCGGCCCAAAGTTCATGGTGTAATTTCTAATCTCAGCCATTGTGGAAACCCTCATCACGAATCACACGTGGTACATTATTTCTAGGTTCAATTGATACAGGCTGATACACCACACGCTGCTGTTCTGGATCGTAACGCATCTCCACGTTACCGATCATTGGGAAGTCTTTTCTGAAAGGATGACCAACAAAACCATAGTCTGTAAGCAAACGACGTAAATCTGGATGGCCTTCATACATGATGCCGTAAAGGTCGAATGACTCACGCTCAAACCAGTTCGCCGCTGGATAGAGCTCAACTAAGGTTGGCAATACAGGGAAGTCATCTTCGGTTGAAAATACTTTAAGACGGATACGGTGATTAAGGGTCACTGAAAGGAAATGATAAACCGTCGCGAAACGAAGGCCCTCCCAGGTGCAATCAGCAAAGTCTTGATAGTCCACACCGCAGAGGTCGATGAGCTGTTCAAACTTAAGCGCCTTGTGGTCACGTAGTTTCTTAACGACTTTAATTAAGTCTTTTGCAGCACATTCAATTGTGAGCTCATTAAACGCGAGCGTTAATTTAGTGACTTGGTCGCCTAAAACTTTTTCAATATTCGCTTGGAGGGTTTCTAATCGCGTCATCTTCTTATACCTTAGCGAGCGATCGTGTTAGTGCGTTTGATCTTGTTTTGCAACTGAATGATGCCGTAAAGCAAGGCCTCAGCCGTTGGAGGACACCCTGGGACATACACGTCAACCGGAACGATACGGTCACAGCCGCGCACCACCGCATAAGAGTAATGGTAGTAGCCGCCGCCGTTAGCACAGGAACCCATCGAGATCACCCAACGTGGCTCAGCCATTTGATCGTAGACTTTACGTAAGGCTGGCGCCATCTTATTCACAAGCGTGCCTGCCACAATCATCACATCAGACTGACGTGGGCTTGGACGGAACACAATCCCGAAACGATCTAAGTCATAACGTGACGCACCTGCATGCATCATCTCCACCGCACAGCACGCCAAACCAAACGTCATCGGCCACAAAGAGCCAGTTCTTGTGTAGTTAATGACGGTATCGAGCGTCGTTGTGACAAAGCCTTTTTCTAAAATACCTTCGATGCTCATTTCAATACTTTCAACGTCAGCATACCCAACACTATTCCCATTCCAGCGCGCCCTTCATCCATTCATAGATGAAGCCAACCACCAGAATACCTAGGAACACCATCATTGCTAAAAAGCCAAACAAACCGATTTCTTTTAAGACCACTGCCCATGGGAATAAAAAGGCGATCTCTAGATCGAAAAGAATAAATAGAATTGCGACAAGATAATAACGAACGTCGAACTTCATGCGGGCATCTTCAAATGCCTCAAAGCCACATTCATACGGGGAATTTTTTGCTGCGTCAGGACGATTTGGAGAGACGAGTTTTCCGAGGACGAGGGGTCCAACACCAACGGCTAAGCCGACTAAGATAAAAACAAGGATCGGAAAATAATTTTCCAGCACGTTAAAACTCCAATTTTTACAGCGATATATGATTGCCAGTTGCAATCAGCGAAGTCTGGTAACCTCAAAATTTTTACAATTGTAACCCAAGCGCGACGCCTCTGGCAAAGCCAATTCACGACTTCTTGTAGATTTATTCACTTAAACTATAATCCATTGTCATGACAGTTCAATGACGACTTTCGTTCAATCATTTAAAGCACGCCAATGAAAAAAATAGATCGCACTTATGTCGCCCTGCTTTTCGCCCTCACTCAACACATTGGGATGGCTGGAGACTTGCCTGATGTAAACCTTACCCCTGGGTCGATTGATGCCTCAATTAACCAGAGCAATATTCAAACCACCGTCTGTGTCAGAGGTTATACAAAAACAGTGAGACCCCCTGCTTACTTCACCAACAAGCTCAAGAAAAAACAAATGGTGGCTTACGGCTACGCAGACACAAACCCAGCACACTACGAGGAAGACCACCTCATCCCACTTAGTATCGGCGGCAACCCGAGCGACCCAGCCAACCTATGGCCGCAGCCAAGACTCAGTGAGTGGGATGCGGAGAAGAAAGACATCCTAGAATTCAAGCTCTACAAGCTGGTCTGCGAAGGCGCAGTGACCTTAGACGATGCACGCCATCAAATCTCCACCAACTGGATTGAAACCTACAAGCGTTACGTGAAATAAAAAATATCGCTGTAAGCCCCACCATATATGGCCCAAAGCACAATTGGGTTCGTTTTGGAGATTGGGGTTATTTATTAAAACCACCCCATAAAAAAATACTAAATTTTTCTGTATAAGCCATTGTTAAGGCTTGAAATTTTTCTTGGCAGCCCCAATTTAATGATTAAAGATAGTCATTAAACAAGGAGAACGCCATGACCAGCATCGCACAAGCCAAAGCCAACCAAAAAAATGCTAAGAAATCCACTGGCCCTAAAACACTTTCAGGTAAAGCAAAGGCAAGCCAAAATGCATTAACCCACGGCATCTATGCAGCGATTCCGCTGCTGCCGGGTGAGAACCAAGATCAGCTCCGCCAACTTGCGGACGATATCACCGCCTCTCTTAGGCCGACTGATGCCATTGAAATTGGGTACGTTGAACGCATTATCGTCGGCACCATCCGACAAATTAGGTTACGCGACGCTGAGGCGGCAAAGCTTAGAATTTCAATGTCCGACCATGTGATCGCCGAGCGCATAGAGAGTTTTTTTAGACACCCACTGGCTGCGAGACCAAAATCCGAGCATATATCTGATCAGTCCGAGGAAACCTACCAGTACTTCGAGGCGGTGCTGGACGAGTATGAAAACTACATTATGAAAAACAAGCCCGTCTCAATATTAGGCATCCAAGCGAACGCACCATACATTTATGAACTCATGACCAGCAAGGCCAAAGAATACAGCTTGAGCTGGGAGAAGTTTGCCAAAGATAAGATTTATATTGCACGCGCACTAGAAGAAATTAAAGGCGCCGCCAAGAGTTTTATTGCCGCTAATGGCCACTACCACCAGGCTTACAAATTTAAAGCTGACATGAAGATTGCAAGCCGCATCCCCCAAGGCGAAGACATGGCGCTTTTTAGTAAGTACCAAATCCAGCTAGATACTGACATCAACCGTGCGATGGATGCTCTTAGAAAGTACCGGGATAGCAAGGCCAAGATCATTGAGGCTGAGGTCATTAACGAATAGCCGCTTAAAGATAAGCCACAAAAAAACGCGCTCAACTGGGCGCGTTACTCCTATCAAAGTCGTTCAGAAGTTAGATAATCCAATTTTCAATTTGTAATGCGGGCACCTTACTAAACTCGCGCTCATTATTGGTTACCAGCACCAAACCTTCGCTACGCGCATGCGCTGCAATATGTAAATCATTTACCCCAATAGGCTCACCAACGCGCTCGAGCGAGGCGCGAATGTCGCCATAATGTTGTGCAGCTTTTGCGGTGTAATCAAGTACCGCCAATCGACTACAAAAGTCTTCAACCACCGCTAGGTTACGCGTAGGCTGACTGCTTTTTTCTGCACCATGAAGCAATTCCGACAGCGTGATGACTGAAATTGCCATGCGATTTGCGTTCAGGTTAAAAGTTTCCATTACCTCTATTGGTCGACGCTTAATGACATAGATGACGATATTCGTATCCAACAGAAACTTAAGCAATTAAAACGACTCCCTTGAGCCCTGCGCTTGTGAGGCACGCGTTGTCATAAAGTCATCCGTCACGGACAACTCTGCAGTAAAGAATGTATCCCAAGTCTCGGTAAGCGGAGCAATAATGCGCTCGTTACCTAAAGCACGGACACTCACTTTTTTAATCCCCTCTGGCATCCTGAGCTCGGAAGGCAGGCGCACAGCTTGCGTACGGTTATTAATGAATACAGTTCCAGTTGCCATCTTGCATCTCCTTTAAATCAGCAATAATATATAGCAGAAGTATATAGCATGAAATTTGATTCTACAATCAAACATCAAAAAATCCTTTTTGAATATTGGTCAGCATCCGACGCAGTGAGCGCATCAACACCTCGTCCTCTTTCAAAGGGGATCCATAAAGAACCTCAGTGACTTTAGATACGCCATAGTGGGCACACAAGATCAGCACGTCATCAAATACTGAACGTTCCAACACTTTTTGAATCAAGAGTTCATCGCCCGGATTAGACTGGCTCCATACATATGGGAACTCAAACCGGGGCTGCGTTCTAGTCACTTGCGGCTGAATGCCTGGAGCAACCAATACTGACTTGCGGGTAAGTCCATTTAATATCAAAGAGAGCGTGTTGACGCTAATATCTTTTGCCTTGAAGTTCTCCAGCGCATTAATCGTCGCGCGAGAAACTCCTGAGACAGTAGCAAGCATAGCTTGCGTCATCCCGGCTTTCACTCGAGCGCTTCTTAAGTGCTCGCCTATAAAATGAAGATCGTAGAACATAGTAAGAATTATGGGGGTTGTATATTGTATATGTCAAATATATTTGACATATACTTAATAATTTCAATGGCTCAAGCCCGGCTAAAAAGCTTATAATTTAAGTGTCAGCAATAATAGATTAAAAACTTGTGAAAACCACCGCAGAACGCGTTAAACACATGATGGAAACACTCAAGATCAAAGAACAAACAGAGTTTGGGCTTTTATGTGGCGCATCTCGCAGTACTGTAAATCAATGGCTATCAGGAAATATTAAGAAAATTGATCCGCGTTATGGATTCAAACTGGAAGACTCAACACCATTCACCGCTCGCTGGATTATGCTCGGAGAAGGTAATCCCAAGAAATAATTAAATAAATTGATACCCTCCAAAAGCCACGCCAGTCGTGGCTTTTTTTATTTCCACAGCACTTTCTTTTAAGTTTATTTCAAAAATTACTGTTTATGTCCATTGACATACATTGTTTATGATCATAAACTAATTACGTCGATTAACTTCCATAACCAAGGAGAACGAGATGGCTAAGAATCGTGCAAGGAACTACGAGTGGGCAACGGTGGAGTATGAACAAGGTTCGTATGATGTGTGTGTCTGCATGGTGTTTGAGCAGGTTGATGAGATCAGACCAGTGGATAGTGAGATCAATATCATTGAGCTCATGAGTCAAGCCAACATTGCTTGGATGTATGAGCAAGCAATGGAAGAGATCAATGCGAATTTAAATGCACCCCACTTCAAGGACATGTCACGGATGGAGTACCTGATTGATGAGGGGATCGAAGGTCCTGTGGTGGATGACAAGGCAGCCTGAGGGAGATGATGATGCATTACACAGAGCTAAGACAAATTAACGTCAATGACTATATCGAGCGTAAGAACGGCTTGGCTTATCTCTCATGGTCTTGGGCGGTTGATCAGTTATTGCAGTTAGATGAAAGTGCATCTTGGGAGTATGCAGAGCCAAGGATCTTTGGCGAGACCATGATGGTGTTCTGTACCGTGCATGCCTTTGGTAAATCAAGAACAGCGCAATTACCGGTAATGGACTTTAGGAATAAAGCAATCCATAACCCAGATGCGTTCTCTGTGAATACCGCCATGCAACGATGTTTAGCCAAAGCCATCTCACTGCATGGACTGGGAATGTATATCTATGCTGGAGAAGATCTACCGATGGTGGAGATGAAAGAGTGTGAAGTTAAGGAAGAGAAAGAAAACATCGCAGGAAGCAAAGCAATAAGATCCACAGAAACAGAAGAAGCTAAACCAACAAAAGAAGAGATAAAGCCACCCAAGCAATCCATCACCCCAACGGCAGGAGCACTAGAAGCATTCAATCTGGAAGAAAAAGACTTACTCGCCAGGATCGCAGAGGAAGTCTCAGAGCTCGTGCAACTAGAAGAACTCAGGCTCGCGCATGAACGCTGTGAGATGCTAGAGAACGATGAGAAGGTTGCGCTGTGGAGCTTGCTTGATAGCAGGACGAGAAGTGCGCTGAAGAAATATAAAGCTGGATGACATTACTCAGCTTGCGCAAAACGACGACAACTATCAGCCAAAACCACGCCATGGTCTTGATAGAAGATTTGCAGATTAGTCATATGAGCAAAAGTGCCAAAGGCACAACAGAAACCAAAGGAAGGAACGTTGAAGCCAAATCAGGCTTAAACCGTTCCATTCTAGACAAAGGTTGGTTTGAGTTCAGGCGACAGCTTGAATACAAACAGGCATGGAATGGCGGCGGTCTAAATATTTCTTGCTAGTATTTGTTTTTGATATTACATTGTATACAACCGAATGTTACTTGGAGAAAATAATGGAAAGCAG
>CAIVUE010000059.1 GCA_903909015.1 uncultured Methylophilaceae bacterium
AAGTCGACCATGAATCATCTTCATCGCTAAATCGCAGTTGATACCCTCACTATCGGAGAGCGTATGCAAATCAACGAAACACAATAAGTCTCTATGGTTGTGATGTTTCAGAAAATGAATTTCTGCTAGGCACAAAGGACAATGACCATCGTAATAGATAGTCAATTTTTCACTGATTATTTTAAGGGACTCCAGATACATGATGAACACCAATTAAATATAAAACATATGGCTTCAAGATTAACTTTAAGTTCTATCGAGAGTCTTAAATTAGTCTATTTAATAAGCATAGACTCGCATGAATTCCTTAAAAAAAAATAAAAAAAGCCCAACCCCTTGTGAGGGTTGAGCTTTAGATGCTACTTGATACATTGTGATACTTTAAAATGGTGGAGCTGGGGGGAATCGAACCCCCGTCCGCAAGCCCTCCACAGACAGTTCTACATACTTAGCTGTGTTGTTTGATTTAACCTATTCCGCACCAACGAGCAAGCAAGAAATAAGCGAGTTACCTTAGAGTTAATGAAGTGCTAAGTAACCCAACACATCACGTATCCCATGTATATGACACTGCCATGACTTTCGTCATCCACCCCATGGGAATGATGGTGCAGCGTCCAGCCGGATTAAGCGGCTAGAGAGTAAGTTTCGTCGTTTGCGACTATACTTTTTTCAGCTGTATTTACGAGGGAACTGAGCCTCGGTATGCCCTGCACTGCTTTGCAACCCACGTCGAAACCTGGTCAGCCCCGGGTAGTTTGTATTTCAGTAATCATTAGATGGGGCTAATCTTGCATATTTTCAAGGGCCCGCTAATGAATAGCTTCATTATACGCTAGTCTGTTTAGCGACTATGCATCTTTATCGATGCTGGATAATAGGCTACAAAACTATCAGAGTCCTGTCATTAGCGGAACAAGCATCCCAAAAAATATTGTCTATAATGCTGACAACTTAATAAGATAAATCTAGAGCTTTTAAATTAGTACTTCGCATTCCCCTATTTTGCAGTTGATTTATGTGAGTACACCTCACCCGGATCTTTCTGAGGAATCGCTCGTCGAGATTTTAAAGCAAGCACAAACCTATAATATTGCCCATGAAATTTCTGGATTCTTGTTGTCCACGCATGATCAATTGATTCAGCTCATCGAGGGTAAAGAAGATGACGTGAGAGAACTTTTCGAAATCATTCGGAAGGACCGAAGGCACCATCATATTCAAATTGAAAATGAAGTACATTCAGACTGCCGTTCTATCCCATTTTTTGGGATGGGCCTGTGCTTTACCTATCTCGTTGAGAACCTAGACTATCACTTCTATTTCACTAAAGAGGAAGCCCAGCAATTAAATGGCTTAATTGATGGAAAAATTGGCAAACTCTTTCAAGAATATTTAGTTTGAAATCCCATCCTCACCAGACATGGCCGCTAGGATGAGCAATTCAAAGACTGTCATTGGAATTGATGTGGGTGGAATTAAAAAAGGGTTTCATGCCGTCGCTAGTCATGACGGACGCTATCATCAAAAATTCCATTCTATTGATCCACACGAAGTCGCCGAATGGGTGCTAAGCCATCAACCAGAAGCGGTTGCCATTGATGCGCCCGCCATGTTTAGTGAACATGGTCGCTCTAGGCTGGCCGAAAGGGAATTAGTGAAAAATAGCCTAAGATGTTTTTACACACCAACTCGTGCGCTTGCTAGCAAAAGTCGATTTTATGATTGGGTGTTTAATGGCGAGCGTCTTTATCAAGCACTTGGCTTACCGCTATTTTCAGAAAGCCACCATCAAGCCCCATGTGTGATGGAAACTTTTCCGCATGCAATTCACAATCTCCTTTGGAAAAATGCGCCGAGTAGCTTACCTCTTGGCAGCAAAAGCCTGACGCGAAAAAGCACATTAAAGGACCGATGCCAATTTGATGTTAGCGCACTCACAAACCAAGATTTCATCGATGCCGCCCTTTGCGCAGTTGCGGCAGACCATTTCAATAAACAACAATTTATTGCCTATGGATCTCAAAATGAAGGCTTGATTGTGCTACCCAAAATTAATTAGGGCAGAGAGGCAACTTTAGGAAAGAAAAGGCTTCCAAGAGAAGTACTAAGTTCTATTCTTAATTATCTAAGGTAAAAATCATGTTAAATAAACTAATTGGTGCAAGTGTGTTATTGGGTCTTGTTTCATCTGTTGCGGTGGCAGGAGAGTGTGATATCGCGATAGATGCAACGGCAAGCATGGCATTTTCTGCAAAAGAAATTACCATCAATAAAACCTGTAAGGAAGTGAATCTGACCCTTAAAAATGCAGGAAACATGCCTAAAGCTGCAATGGGCCACAATCTCGTGATTACTAAGAAAGCTGACATGCAATCAGTACTTGTTGATGGCAACACGGCTGGATTAAGCAAAAATTTTATCAAGGAGAATGATGAGCGTGTGATTGCCCATACTGCCGTGCTTGGTGGTGGCGAATCTGCTACGATCAAATTCAAAACTGATAAATTAAACGCAAAAGATGCTTTTGCTTTCTTCTGTAGCTTCCCTGGTCATGCCGCAGTAATGAATGGTGTAGTGAAAGTGAACTAAGTAAGATAACGTTTTAACTAGCTGCTTAAACAATCAGGGACCTCATGAGGTCCCTGATTGTTTATACCGTTTACTTCACGAAATGCTCAAAAATGATAAAGAGTATTACAGTTAAAAGAATGGAAACAATAAGCGTCACAAAAAATCCACAGCCACTTCTCAACATCCAACTAAAAAATGGCAACACCGGGATCACTGGAATAACGTATAAGAAATTATTTTGGGCAATATCCGCAATCAACTTAGTATTTTTCGTCTCAAACCACAAAATAGTGTAGGTGGTAAATGAAACGATGGGCAGCGCCAGTAAAATAGCTCCGAGGGTACTGCCCTTCCTTCCTAATTCTGTAACGCAAACAATAATGCCCACTGAAATGAGCGTCTTGATAAGCAGCATCATTACTTTATTTTGCCTTCACCTGAGTCACTGCCAAACCTTTTAATAAGTTAATGGCTTGCGAGTACTGAAAGTCTTTATCAGTGCCTGCCTCAAACTGACCACTGTCAGCAAATTGCGTCCGGGCAGGCTCTTTTTCAATCGTCGCTACATTGGCATGCGGCTTGTCTTGATTTGAGGCTTCTTTAGGGTTTGCCAAATGATTCGCAAGTGATGCTTCTCTTCTTAATTTTGCATCTTCTTCAGGGGTGATGGCAGGATCCTCGACAATCACGTCTGGCGTAATGCCTTTGGCCTGAATAGAACGGCCACTCGGGGTAAAATATCTTGCTACGGTAAGCTTCACTGCAGAGCCATTACTTAAAGGTAGCAAGGTTTGGATCGTCCCCTTACCAAAACTTTGGGTACCTAATACCTTAGCACGCCCATGATCTTGCAAAGCACCCGAGACAATTTCAGCAGCTGAGGCAGAGCCCGCATTGACTAAAACAACCATGGGCACGGTCTTCATCTCGGGTGGTAAATCTTTCAAATAATCATCATCAGGATCCGGTCCGATATAATTTCTTGGATTGGCAAAAAGACGCATCTTCGAGTCCGGCGTTCTGCCGTCTGAATACACCACCAAAGCATCTTTCTTTAAAAACGACGCGCTGACAGACACCGCTGAGGTCACCAAACCACCAGGGTTATTTCTTAAGTCCAACACTAAACCTTTTAACGGGCCATCTGTTTTTTCACGAATCGTGGCGAGTGCCTTAGCAAGATCTTGACCAGTGTGTTCTTGGAACTGGGTGATGCGAACATAAGGGTAACCACTATCGGTGAGTTTATATTTCACACTCGGGTTCTTAATAATGGCGCGAGTGAGTGTGATTTCAACAAGGCCGGCTTCGCCCTTTCTTAAAATACTCAGTTTAATTTGCGTATCTGGCTTCCCGCGCATCTTCTTAATGGCATCGCCTATCCCCAAGCCTTTTACAGAAACGCCATCAAGCTGGGTAATCAGGTCACCAGATTTAATCCCAGCGCGATAGGCAGGAGTATCCTCAATCGGCGAGACTACTTTTACTAGTCCATCTTCCATACCCACTTCTAGACCTAGACCGCCAAACTCACCGCCTGTGGCGATCCCGAAATCCTTGAGCCCTTCATAATCTAAATAGGTGGAATGGGGATCGAGACCTGCGAGCGCCCCGGTAATCGCATCATTGAATAACTTATTTTCATCAATATCTTCTACATAATTGCTCTTGATCACAGAATACACTTCAGCAAACCTTTTTAACTGCTCCCTTGGGTAATCGTTAAGGACTTCCGTGGCGGCCAAAGACTGGAGGCTAAAGAACATGGCAAGGGTCATCATGCCTGCAGATTTTTTATTGAGGAACATAAGGATTTCCTAAAGTTAAGTAAATGATGATACTGAATACAGTGACATGCATATGTTAAGACTAGTTCGATGCATTCACATTTTTAATACTTTTAGCATTTCGGCAAGCGTTCGAACAATATTTCACCTCATCCCATACTAGCTTCCACTTCTTTCGCCAGACGAAAGGACGATCACAGACTAGACATTGCTTTGTGGGGAGGTCTGATTTTTTGATCATCGACTGATCTTGTACTGTGTCGCACAAAAAGCACGCGTCACTTTAGCGGCTCTTAACTGCTGATGCTTGGATGACCGAGTCTTGACTCTCTTACGCCATAGTCTGTAACTCGATGGCTTTAAAGCAGCCTGCATTAATTTCATTAAAGCAGGCTCATCAAGACCATATTGAATTTCAATAGCCTCAAAAGTGGTTCTATCTTCCCAAGCCATTTCAATAATTCTAGATTGGTCCTGCAAAATAAGCGCGATATTGTTTGGTGGTTTCATATCATGTTGATTGGTTAATTTGTAAGCTTAGTCATTCAGAAGCTGACTTAAGTTCGCAAATGAACTAAGTCAAGCTGACCAGCTCTTAAAGACATTCTTAACATTAAGCCATCCTATCCATCATGCCAGCCTTAAATATTGTCATTCCTGAGTCTAGGCCTGAGCGTCTTGAGCTTATTCGAAGCTTATTTCCTGATCACTTGGGACCTGACTTATCTGAAAACTGGCGCGGTGGAAGAGAAGCAGGCTTAGCGCGGCTCCAATCCATTTCACCCGACGAATATGGCAAAACGCGCAACTATCTTAATGGGGAAGTTACCCATCTATCACCCTATATCAGACATGGTTGCCTCAGTCTCTCGGAGGTCATTCACTTTTCAAAAAGCATTCCCGCATCTAGCCGTGACAAACTTTTATTTGAATTTGCTTGGCGAGACTATTGGCGGCAGGTTTGGTATTTTGTTGGTGATCGCATCCATTCCGAGATGGAACCACCCAAGGTTAAATTAGATCGAAAAGCCATTGATACCGAAATTGTGGAAGCTAAAACCGGATTAAATTGCATTGATTATTTTGTGAGCGAACTTGAAAGCACCGGTTACCTTCATAACCACGCAAGAATGTGGCTAGCAAGTTATATGATTCATTGGCGCGGCATTGATTGGAGGCTCGCTGCCAACTGGATGCACGACTTATTACTTGATGGCGACCAAGCGTCCAATACTTTATCTTGGCAATGGGTGGCCTCCACTTTTGGAAGCAAGCCTTATTTCTTTAATCAAGAGAATCTCAGCAAATACACTCACAACCAGTTTTGTGGAACATGTCAGGCAAGTTGTCCATTTAAGGCAAGTTATGAAACTTTAAACGCACAACTTTTCAAACCAACTTCCGCCCCTGCAAAAGTGACCCCTTTAAATCTAATCGAAAAACTAGAGGTTTCCCAAGGGTCAAAACCCATCACTTTATTTCATGATGAAATGCTGTCTGCTGAGCATGCTTTGTATGCATCTTCCAATAAAAAAGTATTCATCTTTGACAAGCAATTACAAAAAAAATGGGCCCTGAAACGACTTCAATTCATTGCAGATTGTTTATCTGAGATGCCAGACCTTGAAGTTTGGATTGGCGACACAAGGAAGGTGCTAGAAAAAATTCAGGCCGGCAGGATTGAAACCCAAGTTACGCCAAATACAGAATTACGAACTTTACTCGCGCAATGGGACGTGGCTTATGTTGATGAATCCGCGATCTACTCAAAAAAAACACAAGCCAAACTCTCCTCTATGGGGATCCTCAGATTCTCAAAATACTGGAATGTAGTCAGTGATGAAATTCTTAATTGATCATTAAGTAAAAAAAGCCGTTAAACCGAATAAGCAATCCCGCGACAATCAAACATGACATGGCAACAATAGTCAGTTGGTATCTCAAAGGTAGATACCAACTCGGGAGTACGGCGGAACGCGCTAAGCGCTGATCCATCAGCAGGGCACACCCAAAGCCAATCGGCAAAATAATACATGCCAGCCACTGTGACACTGAAAGTGCAACCCAAGCTGCTAAAGCAGGCATCACGCTCCAAACAAAAGTCCATCTTCGCATTTTTGCTGACAAATCCATCAGCATGGCAAATGCCCATTGAAGCGCGCCCACAAAGCTTAAAATCACCGCACCATAAGCAATCAGAAAATGACGCCACATGTAGAGATGATGAAAATCAAAAAATAAAAAAATTGTGGGAACCACAAAAGGAAGCAGTCCCAGATAACCCAGCCATCGGGGGATCAATTGCTCACTTTTCTCTTCCATTTACCCACTCCTTTTTCTGATCTATTTAAAAGCTAAGTACATGAACTTAATTATCTTTCTTCTGACTAAAGCATATCCCGTCGTTTTGAGACATGCTTAACAATCGAATAAGGAAGAAAATATGTTGAAATATCTCAGTCTAGTTGTTTTATTAAGTGCAAGCTTTTCAAGCTATGCCACGCCAACACCCAGCATCAATGTCGATGGTTTGTTAATGCAAAAACAATATTTAAAAAATATTAATCAGTGCGCTACTGAAAAGTCTTTTAACGCCTTCATCAAATCCGCCATCAAAGATGCCAACACCTTTTATCAACATGGCACCTATGCAGAAACCATTGAGGAAACGGTCTTAAACAATCCAGCGTGCTTTGTTTATTCTGCAAGCAAACTGAGCCAAAAAGAATGTCAGACACTCAATCAAGCCTACATCAAGGAGCCTTTCTTCTACCCAAGAGCAATGCTCAGCGATGCGCTCAGTAAAGTAAAAGGGATTAATCAAACCTGTCTAGCAGGTTAATAAGCGCAGGTCATTAATGCTTACTGCCCATTGAATATAACTCCATCTCATCTGGATCAATATTGAGTTTAGCCATTTGATCTTGATAACGAAGTAATTCTTCTTCTTTGCCTTCACTTTTCGCAAGAGCAGCAAGGCTCAAGAGGCTTCCAGCATGAAGTGGAATCTGCTTCAAAATAGATTGATAGATTTTTTTTGCCTCGTCCGCACGTCCGGTATGGGCCTTGGTCATGGCATCATAAAATCTTGCTTCAGTATCATATGGGCTGCTGACGATCCACCGTTTAACAATCCCTTCAACTTCATCCCAATGCTCATTTTGCGCGGGCAATACGACCTGCATCCAATAAGGCTTCTGGGCTAACTCCTCCTCCCAGAAAGCCGGCTGGTAATGGTCGCCAAAGTCGGCCACAGGAAGTTGCATGGCCGACTTTACCCATTGCACCGGGACGTTATAAAACAATCCATTACGTCCGGGGCTTTTGAAGGTACTCAGCCCAATCACTTCACCTTGCGCATTAAACAAAGGGCTGCCACTCGCACCCATTTGGAACGATGCCGAGGTGCGAATCACAACACTGTCATCCATGGGATAGAGGGCTTTAATTGAACCAAAAGTCGTGAGTGGCTTTGGTGGGCCGCCAGGAAAACCAATAGAAAAAATTTCCTGCTCATATTGCAAATGTTCACTATCTCCTAAAGGCGCGGCTTTAAGTGGCAAAAACTGGAAATTCAGGATGCAAATGTCATGCTTCCAATCGGCTTGGATTCCTACTGGTTGATAATGCTCACCCATCGCGCCGATATCCATACCAATCGAATTAGCCAATAAATGGCAATTCGTTGCTACTTTATTTTCCGCCACCACGACCCCAGTTCCGGTGCTTTTACCCCCAGCTGCATTCACACTGTGGATTTTGGCAATGCTCGCTTTTAATGTATAGACCAGCTCATTAGAAGGCGCAGCATGGCTGACCATTGAAACTGAAAACAACAATCCTGCGATAGTAGTTTTAATCATGATTTAAACTAAAAGTAACAGGCGTCAACACAGAGCGCAAAAGCAAATAGCCCCATCACCACGAGGTTCACAATCACACTCAAGGTATGTAATTTTTTGAATCTAGCTGTTTCACCCATATCGGATGCACGGTTGACTGCTGGAGTTAGAAATACAAAGTGTAATGCAAATATGAAACCTGCAATGAATGCAACTGGTCTTAGATGTGGGGTTATGGCCAAAAAGCCTGTAATCTGAGACGCCAAAAATAATACTCCGTGATAAATCGGAAAGAGTTTCCTCACAAAGACACCGGCTTGATCTTTAGGTAGCTTTCCGAAGGCAACTGGAAGTACCACCAAACTAACAAACAACATAATGCCTAAAATAGCCGCAGCAATTAACATTGAAAACATAGCTGACCATCCTTAATCATAAACAGTGAATAAAGCTTTATTTCAAATTACGACTCTTGGTAATCTTTGATAGTTCAAATTTGAATAAAAAAAGGAGGCACATGGCCTCCTAAAATGACTTAAATGTGATTAATGAACCCTGTCACACTAAACAACATTTAAACCACTGTTTTAGTAAGACTTCATGAAAAAAAGTTCAGCCTGCGACTAAAAAAAAGCAAGCTAATTATTTTAATTTTTGCTCACAATATTTTCTGGTCCCCATATAAGATGTTGGCTAGAATTGGTGCCTAATACGCATTTAAATATCAACGCAGATTTGGCAAATAAAATATATATTTTTAAACCGATCTAAACGCAAAACTTTCCCAACAATTTAGGCTCTCTAGATGAGACCCATTAATTTAAGAGTTTCACTATGATGCTTTCCAAGTTAGCCATTACCTTATCTGAACATCATCTGATTCCAGACTTTATGATTCGTTATGGAATTCGTCAGCTTTGCAAAAAAAGATTACAGGAAATTTCAGCATCAAATTGTGAGCTTTCCAGTGACTTGCGATGTCAGTTTTTTGATGCAATGAAGCTCGCCCGAATTGCGCCCCTTCCTGAAATGGCGAATGCCCAACATTATGAAGTGCCGGCAGCGTTTTTTAATTTAACCCTTGGCGCCCATCGAAAATACAGTAGTTGCTATTGGCCTGACGAGATTAATCATCTTGATGATGCAGAAAAATCTGCCTTAGAAGCAACCTGTGCACATGCAGAGATTAAGGATGGTCAATCGATTCTGGAATTGGGATGTGGCTGGGGCTCTTTATCTTTATGGATGGCAAAACACTATCCTAATAGCCAAATCACTTCCGTCTCGAATTCGAATTCTCAGCGTGAGTTTATCCAAGAAGAAATCGCCAAACGCAATTTAAAAAATTTAAACGTGATCACTTGTGACATGAACGACTTAGAGATTGAGGATCGTTTCGATCGGATTGTCTCTGTGGAGATGTTCGAACACATGCGCAATTACGAGGTGTTATTTGAAAAACTAAATCGCTGGTTAAAGCCCAAAGGTAAGTTCTTCATGCATATCTTCTGTCACCGAGATGTTCCATATGCCTTTGAGGTTCAAGGTGCCGACGATTGGATGAGTCAGTTCTTTTTTTCTGGTGGGTTCATGCCCAGTGATGACACGCCGCTACAATTTCAAAAGCATCTCAAAATTGCTAAACAATGGCGTTGGGATGGCACACATTATCAAAAAACTGCCAATGCCTGGTTAGACAATATGGACCAAAACATTGAAGAGATTCTCCCCGTCTTAGCCGATTGTTATGGTCAAGAAAATATTCAAATTTGGCGCCAACGCTGGCGTATATTTTTTATGGCATGTGCCGAGCTGTTTGGGTTTAACCATGGCCAAGAATGGTGGGTGAGCCATTACCTGTTTGAAAAAATATAAATCATCATGATCATCAACCTCATCGCTTTTCAAATCGGCTGGTTCAGCTGCATATTAGGCAGCGCCTTCCATCACCCATGGCTTGGCGTGTTAGTGACATTGATCGTTCTACTAATGAATGTTCTAAGTTCAAACGCCCCAATCCATCAAGCACGTTTCCTAATAGCTACGATGATGATTGGGATCTTTTTTGATAGCATCCCCATGCATTTGGGGTGGATCGAGTTTATGCAAGTGACTTACTGGCCTGACGTACTTCCTCCTCCTTGGATGATCGCTCTATGGGGGCTCTTTGCTAGCACCATTAATATCAGTCTAGCTTGGCTTAAAGAAAAAATGGGCTTAGCTAGCATTCTTGGGGCAATTGCAGGCCCTTTGAGTTACTGGAGTGGTGCGCGACTTGGCGCAATCCATATAGCCAATTCTAATATGGCCATGCTCTATTTAAGTATAGGATGGGCGATCGCTGTCCCAGTCTTATTTAAGTTAGCCTCCCCGGCCCAGCCACTGATCTCTTCCAAAGATTAAAAAACAACGATGTTCAACATAAATGATTACTTTCTGACCTTATTGCCCTTGCTAAGCTTGGCCACATTCGGCTGGCTGTTGAGCTTAAAACATCAAAATGTGACAGTGGTGGATAGTTTATGGGCAATATTTTTCCTAATCGCTAGCTGCACGAGTATGTTCTTATCGCATACAGGGAGCGTCCGCTCGTTTTTGCTGTTAGGTCTTGTCTCCATTTGGTCGCTCAGACTTTCAATACATCTGCATCTTAGAAATCATAACAAACCAGAAGATCATCGTTATCAAGCAATACGCCTAAGAAATGAACCCAACTTCAAATATAAAAGCCTTTATCTCGTCTTTATCTTGCAAGCTGTTTTGGCTTGGATCATTTCACTACCATTATTTGTTTCTGCCCAATCCTCTAATCCCATGAATTTCCTCGATTCGATTGGAATCATGGTTTGGTTTATTGGCATGGGCTTTCAAGTCATTGGCGACAAGCAATTGACCCAGTTCAAGGCCAAAGCTGATAACCAAGGAAAAGTTCTGAATACAGGCTTATGGCGCTTCACAAGACACCCTAATTATTTTGGTGAATCTTGCATTTGGTTTGGTTATGGCATCATGGCAGCAGCCAGTGGCCATTACTGGACAATCATTTCACCCATTTTCATGACGTATTTGTTGGTAAAAGTGACTGGGGCGAAACTATTGGAGTCTGAGATTGGAAAGCGAAGGCCTGAATATAAAACTTACATCAACAAAACCAATCGTTTTTTTCCTTGGTTCCCTAAAGACACTGGTTAAAATTTCACTAAAGTGAGCCTTAAATGAAGAAAAAGATTCTAAGTTCCCTCTGCGCCTTGCTGACGTCATGCTCAAACTTACCACCGATTAACACTGTTGATCATGTCGATATCAATCGATTCATGGGGAGTTGGTATGTCATCGCATGCATTCCAACCATCATTGAAAAAGATGTGCACAATGCCATCGAGACTTACGCTTTAAATTCTGATGGCACCATTGGAACAACTTTTACTTTCAACAAAGGAAGTGCCAACGGAGCATCTAAGGCCTACCATCCCACTGGCTTTGTTAAGCCCGACACAGGCAACGCCATATGGGGCATGCAGTTTATTTGGCCCATCAAAGCTGAATATAGAATTGTGTATCTTGATCCAGAGTACAAAACTACGATCATTGCGCGAAATGCCAGAGATTACGTTTGGCTAATGTCACGAAATCCATCGATGAATGATGCTGATTACATGGGATATATCGAGCAGATTAAAAAGATGGGTTACGATACAAATAAACTCGTCAAAATTCCACAAACATGGGAATCTAGCTTGCGAAAGGACGCAGATTAAATGTTTTTAAAAATCATTACGGCATGGTTTGACAATCATTCCCATGCCGGCCATGAGCATGATCCTGAAAAAGTTGAATTTTTACGGATCGTTCCTTTCATCTTACTACATCTTTGTTGTTTAGCGGTGTTTTGGATTGAATTTAGCAGAACTGCATTATTCGTCGCCATCAGTCTCTACTTGTTAAGGATGTTCGCCATTACTGGCTTTTATCATCGCTACTTTGCGCACAAGGCATTCAAAACCTCTAGGGCCACGCAATTTGTTTTTGCTTATCTAGGGGCAACTGCAGCACAACGAGGCCCTTTATGGTGGGCTTCTCACCACAGGGATCACCATGCGCATTCAGACAATCCCAACGACCCCCACTCACCAAAACAACATGGATTCTTTTGGAGTCATATCAGTTGGTTTCTAGCGAACAAGAACTTCAGATCCAAGATTGAACGGGTCAAAGATTTAACAAAATATCCAGAACTGGCATTTTTAGATCGCTATGACGTCATCGCCCCCTTGTCACTTGCACTTGGCTTATTTTTCTTAGGGGCTTGGCTTGAACATTATGCGCCGCAATTACACACCAATGGTCTGCAGTTACTACTTTGGGGCTTTGTGATTTCTACCGTCTTCCTCTACCACATGACATTTACAGTCAATTCGCTCGCCCACGTCTGGGGAAAAAGACGCTTTATGACCAATGATGATAGCCGTAACAATCCGCTCATCGCAATTTTCACATTAGGTGAAGGTTGGCATAATAATCATCATCATTTTCCAAGTTCTGCAAAACAAGGGTTTTACTGGTGGGAGATCGACTTAACCTATTACGGACTCAAAATACTTTCCGCACTTGGCTTAATCTGGGACTTAAGAAAGGTCCCCGCAGAAACCTTAATACAAAAGCGAACTGATCGATGAAGATTGCGATTATTGGCGCTGGCATTTCTGGAAACACACTTGCATGGCACTTATACCAGCATCATGAAATCACCGTATATGAGGCTGGCCCTTATATTGGAGGCCACACGCACACGCATCAAGTCAATGCTTTTGGCAAAACTTACAACATCGACACCGGATTTATTGTTTATAACGATTGGACCTACCCAAACTTTATTAACATGCTTAATCTATTAGAAGTTGAAACGCAATCAAGTGCGATGAGTTTTAGCGTTCGAGATGAAGCAACTGGATTAGAATATAATGGAACGAGTTTAAATAGCCTGTTTGCGCAAAGAATCAATCTAGTTCGCCCCAGCTTTTTAATGATGATCAAGGACATCCTTCGATTTAACAAAGAGGCCCCTTTGTTACTTAGCGAAGAAGAGCAAGATATCCCACTTGGCGAGTATTTAATCAAACATCGATACGGTCAATCATTTATTAAACGTTACATCATCCCAATGGGCTCTGCCATCTGGTCTGCGGACCCAGAGCAAATGTTTAAAATCCCCGCCAAGTTTTTTATTCGTTTCTTTCATAATCATGGCATGCTGAGTGTGTCAGATAGACCTGAGTGGCGCGTCATTAAAGGTGGCTCTCAAGCCTATGTTGAAAAACTCACCTCCCAATTCAAAGACCGAGTAAAACTCAATACGGCGGTACAAAAAGTAACGCGTTCTGCTGATGGGGTCATGATTGAATCCACAAACAATCCCCCAGAACATTTTGACTTTGTTTTCTTTGCTTGCCATAGTGATCAAGCACTCGCCATTCTCCAAGATGCTACAAAAGATGAGTCTGATATCTTGGGCGCCATTCCATATCAGAATAATGAAATTGTGCTGCACACCGACAGCACACTCATGCCTAAAAAGAAGCTCGCTTGGGCAGCCTGGAATTATCACGTCACCACGGAAAAGCTAGGCCTAGCCACGCTGACCTATAATATGAACATATTGCAGTCGTTGAACTCCCCTGAGCCATTTTTGGTGACGCTCAACCATACATCAAAGATCCATCCCGAAAAAATAATAAAAACGATCCACTACAAACATCCAGTGTTTACCCCTGAGGGCATCGCAGCCCAATTAAGGCACGGCGAAATTAGTGGCATCAATCGTACCGCCTATGCTGGGGCTTATTGGTGCAATGGATTTCATGAGGATGGTGTTGTGAGTGCCCTCACAGCTTTAGAACACTTCAAACATTTTCAAGCTGCAAAGCATTAAATGACGCAACAACATAGCTGCATATACCAAGGTCATGTTGTCCATCAGCGTCATCTGCCCGTACCTCATCGATTTAAATACTCACTCTTTATGATGTACTTAGACTTGTCTGAAATATCGCAGTTATTTAAACCTTATTGGTTTTGCTCCTGGCAGGCTTGGAATGTTGCTAGTTTTTTTTCTAAAGATTATTTTGATGGTAGATCTGAAAATTTAGACAGCGCGATTAGAACCTTTGTCGAAAAAGAGTCGGGGTTAAGACCAACTGGACCAATAAGACTTCTCACGCATCTACGTTATTTTGGTTTCATCTTTAATCCGGTCAGCTTTTATTACTGTTTTGATGCAGAAGATCAACGCCTGGAATTCATTGTTGCTGAGATCACCAATACGCCATGGGGCGAAAGACACCACTACCTATTAGATTGTGAAAATCTAAAATCTCCCTATCGTTTTCAGTTCAATAAAGCATTTCACGTCTCACCTTTTATGCCAATGGCGATGGAATATGATTGGCATTTTAATCACCCATCAAATCAGGTGTTAATTCATATGGAAAATATACAAAACAGCCATAAGAAGTTTGAGGCTTCACTTGTACTTAAAAGAATTGAGCTCTCCACTTGGACGATGATCAGAACGTTACTTTCCTATCCATTCATGACATTAAAAGTGACGCTTGCCATTTATTGGGAGGCGCTTAAGTTATGGCTGAAACGTGTCCCTTTTATTCCACACCCCAAATAAAATTCTAATACCGATATGTCAAAAAATAGCTCAAAAGAAATTGCCTTATTAAGTAAATTCACGCCAAAGCCAAGAAAATTAGATCGGCTTGCCAAGCACATTTTATTTAAGAAACTCGGCAATCTAAAGGAAGGTTCAATTAAGCTCATCGAGGAAGAGCACACCTATCAATTTGGTAACAAAGAGCATGATTCAGGCCTAGAGCCCATCCATGTCACAATAACTGTTAAAGACACACAGTTTTACGGAGAAGTGGTATTTGGCGGCTCGATAGGTGCAGGCGAAGCATTTATGCAGGAATATTTTGAATGCGACAACCTCACCAATCTCATTCGTCTGATGGTGAGAAACCAAGCCATGTTAGATGGCATTGAAACCGGACTAGCCAGCATCACTTCACCTATTCGATCTTGGTTACATCGAATCAATAAAAACACACAACAAGGAAGTCGCAGAAATATCTCAGCCCATTACGATCT
>CAIVUE010000060.1 GCA_903909015.1 uncultured Methylophilaceae bacterium
CCTCACTGCCTTGGTGCGTGAACACTTTGACCTACGTCCTAAGGGTATTGTGAAGATGTTGGATCTCCTTCGACCAATCTACACGAAGACGGCATCCTATGGTCACTTCGGTCGTGATGAGCCAGAGTTCTCATGGGAAGCGATTGATAAAGCAGCGGCATTAAAAGCCTCAGTTTAATCATCGATTTGTATTTAAAAGCCTCATCGTTTGATGGGGCTTTTTTATTGGCTATTGCATTCAATTCATTGAAATTTGTACAAAAATAATAATCGCGTATAATTGGCCGCATTCCGAGGAGCGCTGCGAGAGAAAACTCCCAGGCTCGGAACATGTTCTAACGGCGCTCACCATATTAACCGTGCCGGGCACGGGATACGGGTGAGAGTCTTAGAACTTCAGGTAACTTACTTCTAGTTCTTCTAGCGTCTCCAAATTTTCCGCATTCCCTCCGGTCACACCATTCAAGGAAAATACATGAATACTGTGACTGATTTTAAAGATTACATCGTAGCTGATATCAATTTAGCGGGTTTCGGCCGCAAAGAAATTGCGATTGCTGAAACAGAAATGCCAGGTCTGATGGCTATTCGTGAAGAATTTGCTAAAGCGCAACCTCTAAAAGGTGCGCGTATCACCGGCTCACTTCACATGACCATTCAAACAGCTGTGCTAATTGAAACGCTCAAAGATTTAGGTGCTGAAGTACGTTGGGCATCATGCAATATTTACTCAACACAAGACCACGCTGCTGCTGCGATTGCTGCAGGCGGCACGCCAGTGTTTGCGATTAAAGGCGAAACACTGGTTGAATATTGGGACTACACCCATCGCATTTTTGAATGGCTCGATGGTGGCTATTCAAATATGATTTTAGATGATGGTGGCGACGCAACATTATTGCTTCACCTTGGTACAAAAGCTGAAAAAGATATTTCTTTATTGAACAATCCAGGCAGTGAAGAAGAGGTTTGTCTGTTTAACGCGATCAAAGAAAAGCTTAAAACAGATCCAACATGGTATTCAACCCGACTTGCCCATATTAAGGGCGTCACTGAAGAAACGACAACGGGTGTTCATCGCTTATATCAAATGCACAAAGAAGGTCGTTTGGCATTCCCAGCAATTAATGTGAATGACTCAGTGACTAAATCTAAATTTGATAACTTATATGGCTGCCGTGAATCATTAGTGGATGCCATTAAGCGCGCAACGGATGTGATGATTGCAGGCAAAATTGCTATTGTTGCAGGTTACGGTGATGTTGGTAAAGGTTCTGCACAAGCTTTGCGTGCCTTGTCTGCTCAAGTTTGGGTGACTGAAATTGATCCAATCTGTGCCTTGCAAGCTGCAATGGAAGGTTACCGCGTTGTTACGATGGATTACGCATGTGAGCATGGCGATATTTTTGTGACAGCCACTGGTAACTATCACGTGATTGGTCACGATCATATGGCAAAAATGAAGGACCAAGCGATTGTATGTAATATTGGTCACTTCGATAATGAGATTGATGTTGCTTCACTCGAAAAATATGAGTGGGATGAAATTAAGCCTCAAGTGGACCATGTGATTTTCCCTGACGGCAAAAAGATTATCTTGTTAGCTAAGGGTCGTTTAGTGAATTTGGGTTGCGGTACTGGCCATCCAAGTTACGTAATGAGCTCATCATTTGCAAACCAAACGATCGCTCAAATTGAGTTATTTGCGAATACCAACAAATATCCAGTGGGTGTTTATACCTTGCCTAAACATTTGGATGAAAAAGTGGCTGTGTTGCAATTGAAGAAATTGAATGCACAACTCACACGTTTAACGGATGAGCAAGCCGCTTATATTGGCGTTTCGCAAAACGGTCCGTTTAAGCCTGATACCTATCGTTATTAATTTAGGATCGATTAAGAGGCGATGGTTGCATGGCCTCTTAATGGCTAAAGATAGAGGAAGCTTTTATGAATCCTGAAATTAGTTTTGAATTTTTTCCGCCAAAAACGGAAGAGGGCGTCTTAAAGCTACGTGAAACACGTAAGCAATTGGCCCTGCTTAATCCAAAGTTTTTCTCTGTCACTTTTGGTGCTGGAGGATCTACCCGTGATCGAACCATGGATGCTGTCCTTGAGATTCAAGCAGAAGGCTTTGAGGCTGCACCACATATCTCAGGAATTTCGTCTTCAAAAGACGAAATATTGAGTTTGCTGCAAACTTACCAAAGTCACGGCATCCAGCGTTTGGTTGTCTTGCGTGGAGACTTGCCATCAGGTGAAGTCAGTAGCGGTGATTTTGCCTATGCAAGTCAGCTGGTTTCTTTTATTCGCGCACATACAGGTAATGGATTTCAAATCGAGGTTGCCGCTTATCCTGAGACTCATCCTGAAGCTCGTTCAGCGGGGGCAGATTTAAAGCACTTTAAAACAAAGGTAGATGCCGGCGCTAATGCTGCAATTACCCAGTACTTTTATAATGCTGATGCTTACTTTCAGTTTGTAGATCAATGCCAGAAAATTGGTATTGATATTCCAATTGTGCCTGGGGTGATGCCAATCTATAACTACACACAATTAGCGCGATTTTCTAATGTTTGTGGGGCAGAAATTCCGCGCTGGTTGCGTCTGCGTTTGGAAGATTGCGGTGATGATATTGCATCTCTTCGAGCTTTTGGCTTGGATGTCGTCACTGACTTGTGCGAGAAACTGATCGCTGGTGGGGCGCCAGGGTTGCATTTTTATACCCTTAATCAGTCAGGCATTATTAGCAATATCGCCGAAAGACTTGGGTTGAATAAATAAACTTGAAAAAATAAAAAAGCCTAG
>CAIVUE010000061.1 GCA_903909015.1 uncultured Methylophilaceae bacterium
AATGACTTAACGTATGAATGCATACTACGCTTCTTTTAAAACTAAGCACTACCCGAAGTCATTAAAGATGCCTAATGAAAATCATTAGGCATCTAAGTGGCTTATTCATCAATATTGAGCTCTTGAATTTTGCGAGTGAGGGTATTGCGACCCATGCCAAGCTGAGTAGCCGCCTCAATGCGACGGCCACCTGTGTGTTGAAGCGCTTTTGTAATTAGGATTTTTTCAAATTCATTTGCGCGTGTTTCAAGAATATTTTGCTCCCCACGATTTAATGCGTTAGCAACTTCAGTTGCCAATGCATCTTGCCATGAAGCGACACTCATTGACCTTGCAGAGTCTTCTTTTAATTCAGGTGGTAAATCTGCCACATCAATATTCTGGCCTGGTGCCATGACCGTTAACCAATGACATACATTTTCAAGTTGGCGAACGTTGCCCCTCCAGTTTAAGCTGGATAAGTACTTCAGTGTAGCCACTGTGGGCTGTTTAGGATCTACATTCAATTCACTGGCACTGTGTTGTAAAAAATACTTTACCAATAGTGGAATATCTTCTGGGCGTTCACGCAGAGCTGGAAGGCGAAGTCGGATTACATTCAGACGGTGAAATAGATCTTCACGGAACAGACCTTGTTTCACACGATCTTCTAAATCCTGATGCGTTGCAGCAATAATCCGCACATTCACTTTAACCGGTTGGTGTCCGCCTACACGATAAAACTGTCCGTCAGAAAGGACGCGTAATAGGCGTGTTTGAAGTTCAGAAGGCATGTCGCCAATTTCATCTAAAAACAGTGTGCCACCATCTGCTTGTTCAAAACGGCCTCTTCTAGCCGCTTGAGCGCCGGTAAAAGCGCCACGTTCGTGACCAAATAGTTCTGACTCTAATAAATCTTTTGGAATGGCTGCAGTATTAATTGCAATAAAAGGTTTGTCTGCCCTTGGGCTATGGCGATGTAATGCGCTTGCGACTAACTCCTTACCTGTGCCAGATTCCCCATTAAGTAAGACAGTCGCGTGTGAGCGACTTAATCGACCAATAGCTCTGAACACTTCTTGCATTGAAGCGGCTTGACCAATAATTTCGGGCGTTTCTTCAATGACTGAACTTTCGCTGCTTTGATGCTGACTTTCCTCTACAGCACGGCGAATCACTTCAATGGCTTGATCAACGTCGAAAGGCTTAGCTAGATACTCAAATGCGCCACCTTGAAATGCCGCAACCGCACTTTCTAAATCAGAATAAGCGGTCATGATGATCACAGGAACATCGGGCAAGCGTTGTTTGATGACTTGTAAAAAGTCTAAGCCAGAGCCATTTGGCATTCGAATGTCGCTGACAATTACTTGAGGTGTTTCATCTTCAAGTGCGTTTAATGCTTCGGGCGTGGATGAGAAAGTTTTAAATTCCATTTCCGTCCGAGCTAATGCCTTTTCAAAGACCCAGCGAATTGATTTGTCGTCGTCAATAATCCAAATTGGTTTCATGTTGTACCTATTAATTAATTTCTATTCTTAGTGACTTACTGTCTTACCTCAAAACCTTTAATCACAGAGCTCTCAATGGGTAGCAAAATGGTGAAACAGGTTTGACCTGATTCGCTTTCACATTCAATCATGCCATGGTGCTGAGTGATAAAGGTTTGGGCAAGCGTTAATCCTAGCCCTGAACCGCCCTCTCTTCCTGAAACTAATGGGAAGAAAATTCTTTCCCGGATATTTGCAGGGATTCCCGGGCCGTTATCGATAATTTGCAATTTAATTGCAACGCGGTAGCGTTTTTTAGCGAGCGTGACTTGTCGCTCGGCTCTTGTTCTTAAAATAATTTGGCAATCTTTTTGGCCAGCGGATTGCATCGCTTGTGCTGCATTACGTGCAATATTCAGTACGGCTTGAATCAGTTTTTCTCTATCCCCAATAATGTCAGGCAAGCTGGTGTCGTAATCTCGTTGCACTGTAATTTTGGGTGAATTTTTTGAAAAGCCAGAAGGGGACTCAGCCAGCAATAAACTTCGAACCCGCTCCAGTACTTCATGAATATTCGTGGGCTCATATTTTGGTACACGGTGTGGTACCAACAATCTATCCATCAATAGCTGAAGCCGGTCAGCTTCTTTAATAATGACCTGCGTATATTCACGTAAGCTTGCTTGCGGTAATTCATGTTCGAGTAGCTGGGCTGCCCCGCGTAAGCCACCGAGTGGATTACGAATTTCATGCGCTAAATTTCTTAATAATTCAGCATTGGCTTGTTGTTGAACGAGCAT
>CAIVUE010000062.1 GCA_903909015.1 uncultured Methylophilaceae bacterium
CTCGTCAAGAGGGTCTGCAATCAATATATTTCCTTGGGTCTTGAGACTTGTGATTTCATCTTCTCTCAACTCATCAATCGCATATTTATTAAAGATCAATACACTATTCTTAAAGTTCTTTTCTGTGGACAAACTTGATGAGGTGTAATGATTTTTGTTAAACAAATTAAAAATATGATTTAACTGATTACTTCTGATGATTGATCCACCTGAAAATAATGTCTTCGGCGAATTAATGAAATATATTTTTCTACTCACGGTTAATTTAAGACTTCATTGAAGATTTATTATTATATCTAATGATCTTGATAGGCATGCCTTCTTTCATAAGACACTTCAATTCTTATCTTTAACTTATGTCTTCAACCCTCGTTTAAAGGACGGTTAGATTAAAATCTAAAATCCACTAAAAGCACCAAAGAAATAAAAAAGCTGCCATTGGCAGCTTTTTTATTGGGCAATTAAGCCGCAATTATTTTTAGTGAAAGAAAATCACTGAAAGCGCGCTAAACCAAGCAAATGCAATTAAAGCAATGAGCATGGTCAGTGGCAAATTATCGAATGTGAAATATTTCTTCATATCAGGCCCGCTTTCAATTAAATATAAAATTCTAAGGTTGTAGTTTATTCGCTTAGGCTCACCACTTCAACCCAAGACTGATCTAAAGGCCGTCTATTTGATCTTAGTTTGATCTGGCTCAATTGCTGGAATTGTCTCTTTAGTCTTATTGAATGGAATCATAGGGTCATCCTCGTCCATCAAAATCCTTTGCGCAGGACCATCAAGATCATCGTACTGGCCACTTTTAATTGCCCAAAAAATGCCGCCAGCCGCCAAGCCAACAAACACAATGGTTAATCCGAGCTGAAAAAACAGAGCACTTAAACTCATGCAACTAATCCTTAATTAAATCAATCCAACAATAATAATGTCATGATACGCTGATAGATCATAGGCGACTTGATTTATATCAGTCATGCCCCAAGCCTCAATCCATGAGCGCTTTCTGCTATCATTCTATTTTAGGTAACGTAATTTTTTATGCAGACAATTAACCTTAAGCAACCGCGTCCGATCAACATTAAGTTGCATCAAAAATCTCACCTGTTAGAAATCGCTTTTGATGACAATACAGAATGTATGTTGTCTTGTGAGTTTTTGCGGGTGTATTCGCCATCGGCTGAAGTGCGAGGTCACGGCATTGGCCAAGAAGTATTACAAGTTGGGAAGGAGGCTGTGAACATCACAGCCATCGAACCGGTGGGTCAGTACGCCATTAAATTGATTTTTTCTGATGGCCACGATACAGGGCTATATTCATGGGAATATTTGTACGATTTAGCCCGCAATTACGAAGCACTTTGGTTAGAATATATAGGCAAGCTAGATGCCGCAGGCATCAAGCGTCAATCTAGCCCAGCTCAATAAACGAGGCACAAAAATGTCAGACTCAAATCAAACGCATTTTGGTTTTAAGACCGTCAACGAAAGCGAAAAAGCGAAAAAAGTTGGCGAGGTCTTCCATTCCGTTGCCCGCAAATATGATTTGATGAACGATGTCATGTCAGCAGGATTGCACCGCACATGGAAACGCTTTGCTGTTGAAATCAGCGGCATTAAAGCTGGCGACAAAGTATTAGATGTCGCAGGCGGTAGCGGCGACTTATCTCGTTTATTTTCAAAAAAAGTGGGCAGCACGGGCCAAGTAATTCTGACTGACATCAATGCCTCCATGCTTGCTGTCGGGCGTGATCGTTTAATTGATGATGGCGCTTCAGTGCCCGCATTGCAATGCGACGCAGAAAAACTCCCCTTCCCTGACAATCACTTTGATTGTGTCATTGTTGCTTTCGGCTTGCGTAACATGACCCACAAAGACAAAGCGCTCGCAGAAATGCGCCGCGTGCTTAAAGTCGGTGGACGTTTATTGGTGCTTGAGTTCTCTCAAGTTTGGAAACCGTTAGCACCACTTTACGACGCATACTCATTCAAGTTACTTCCCATCATGGGCAAGCTCTTTGCCAAGGATGCTGACAGTTATCAATATCTTGCTGAATCCATTCGTATGCACCCAGATCAAGAAACTTTGCGGACCATGATGTTAGATGCTGGACTTGGAAAAGTGGACTATTACAACCTCGCCGCCGGTGTGGTTGCCTTGCATAAGGGATGGAAGCTTTAATCTGCTTATGCTGAAACCTCTATTAACACGGTTATTGCAGCATCTCATCACTCAAAACCAATGGGCCCGTAGTGAGCTTTTACCATTTAGTGGAAAAACGGTACGTTTTAATATGCCGCCAACCAGTGCCAGCTTGACCATATTGGAAGATGGCGGATTGGCGATGGCAGGTGAAACATTGCCAGCAAATGCCACCATCCAGATCTCACCTTCACTTGCATTAAGACTGCTCGCTAAAGAGGGTAATGCCATGTCACAAGTGCGCATCGATGGCGATACGGAACTTGCGAAAGCCTTAGCCAAAGTGCTGCAGGGCATGAAATGGGATTACGAAGAGGATTTAAGTAAAGTGATTGGCGATATTCCAGCGAATCAAATCAGTAAATTTGCCCAAAAAGCCAGTCATGAAGTGAAAGCACAGGCGATTAATATCGCTGAAATGGCCGCAGAATATTGGCAGGAAGAAAATCCACTCATCGCAAAAAAACGCCATGTCGAAGCTTTCGTCAATGAAGTGGATGTATTACGTGATGATGTCGCACGCATTGAAAAACGCTTGGCAAAATTACTTAAAAAAACCAGTCCCCATGCAATTTAATCCAATGAACTCTCAAGCATAGAAAATTCAAGATGCGTTTTTTTAGACTACTCAAAATCATCTTTATCTCACTCAAGTTTGGACTTGATGAGTTTGTACTTGCACATAGTAAATTTAAATTCCTGCGTCAGGTTATCCAAACCTTATTGTTCTTCCGCAACACCAAAACCGCACGTGGAGAACGTCTGCGTTTAGCGCTAGAAGCGCTGGGGCCAATCTTTGTAAAGTTCGGCCAAATGCTTTCAACCCGTCGCGACTTAATCCCTCTCGACATCGCGGATGAACTCGCAAAACTGCAAGATCAGGTTCCGCCATTCGATTATGTATTTGTTGAAAAAATCTTAATCGACACCTACAAGAAACCTGTTGATCAAATCTTTAGTCAATTTGATCAAACCCCCATCGCCAGTGCTTCTGTTGCCCAAGTGCACTTTGCCCATTTAATTGATGGCAAACCAGTCGCAGTGAAGATCTTAAGGCCCGGCATTGCAAGTGTTATCCACAAAGATATTAAATTATTAGATACCGCCGCTTGGCTCATTCAAGCGCTGCTCTCAGATGGTAAAAGACTGCGCCCACGTGAAGTGGTCGAGGACTTTTCACAACACATCAATAACGAACTAGATCTCATGCTAGAGGCCGCTAACTGCAGTCTACTTGGCCGCAATTTTCCTAATAGTCCATTGTTGCTCGTGCCAGAAGTTTATTGGGATTGGTGTCATGAGCAAGTGATGGTGATGGAACGTATGAATGGCACGCCTGTTAGCCAAGTAGATAAATTACGTCAAATGGGCATGGACATCCCAAAGCTTGCCCGGGATGGGGTTGAGATTTTCTTTACTCAGGTATTTAGAGACGGCTTCTTTCATGCGGACATGCACCCTGGCAATATTCAAGTCGCCAATGATGGGCGTTACATTGCGCTAGATTTTGGCATTATGGGCACGCTGACCGAAACGGATAAACAATACCTCGCCCGTAACTTTCTCGCATTCTTTAGACGAGATTATCGCGAAGTTGCACAAGCGCATATTGATTCTGGCTGGGTGCCAAGCGACGTATCGATTGATCAGTTCGAAACCGCTATTCGGGCAGTTTGCGAACCTATTTTTAACAAGCCTCTAAAAGATATTTCATTTGGAAGGGTGCTCATCCGCCTCTTTTATACTGCGAGAAGGTTTGGCCTCATTATTCAACCGCAGCTCACGATGCTCCAAAAAACGCTATTAAATGTTGAAGGCTTGGGCCGCGATTTAGACCCAGAGTTGGACTTATGGAAAACTGCACAACCCTTCCTTGAGCGCTGGGTGTCAGAGCAAATTGGATGGCGCAGTGTGTTTAAACGCATCAAAAAAGAAGCCCCGCATTGGGGGGCTGTATTACCAACATTACCACGTAAGATTGATGCTTTTTTGACGCAAGATTTCAATCAATCTGCAGAATTGAAACTGGAGCTCAATCGCCTAAAAGCAGAACACAAAAAGCAATCCCGCCTCATTAATATTCTAGTGATCGTGACTATAGGCCTTCTATTCTTTTGTATTGTTCAACTCAGCAATTAATAGACATAAAAAAACGCTATCTTTATAGATAGCGTTTTTTAAAGAAAATTACTTTACCAGCCCATCGATTTTACAAAGGCATATAAAGCCAAAACAACCACAGTGCCTACACCAAGAAAAACCGCAATTCCCTGCCATCCAAAAAATAACATTTGCTCACCCCTTCAAGTTCATCTAACCGGTTGTTATAGGTAAAAACACATCCAATATCCAGATTTAATATTAGCCATCCTACGTTCATCAGCTTTGACTTATATCAAACATATTATTTTTAGCAATGCACATCCGCATCATGGTGAAAATCAGCAAGCTGAAGTTTGGCAATCCCATCTAGCTAAGCTACAATTAACGCTTATCTTTTTGAGTTTTAAACCTATTTTGCGAAGTTGCTCCTGCAGCCCATCCTCCAACACCTCGCCACGCCCTTTGCAGCGCGCATCGCTTGCCTAACCATGACGTCCCCTAAGAAAGTCTTCATCAAAACCTTTGGTTGCCAGATGAATGAATACGACTCATCACGCATGGCTGATATGCTTTCATCCTCAGATGGCATGGTTGAAACATTAACGCCTGAAGATGCAGATGTCATTTTGCTCAACACTTGCTCAGTTCGCGAAAAAGCTGAAGACAAAGTGTTTAGTCACTTAGGCCGCTTTGTTGAGCTCAAAGAGAAAAACCCAAATTTAGTGATTGGCGTGGGTGGCTGTGTCGCTTCACAAGAAGGTGAAAATATTATCAATCGTGCGCCTTATGTTGATATTGTTTTTGGCCCGCAAACTCTACACCGCTTGCCTGAGATGATTAAAAACAATCGTAGCAGCGGCATATCTCAAGTCGACATCAGCTTTCCTGAGATTGAAAAGTTTGACCACCTTCCTCCACCGCGCGTTGAAGGTGCGAGTGCTTTTTTAAGCATTATGGAAGGCTGTAGCAAATACTGTACGTTCTGCGTTGTGCCTTATACGCGTGGGGAAGAAGTATCTCGCCCATTCGAAGACATTCTGACCGAGGCAATTCAATTAGCAGAACAAGGCGTTAAAGAAATTACGCTACTTGGACAAAACGTGAATGCTTATCGCGCTGATTATCAAGGTGATACCGCAGACTTAGCCCTCCTGATTGAGACGATTGCCACGATCCCGCAAATTGAACGCATCCGTTTTACGACCAGCCACCCAAATGAAATGAGCGAACAATTGATTCATTGTTTCGCCACTGTGCCTAAACTTGCAGCGCAACTTCACTTGCCTGTGCAGGCTGGTAGCGACCGAGTTTTAATGGCCATGAAGCGTAATTACACCACCCTACAATTCAAATCGATCATTAGAAAATTACGTGCAGCCAACCCTGAACTGACCTTCACTTCCGACTTTATAATTGGCTTTCCCGGGGAATCAGAAGCTGACTTTGA
>CAIVUE010000063.1 GCA_903909015.1 uncultured Methylophilaceae bacterium
GGCTTCTGCTTTATTTTCAGCATGAGCGATAGAAGCAATTGAAAAAAATCCTGCAAGAGCGAGGATCAAAGGCTTTAATTCCACTTTCAACATAAAATATCCTTAAGTTCTTTTAGAGGGCAAAATAACTGCCTTCTTACACACGAAGCACTCTATCAAAGCGCACGCCATAAAGCATTAGGAAAAACTCCCGATCTCTTCACTCGAGTTTCCATTTATAACAGGCTAGCGCTATAGTGATGCCTTGTTAAAAATCTCTCAGGCGATAAATTTTGACTTTAAAACTCCGTTTAAATCTGATCATTACTGCACTTTTATTGGTGGTCATGTTTGCTGGTGCTTTCCTATCACTTAACAACGCTCGTCAAAATGCCCATGCCGAGGTGATTTCTGCAGAGAAGTTAGTACTTTATCTTTTCGATACCGCAATCCTTAACAATCCAAACCTGGGCCAAAAGAAACTTGCAAAGAATAGTTTCCATCTTCAGCAGTTAAAACATATGCGTCATTTGAAAATTGAACTGCTTGATAACAATGGCAAGCTCATTGACAGCAATCAAACACTCGATGGCAATGCCTTTCAGAACGAAGCGCCCGCATGGTTTGAGCGTATTCTCAGCGAACTGACCCCGAAATGGGAGCCATCTGTCCGCAAATTAGAGTACCAAGGCTTATTTCTTGGTGAACTTGTCATTACTCCAGACCCTACTTACGAGTATGCGGAAAAATGGAAGCAGATTACAGACCTACTCACCTTGGTGATGGTGTTTTTCATCCTAGTCAATCTAATGGTGATTTGGGCAGTCTCTCAAGCACTTAAACCTACTGAAAAAATTCTTGACGCCCTCAACGAACTCGAAAATGGCAACTTAGATGCAAGGCTTCCTTCATTTAAATTACCAGAGCTCGCTCGCATTGGAGAAAAATTCAATCGCATGGTTGAAAATCTTCAACAAAGTATTTTACAAAATCATAAACTTACACAGCAATTAATTACCTTTCAAGAAGAAGAGCGTAAAAACCTAGCACGTGAGCTTCATGATGAATTTGGTCAATGCCTAACAGCCATCAACACCGACGCCAGTGTTATCTCAATTGTTGCTGAAAAAAAATATCCTGAATTAAAGGAAGGCGCATTAGCAATCAGCCAGCTATCTCGCCACCTTATCGATATGGTCAGCGGCCTTTTACAACAACTACGCCCAGGGATTTTAGACGAGTTAGGGCTTGGACCAGCGTTGCTGGATTTAGTGGATACTTGGAAATACCGTCACAAACATGTGAACTGCACCATCAAAGTAAATGGAATTAAAGAAGATCTAGGCGAAGCAATCAGCGTCGCCATCTATCGACTAGTTCAAGAAAGCCTTACCAACGTGGCGCGTCATGCAGAAGCAACTGAAGTTAATATTGATGTCTATAGTTTAAGTCAGCAAGGCAAAGATGGCCTTCAAATCATTGTAAAAGATAACGGTAAGGGTTTTGTATCTGACCAAACCAGCGGATTTGGCTTACCGGGTATGCTTGAACGTGTAGAGGCTCTTGGTGGCTATTTGAAAATAACATCCTCATCAGGCACTGAAATTAGGGCTTGGATACCCAACAAGCCATATTAACGAGAATAATGTAATGACTACAAATAATCCTATCCGAGTAATGCTTGTAGATGACCATGCTGTAGTTCGCGCAGGTGTTCGCCGTTTATTAGAACAAGATACAAAAATTACTGTAGTTGCAGAGGCAGAGACTGGAGAGCGCGCTTATCAATTATTTGGAACAGAACTTCCTGACATCACAGTTTTAGATTTAAGCATGCCTGGCATGGGGGGAATGGAATGCATTAAACGAATAGTTGCACGTTACCCCACCGCAAAGATCCTAGTGCTATCTATGCATGAAAATGCAGCATTTGCTAGTCAAGCCTTAAAAGCTGGAGCAAAGGGCTATCTAGCAAAAAGCGGTTTAGCAGAAGAGTTGATTAATGCAATTCAATGGGTGATGACAGGACAAACATACCTAGGCTCAGAAATATCCCATAAAATTGCACTGCAAACAAATAATAATCTTAGTGACCCTATGCAGGCGCTATCAGCAAGAGAGTTCGAGATTTTTAGAATGCTGGTTGATGGTGTGGAACTTAATAGAATTGCAACAACGCTTAACATCAGCTTAAAAACAGTCGCAAATTATCAAACCAGCATCAAACAAAAACTAGAAATAAATACCCCAGTTGAAATGGTTAGGCTTGCAATTCGTTGTGGATTAATTGAAGGCTAAACGATTATCTAGGTGATCCAGCGAATCACTAGACCAACATCTCTTTCCGAAGCCTGCATCATACAATCCACTCCAATATTAGGGACCACAGCAAGCGCGTCATCCAAATAAACCAAAGGTAGTCGCTCTCGCTGCCAAGGCGGCAGATTAGCCTCTTGAAGGAGGTGTTTAAGCGTCCGAGTTGGTCTAGCAAAATCAGGCTTGAAGCGCTCACCACCTTTTCTGCTAGAAATACGCAATTTATGCCCCCCAAGCTTATCAATTGCCAGGCCTTGACCTTGGTGACGCTCAAATACCAAATGCGTGCCATCAGGCATTATTAGGGTGGATTCACCCTGCCAAATCATCGCGATATCATTGGTCTGCTCGGAATAGTTGGTATCAATATAGGCAAAGCCTTGGTAACGCCTCAAAATGATTTCATTAGCGCTATCTATTGATATTTTAATCGTAGCATCCTGACTAGCATTCATTAGCTGCGTCAGCATGTCATCAAGGCGATCCGAACTTGGCGCCAAAAAACCCATGCTAGAAAGCCACCAACGGAAAAGATTCTTCGAACGTGGCAGACTTAATTCTTTGAGTTGCTTAATGCTCATCTGGCCTTCAATCAAACAAGTATTCGCATCTATTTGGGCTAGCTCATTAAGCAATTCTGAAGCCTCAGCAATATGGCTAGCTGAACGGGCTAAGGTCTCACCAGAAGCTGGAAAACGTGCCTTAATCACAGGCATAATTTCATGACGGCAATAGTTACGATCGTATTTGGTATCTAGATTACTTTCATCATTAATCCACGCCAAATTATTAGCTTTAGCGTACGCCTCAATCTCTTGCCGTGTAATATCTAGAAGTGGCCTGAGTAAGCTTCTATTTTCATCATGTGCCGCCATTGCAGATAAACCTTTAAGCCCTGCACCACGGAATAATTGAAGAAGCAGTGTCTCCGCTTGATCGTCTTGATGATGGGCTAAAATAATATAATCTGCATGAGCACCATAAAGCGCCTTATAACGGGCCTCTCGAGCAGAAGCTTCCAGCCCGATTCCGGCGCCCATTTGCACTTCAACTTTCAAAACATCCAAGGGCACTTGATAGGTTTGGCAAGTTTTTTTGCAAAACTCCGCCCAATTCTCGGCATTGGGGCTTAGTCCATGATGCACATGCATTACTCGAAAATTGAATTCCAAACTCTTTTTAACTTGGATTAAAGCATGAAGCAATACACAGGAGTCTACCCCGCCACTAAGGGCAAATAGTAAATCTAATGGGGATTTAGCATTGATTAATGAACTAATAACATCATGAACTTGCTGCTGAATACGTTCAAAGCCCGTAGTCAACTTTTTATTTTGAATACGGGCTTTGCGGACTGCGTGAGTTGATGCTTTGGTAATTTTATTTCAACGCAACTTCTTTGAACTTACCGTAACTCATGAGGCGTTCGTAGCGTTGCTCCAACAACTTATCAATTGGCTTGGCTTCAGCTAATTTCAGCTCTTCGCCCAATGCTTTACGTAGGTTTTGCATCATCGCATCTGGGTCACGATGCGCGCCACCCAAAGGTTCTGAAACAATACGATCTACTAAACCAGCCGTCTTAAGGCGAGATGCTGTAATTCCTAATGTTTCGGCAGCGAGTGATGCTTGATCTGCACTTTTCCAAAGAATGGATGCACAACCCTCTGGCGAGATCACAGAATAGGTTGA
>CAIVUE010000064.1 GCA_903909015.1 uncultured Methylophilaceae bacterium
AGGTTGCAGACACGGTTTTTAATACCCCGATGATGAACCCAGACTATAAGGTCTACATTGCCTTTGCATTAACCAATGCGGGGCTAATCGATCAGGGGGAGCAGTATTTTAGGAAAATCCTTGACATAGATCCAAGGAGGAGTGACGTAAACCAATTTCTAGCAACAATCTCAGAGTATAAAAAAGATTATCCAACTGCAATTAGCTATAGGCTAAAAGCACAATCCATTAATCCTTACGGAGCTAATAATTTAATTCTGCTTGAGAAGGATTACTTGTTAAATGGCGATATCCAGCATGCGAGGCAAATTCGAGATTTAATTATAAAAATTGCCCCAAGGACTGACGTGGCATCGCAAGCTTCTGCCCTTTTTCCTACTCATTAACCATGAGTAGCTATTTAAAACGTATGAGTTGTCATTAATATTTGAATTGTTTTTTAATACTTTCAATTAATGCTTGAATTGTCAGTGCTCCATGAAAGCATGTACCAATGACCGAGCAGAGTAAACATAACTCGTCCGATGAACACTCAATTGTCTATTTTGTAGATGAAGCCCAAGCAATTCCTGGCAAAAAGTTTCTTGATGAGCTTCCACCAAAGATTGCCACCAAATTTGATGTTATTTTGGAAACGGTAGCTAAAGCGCCTCCTAAAAGATTTTCTGGCGGGGGATACTGGGAGAAGATGAAAGTACCACTTAGTGATCTATATGAAGTCCGCATTGATGACCGGAAAACAAAGAAGCATCATCGGCTATTCTGCACGCTAGATTATGAGGCTAAAGGCTCGACGACACCTTATTTAGTTATTTTGGATGGCCGCACTAAGACTTTTCTCTCGAAAATGAGTAGAAGGGAATACGTGAAAATTGCAGAACTTAGAGATAGGTATTTTGCGAAAAATCCTCGCAGCACTGCTTAAACGTGCGCAGGTGTTCTGCGATTATTTCGGGGCCCAGGGACAAGTCCTTTACTTGCCTTAGGCGCCGGCTTTGACGAACTTTTCTTGGTATTCACAATAGGTACTAAACGTAACTCGAGTCCCAGTTCAAAGGCGAGATTCGAGATGGTTTGTATAGTTGGGTTTCCGTGACTCGAAAAAAGCCTTCTAATATTTGCAGGCTCAACTCCGACTAAGCGGGCAAGCTCAGATTTGTTAAGCCCTTGAGATTCAAGCTCCAGTTCGAGGGCATTAACCAGTGTGTCTACAGTTCTGATTTGCTGAGCAAATCGAGCAGACTCGCGAGCAACTCCCTTTTTCTCTAATCGCTTTGAGCGATCCCGATAAAACTGTCCTTCTTTAGCCATTTCAGCCTCCTAGGTTATGATCGTATCATATAAGATACGACCACAAAAAAGAAAATGAGAGTAGAGGCTGCGGGGTTTTTCAACAATTGCATCGCACATCGGACACCTACTCATAGGCGATGAGTATGCATTGAATATCTAAGCTTCGCGTGAGACTTGCATAGGTCTAAATTTAGACCTATATTTAGACTCCTACAAGGGAGACGTTATGGACACGATTTTGGCCTCACTCAGCACCAGTATTTCTAATTTTAAGACCAGCCCTAGTGCGGCCCTTAAGAAGGCTGGGAAACGTCCATTCGCAGTTCTGGTCAATAACAGACCTAGTTTCTATGTCATCTCACCAGAGCTATATGAAACTTTAACTGAGATGCTCTTTGACATTCAATCGGAACCGGTTATTAAGAAGCGCCTAGGGCGCCTTGAGAAAGCAATCTCTGTTGATCCTAAAGATCTGTAACGGATGCCGAAATATGAGCTTCGGTTTGATCCTGATGCTTTAAAGGAATGGAACAAGCTAGATGGCTCTATAAAGCAGGAGCTAAAGCCTATTCTTTTGAAAAGACTCGAAAACCCAATTGTAGAAAACTCTCGACTCAGCGGTGATCTTCAAAACTGCAGGACTTAAATCCTCGTTAGTCCTAGTAATTTCCTGAAAATGCTAGGTGGCAAGTTGTTAACTCATGGAGTATGAGTAGGCCGGAAATCAGCCATCAACCAATTTTATAAGTGCGCTAGAGGGCTCATCCGACTCACCATTGAAGTCCTCCTGCAGTGATTGCCAGAGGGGATCCCAAGGTGCTACCATCAAGATATATCTTGATGGAAGGAGAGACTATGGCAACCGCACGCGAGAAGTTCTCGTCTCAATTAGACCCTGAATTACTCCTCAAAGCTCGCACATTGGCTCAGGAGCAAGGCCGCCAATTCCAATCCCTCTTAGAGGATGCTCTTTCGGAGTACTTCGAACGACATCAAGATCAACGCCCAAGACAGCATGTGCTGGATGCGTACAGCCTTAGCCTTGAAGAATTCGATGATCTCTATAAGCAGCTAGCTAAGTGAGTGATGCCACCGACTACATCACGACTATTGAAGCTCTCGCTCTCCACGCAATTGGCCTAAAAAAGTACGGTGGCAGCACTGGGATTAGAGATATAGGAGCACTGGAGTCTGCACTTTTTAGACCTCAGACTGGTTACTACAAAGACATCATCGAGGAAGCAGCTGCTCTACTTGAGAGTTTGGCTGTCAACCACCCCTTTATCGATGGGAATAAGAGGGTTGCGTTTGCAGTAGCAGATACTTTTCTTAGAATTAATGGATATTCAATTAGGTCTGATAGCAAAACGATTTATAAGAATATGAATACCTTATTTGAGTCCGACACTTTCGAATTCAATTATTTAGAGCCTTGGCTACGCAGCATAACTAAAAAAGTCTAAATAGTTATTGGTTGGGGAGTATTTTCTTAGATGCCTGATTAAGTGTTGGTGTTACAACCACCCTCATTTACTAAATACATACTCCTCGGTCGCCTCCTGCGCATCGGCCTTTAATATTTCTTGTATCAATTTAAAGGATAGGTCAGGATTAGCTTCTGCAATGGACGCGATATTGAAATAAAACTCTATCTGCTGTGGAATCGTTCGATGGTCGCGCAGAGCAATAGCAGCTGCACGCTTGACCAACGACTCTGACAGTTTTACATTCTTTCCCATGAATTTTCCTCCTTTGAGCAACATACTTCATTGATTAACTTTTGAAAACCTCAGGTTACTTTTCACCAGAAGCCATCTTTGGTGATCTGAAGTCATTTAGCCAAGGTATTTCGTAGCCGAATTCCCACATCATCAATTTCGGTATCTCGAACTAGGGTGTAAATCTTTAGAGTGACGGTTGGATCAGAGTGCCCCATAAACTTCGCGGCTGTTGTTACATGGACATCGTTGGTTTTTAGGAAATAGGCATAGGTCTTTCGCAGGGAGTGAATTGTTACGCCATGCTCTGCCAGGGCATGGGCGATAGCTACACGGCTTTTAGGAAATACGGTGAAATATCCAAAGTATGGAACTTCTCGGACACCGGACTCAGTCTTGGTCGGTCCGTACATACTCTTGTTGATGTGGACTTTGTCTTCATAGAGATCGGTTTGTTTAAGGGCGACTGCCTCACCCCACCGTAATCCATGAAGTGCTAGAAATTTGATGTGTCCGTCATATTTTCCAAAGTTAGTAGCTTGGACTTCTTCCCACGTGAGAAATTTCTGAGGCTTGGGTCTGGCTTTGG
>CAIVUE010000065.1 GCA_903909015.1 uncultured Methylophilaceae bacterium
CCCAGAAGACGTTCTTCATCATATATAAACATAGGAGAAACTATGCCAGAAGAAACGAAACAAGAAAAGATGGTGGACATAGATAATTCAGGTCCTTCTGTTGATGTCGAGTTAAAAGACGATTCAGTAAAAGAAGGAATTGAAGCTATTGATAATACCCCATCCGCAGAACAATCTGCCTCAGTTCCCGCTGCTGAGAAAAAAGAAGCGAGCGACAAGAAGCTAGAAGCTAATAAAGAAAAAATTTCAAATTAGGGGGTATGGCATTAGCTGAAGTGGTCATAGCCTTTGACTTTCAATTCAATTCGCTGATGATGCGCATCAACAATATTGACGGACATTTCTTGTTTAGTGACGCCGATACAAGAGAGGTTTAATTTAAGTTGTTCACCAATCTTCAAGATTTCAGCATGCTGATTAATGGGTGCAGTGAAGCAAAGTTCGTAATCATCCCCACCAGCAAGACTTAAGCTTTGAAGCGTGGATTCATCCAAGCTATTCACTTTCACGTGTGGCACTTTATTCCAGTATACATCTGCACCCAAATGAGACTGGGCTAAGATATGTCCTAAATCCGCCATGAGTCCATCAGAAATGTCGATGGCACTATGCGCGATATTTCTTAATGCTAAGCCTAATGCCACCCTAGGTTCCGGTTTTTGTAATGCATCAATGTATGTCTTTTTTTCTGCACTGGATAATAGGGTTTGAGTCAGTTTATTTTGAAGCTCGGCGAGTCCTAATGCGGCTTCTCCTAAGATTCCAGAAACCCAAATCTCATCCCCGGCTTTTGCACCATCTCGACGAAGGGCTTTACCGATTGGGACTTCCCCCATGATTTGTACACTGATATTGAGGGGACCTCGCGTCGTATCTCCACCAATCAGACTGACGCCGAATTGATCTGCGCAAGCAAAAAAGCCCCTTGAAAACTCAGCCAGCCAAACCTCATCGACGTTTGGCAAAGCAATCGAAAGCGTTGCCCATTTTGGGTTTGCTCCCATCGCGGCCATATCCGATATATTGACCGCGAGGGATTTCCATCCGATATCGAATGCTGGGCAATCCGTTAAAAAATGCGTGCCTGCCACCGACATGTCTGTAGAAATGGCTAATTGATGGCCAGGACTCATTTGAATGAGCGCTGCATCATCCCCCACGCCTAAGTCTGTATGAGCAGTTGGGCGGTCGAAGTATTTCTTGATGAGATTAAATTCAGTGGTCATGCGCTTAATCGCGAGATTAGCCGAGCGTGAAAAACGGTTTAATTAAAATCAGAAATGCACAAACGCCAATGATATTAATTGTCGTTGCAGTGCCAAAAATTCTAAATTTAAAATTCTCATTGGGTTGACTCACGCCGTATGCATGAGAAAGTCGAGCGAAGACTAAAATGATGCCTAAGGCATGCACAATCAATGGTGAATAAGATAGCAGCTCAACCATGCCTATCAAAAGCAGGGTGAATGGCACATATTCTGAGAAATTGGCATGCACTCTTGAAGCTCTCAAGATGCTTTTCTCCCCGCCATCTCCAATCGCTATTTTGTGTTCACGTCTTGTTTTAATGGTCCTGACGGATAGCACAATAAAAAGGAGCGCCAAAATAGCCGCATAGTATGGGGTGATCTCTAGTCTCATTAAATCCTCAATTCACAGTCTTTTTAGGTCTAAACGCCAAAACAACTTCCGGATTGGTTTCAATATAGGGGGCGCCAATTAAATCTAAACAATAGGGAACGGCGGCAAAAATGCCGTGAACCATTGTTTTTCCTGAATCATCTTTTAATCCTTCCAGGGTTTGGGCAATGGCTTTAGGTTGACCTGGAAGATTAATAATTAAACATTGCTTACGAATGACAGCGACTTGGCGTGACAGAATTGCAGTCGCCACAAAATTCAAACTAATTTGACGCATTTGTTCGCCAAATCCTGGCATTTCTCTATCTGCGATTGCAAGGGTTGCTTCTGGCGTGATATCCCGAATGGCCGGGCCTGTTCCGCCAGTGGTTAAAATTAAACTACACCCTTCTTCATCCACAAGCTGTTTCAAGGTGAATTCAATTTCAGACTTTTCATCAGGAATCAGACGTGTGAACGCTTCCCACGGGGTGGTCAATGTTTTGCCCAACCACGCTTGAAGGTGCGGCAATCCTAAGTCTTGGTAAACGCCTGTGGAAGCGCGGTCACTAATCGAAACAAGACCGATTTTAATTGTTTGAGCTGTCATGTGAATTATTTTGTATTCTTAATGGTCTATCAATTAAGTAATTAAGCTTCAAGATGAAATCATCCCATATTATGACTGGATATTGTCATCCACTTTTGTTGCTTAGATTGAATACCTAATATTTTAAAAGGAAACATGATGCGTTTAACGACTTATCGCTTGATGGGATTGGCACTTTTGTTGATTTCAAACTTGTCATTCGCTGAAGATGCGCAGACTGTAGATGAGATTGTGGCGCAACAAAATTTCTTTTCGAGCTCGTTTGTAGACGCTAAGCAGACCAACGCGAAGCATATCATTCCAGCTACTGATCCAAAAATATACGCCGGGGCAGACAAGATCGCGGATAAGCAGCGCATGGAAGAAAAAGGCTTCGAATTAATTGGGTACTCAGACTTTAAAGCCGGAGATATTCCGCCAGAGATGGCGATGCCGCAGGCCAAGAAAATTCATGCTGAACTCGTGTTAGTTTATAGCGAGCGCTCAGACCGGCCCTCTGCGAGTGCAAAAGTTCAGCAATTACGTGAGGCCAAAAAGACGGGCCAAGCTCCCGTTGAAGCTGGGGCGAGTTACTCCTACTTTGCAAGTTATTGGGCAAAAATTGCGAAGCCTTCGATTGGCTTGCACGTGAAAGTGCCTGAAAAAGAGGATGATTCTGAAGGGTTACAAATCTTAGTTGTACTCGATGGCTCTTCTGCTCAAAAAGCTGGCTTGATCAAAGGGGACTATCTCATCAGCATGGGTGAGGTAAAACTCAACAAAGCCCCAGACTTAGCAGAAGTCGTCAAGAAATATGCAGGTCAAACGCTTGATGTGGTTTATGTCAGAAACAGAATGCGCGATGAAGCTAAGATGACCTTGGATTAGAGATCTTCTTCGAAACTCTCTGCGCTTGAAACGCCGTCTTGGGAATCCGTTGTCACTTCTCTTAGTAATTTAAAAAGCTCTCGGCTACTCTTAGGCGGCTTAGCCAATGAAGCTTCACGGCGCGCATTTCTAATGAGGGTCCGAATTTGTTGACTATCAATGTTTGGGTATTGCTGCATGAACTCTGAAAGCGCACCCTCATCTTCGATTAAACGAGTGCGCCAGCGTTCTAGATGATGGAAATAAGCATTTTCTGCTGTATTTTTGCCTTCCCATTTCTCCATTTGCTCAACAATCGGCGCAACATCAATATCACGCATTAAACTGCCGATATATTGCTTTTGGCGGCGGGTTGCGCCATTCGCGGTAATGCGTTTGGCTTCAGCGATGGCATCAAACAACCGCTCTGGCAAGTCCAATTGTGAGAGTCTGCTGTTCGGTAAAGCGACTAATTTAACGCCGATGTCCTGTAAGGCATCTGCCTCAGCTTTAAGCTTAGTTTTGCTGATGGGTTCGATTAAATCGATCTCTTCAGCTTGGGCATCTTTCTTTTTGGGTCTCATAGTGCGATATGATAGCAGTTTTTAGAACTTCCTTTGAATGAGAACGGTACAAACCCCATGAGTGAGCCGCGATTTAGTTATTCATTAACGCAATTGCAAGAGATGAGCGATCGCGTATTGCAACTTGCTAAGGATGCTGGCGCAAGTGCCGCAGAAGCTGAAGTGAGTTTGGGCTTTGGACAGAATGTTTCCGTCAGAATGAATGAAACGGAAACCATAGAATATAACCGCGACAAGGGGGTCTCAGTTAGCGTTTACTTCGGACAGCAACGAGGTCACGCCAGCACGTCAGACCTTTCCCCGCAGGCCTTGTATGATACGGTTTCCGCTGCTTGTAATATTGCGCGCTATACAGCGAAAGACGAATTTTGCGGTTTGGCTGATGCCAATTTAATGGCCAAAAAAATCCCGGATTTAGATTTGCATCACCCATGGGTGCTTAATGTCGATCAAGCTATCGATTTAGCTAAAGTGTGTGAGTCTGAGGCCCGCGGCGTGGACGCTCGTATTACCAACTCGGAAGGCGCTGCAGTCTCGACCTATGAAGGCATGTTTGCGTATGCAAACTCTCATGGCTTTAATGGGGGATATGCGACTTCACGTCATAGCTTAAGTTGTTCCGTCATTGCAGATGATGGGCAAGATAATATGCAGCGTGATTATTGGTATAGCACGGCGCGAGATGCAAAGGATTTAGAAACGGCTCAATATGTAGGTCGTTTGGCAGGCGAGCGAACAGTCAGAAGACTCGGTAGTCAGCGCATTAAAACTGCACAAGTGCCAGTGATGTTTGATGCATCGATCTCTGCTGGGTTGATTTCACATTTAATCTCGGCCATTTCTGGCGGTAGCTTATATCGCAAATCTTCATTTTTGTTAGATAGCCTAGGCACGCAAGTGATGTCCCCTCACATCACCATTGAAGAACAGCCGCATTTGCTAAAAGGCTTATCAAGTAGTCCATTTGATAATGAAGGGGTCGCGACCTATCCTCGTACCTTGGTGAAGAATGGGGTGTTGGAGGGCTATGTTTTATCCAGTTATTCAGCGCGTAAACTTGGCATGACAACGACCGCGAATGCGGGCGGCAATCACAACTTAATTGTGAGTCACGGCGATCTAGACTTCAACGGAATGCTTAAAGCGATGGGCACTGGACTCCTCGTGACAGAGCTCCTTGGGCATGGCGTTAATATGGTCACGGGGGATTATTCTCGAGGCGCAGCGGGCTTTTGGGTGGAGAATGGGGTGATTCTTCATCCAGTCGAAGAAATCACGATTGCAGGTAATTTGCGCGAGATGTTTAAGCAAATTGTCGCGGTCGGTAATGACGTCCTGATTCAAGGCTCTAAGCAGGTAGGTTCTGTGCTCATTGAGAATATGACCGTTGCTGGAGATTAGGGAAGCCTCAAAATATAAAAAGCCACATTCAATGTGGCTTTTTATATTTCAATAGGCTTTGGTTAAGGGCTTAGTTTTTTGTTTGTGTCGTCGGATCGCTTATCTCAAAGTTATCATTGAGTTTCGTCGTCACAACGCCATCAGCCACTTGATTTGCGCGTCTTTGTAGATAAGCATCGCGCATGAATGAGTATGGATCTAACGCTGCTTCATCAAGCAAGTCACTGCCTGGAAGCATTTCAGCGCGCTTACTAATGAACATTGTGCCAATCAGTGCATTACGCGCTGCTGGATCATCCACATACATCAATGGATCGATGGTCATTGACTCAGCCACCAAGCCTGTTGTATCACGAATCGTGCTTGGACCAATGAATGGAAGCACGAGGTAAGCGCCATTGCCAACACCCCAGTAGCCTAGTGTCTGACCAAGATCTTCTTTATAGCGCGGGATGCCTTGTGTTGATGCCACATCAAACAGGCCTGCAATACCAATAGTACTGTTGATGACGAAGCGGCCAGCACTTTCTGCTGCTTTATTGAATTTGAATTGAAGGGCCTGATTAATCGCAGTTACAAATGTACCAAGGTTGGCAAAGAAGTTACTGACGCCAGTACGAACCGGTGAAGGTATCACAGCTTTATATGCCCCGGCGATCGGCTTAAATACCGCTTTATCTGAAACATCGTTAAATTTGTATACGCCGCGATTAATGGCCTCTAAAGGGTCATTATTATCGACGGTCGCACAACCACTCATCAAAGTGATCATCACTACTGTGACTAGGGTTAAAAGTTTAGTTCGCATTTGTTATCCAGATGAGTGATTCAGTTTTTATGTAAATCTATGATGCAATTAATAATTACTTTAACTGAGCTAGGATGGATTGTCTAGCAAAAATGTTATTCCATCAATGTTTGCGAGCCGTTTTTATATAAATCTAGCGCTAAATTTCTTTGGGTCGCATGATCAACGATGGGCGCAGGATAATTTTTACCGATCAGCATGTTCAATTCTTCTTGTCGGATTGAGGACATTAACCAAGGCGCGTGTATTTCTTTATCACTTAACGCTGCAATTTCAGGGACGTATTTACGAATGAATTTACCCTTACCATCAAACTTTTCAGATTGTGTGATGGGGTTAAAAATTCTAAACCAAGGTTGCGCATCACAGCCCGTGGATGCAGCCCATTGCCATCCACCGTTGTTGGCACTGAGATCAAAATCAATGAGCTTTTCTTCGAAATAACGCTCGCCCCAACGCCAGTCGATCAATAAGTCTTTGACTAAAAAGCTTGCGACCACCATCCTTAATCGGTTGTGCATATAGCCCGTTTGATTGAGCTGACGCATGGCTGCATCAATCAGTGGGTAGCCAGTTTCGCCTTTACACCAGGCTTCAAAAAGCGTTCTATCATTTGGAAATGGCAGGCCATCAAACTCGGCTTTGTAGGCCTTTCCAAGGGCTAATTTAGGGTGATGATATAAAATTTGGAAATAAAAATCCCGCCAAATAAGCTCGTTGAGCCAGGTCTCTGCGCCGGCGCCCCCCATGTTTTTTGCAGTTTTTGCCAGGTGGCGAATGGAAATGGTGCCAAACCTAAGATGCACTGAAAGATAGGATGGACCTTTTACTGCGGGGAAATTTCGCGCGTCTTGATAATGCTGCATACGCTCTTTAAAGTCTTCAAAGAGCGCTAGCCCCCCTGACATGCCAGTGGGTAATTTCATTTGGCTTAAATTGGTGTTGGTAAATCCAATCTCTGCCATGCTTGGAAGTGGCGGCGCTTGATACCGCGCTAAATGTTGAAGGTATTGATCAACCGGATAGGCTTGCAGGACGAAATCATCGAGCATTTTAAGGTGCGCATTTTTATAAGGCGTAAACACCCCGTAAGGTTTCCCTTGCTGGGTGAGGACTTCATCTTTTTCAAATAAAACTTGGTCTTTAAATTGATGAAAATCGATATTATTTTTAGCGAGTTTTTCCGCAACATCTGCATCTCGGGCAACGGCATTGGGTTCGTAATCGCGATTGCTAAAGACCGCCTCTACGCCTAGCTTGATGGCTTCTTGAACAACAAGCTCGCGCGCTAAACCGTTTAAGACTATGAGGTCGCCTCCGTGACTTTGAAGGGCAGCCTTAAGCTCTTGAAGACTTTCCCATATAAACTCAACGCGTCTATCTGCTTTGTCTTGAAGCTGATCAAGAATTTCGGTGTCGAATACAAACAGACAGAACACTTCTTCAGCGCTTTTGAGCGCTTCATAAAGTGCCGCATGGTCATAATCGCGTAAATCGCGACGAAACCACACTAATGATTTTTTGTAATGAGTCATTGGGTGAGACGAGAATTTTTCTCGATTACTCTCTATGGTAGGGATGATGATTAATGACCGACCAAGCACGATAAAGTTGCTCGACAAGGACAACTCGGACCATGCCATGAGGCAGCGTTAGCTTAGAAAGACTCCAAAGCCAATCGGCATTCTTTTTAATATCTGGATGGAGCCCATCTGCGCCGCCAATGATCAGTGAGATATCTCTGCCATTTCCCAGCCACTGGGTCATGCGTTCTGCAAGTTGAAGGGTGGTCACTTCGGCGCCTCGTTCATCAAGGGCGATCACATAATCTTTACCGCAAGCCTCTAAAATACGTTTCGCTTCGGCTTCTTGAACGACGGTTGCATTTTTGCCGGCAGCGCGTTTATCGGGTTTGATTTCGACGATTTCAACGCTTGCCTCACGTGGCATCCGTTTAACGTATTCAGTACAAGCTTGCTCCACCCAAGTTGGCATTTTGTGACCAACACTGATGATGCGTATTTTCATGGATTTGATTGCTTGAAGTGCAAGCCTACAATAGGGTACTTAAGAGGCTTTTGTATCGTTCGTAATATGACGATTGCCTTCAGCCGCGCCCCAAAGCTGCTCTAGGTTGTAATAGGCACGAGTCGCTGGCAGCATGATGTGAACAATAATGTCACCCAAGTCGACCAATACCCATTCGCCTTCACGTTCACCTTCAGTGCCACGTGCATCAACGCCGAGTTCTTTGAGTTTTTCGCGGACATTATTTGCCATCGCTTTTGTTTGACGGGTTGAGCTGGCATTGGCAACGATCATGTAGCTGGCCATTGAAGTCAGTTTGCGGACATCCATTACAGTAATGTCGTAGCCTTTAATGTCTTCAAGCGCGTCGATCACGGCTTGTTTCATAGTTTCTAAATCCATAGGACTACTTTCTTGTATTGTATTGTCTAGCAAGGGTCAAGTTTAAGGCGATTAAGCCGCTTGAACTGGGATGTCGTGACGCTGATCAATGATACGGTTATCTTGATCGACGTACACTAATTGGGGTTTGAACTTCTCTAGTTCTAGCTCGTTGTAGTTCGCATAGCTGGCAATAATCAGTAAATTGCCTGGTTCAGCTTTACGAGCAGCCGCGCCGTTCACGGAAATGATTCCAGAACCACGTTGGGCACGAATGGCATAAGTTGTGAAGCGCTCACCATTGCTGATGTTGTAGATATCAATTTGTTGATACTCATAGATATCAGCGGCATCCAGCAAGTTTTCGTCAATTGCACATGAGCCCTCATAGTCCAGCTCCGAATGCGTACAGCGCACTCGATGGAGTTTGGATTTGAGCATGGTTCTTTGCATAGATTTCCTATGTATTCAATTGAAAAGCACGCACATTATAGTCGCTTAGCGCCGCACGCGCAAAAATACAAAAACATACTATTTTTCAAGCCTAACAAGTGATTAAGCTTTAAGTGTGAACTCGATGTTGTCAATTAAACGGGTATCCCCTTGCCGCGCTGCGCCAAGGACGATGAGTTTTTGATCATTTGAGCCTGCAGGTAGCATAGACGCTGCTGATCGAATGGAGATGTAATCAACAATCCAGCCAAGTTGCGTTAAGAATTGGCTCGTTTGTGTTTCCAGCGCAGAAAAATCAGTGCGACCTTGTTTAGTGGCATCCACAAGCAGGCCTAATGCACGATATAAACGCGGCGCTTCTAATCTTTGTGCTGGAGTTAAATAGCCATTGCGTGAAC
>CAIVUE010000066.1 GCA_903909015.1 uncultured Methylophilaceae bacterium
ACTTTTCTGGATGGTGCCACTCCTGGTGGGAATCAGCCTTATCTCATTTTTAATTATGCACTTAGCCCCTGGGGATATCACCTCCACAGAGGCAAGTTTCAACCCCAAGACCAGCGAAGAATCCAGACAAAAACTCCGTGAGCTCTATAACCTAGATAAGCCGGTCATTGTTCAATACGGACTATGGCTTAAACGCATGTCAACACTAGATTTTGGTCACTCATTTGCCAGCCATCAAAGCCCAGTCTTCTGGCAAGAGGTCGATAAGGATGGGAATGTGACGAAGGGCATGATTCAAGAGGCACTACCAGTGACCTTACTAATTAATGTCCTGAGTCTCATTCTGATTATTGTAATCGCCCTCCCCTTAGGTGTGATTTCAGCGCTCACGCAAAATAAACTACCTGATCGATCGATTACGATCTTTGTCTTTATTGGCTTTGCTATTCCGAGCTTTTGGTTAGCACTGATGCTGATGTACTGGGCAGGGGTCAGTCATAGCTGGCTTCCAATTTCCGGACTGCATAGCTTGGGCGCAGAAAGGCTCTCTTGGCTTGCACAAGTGAAGGACACGCTAAAACATCTGACTTTACCCATCCTTATTTCAGGGCTGACAGGCCTAGCTGGCATCTCATTATTTGTTAGAAATGGCATGCTGGATGTCCTCCACCAAGATTACATTACCACTGCCCGTGCAAAGGGCTTACCTGAAAACACAGTCGTTTATAAGCACGCATTGCGGAATGCGATGCTCCCCCTAATTACAATATTTGGCCTATCCATTCCAGGTCTCATTGGTGGCTCCGTGATTGCGGAATCCATCTTTGCTATTCCTGGCATGGGCAAGCTTTTTTACGACGCAGTGCTGATGCGGGATTTTCCAGTCATCATGGGCATTCTCACCATCGGATCCGCCCTCACACTGATCGGAAATCTATTAGCTGATCTCGCCTACGCTTGGGCCGATCCTCGGGTCCGAAAGGGAGTGGTGCAATGAACGCCATCTTAAAAAATCCCTTAGCGCTTGCAGGCTTAATTATTATTGCGATCATTTCTTTTATGGCAGTTTTTGCCTCCTATATTGCACCTTTTGATCCGGATGCTATCAACGTAAAAAGCATCTTACTGTCTCCATCTTCAGCGCACTGGATGGGTACTGATGGTCTAGGGCGCGATGTATACTCTCGCATGCTATTTGGCGCCCGTATATCGCTTTTAGTAGGGATTGTGGCTGTAGGGATCGCCACAGCAATTGGAATCGTCCTAGGGGCAATCTCAGGCTTTTATCGGGGTTGGGTAGATACTGTCATCATGCGTTTAGTCGACGTGATGCTTTCTATCCCAACCTTCTTCTTAATTCTTGCCGTGATCGCCTTCCTGACGCCATCCATCTGGAACATCATGATCGTCATTGGACTCACCTCTTGGATGGGCGTAACACGGCTGGTGAGGGCAGAGTTTTTAAGCCTGAGAAATCGTGAGTTTGTTCTTGCATCTCAGACTTTAGGGGCGAAGGATATCCGTCTTATTTTTAAACAGTTACTGCCAAACAGCCTGACCCCGATTATTGTGAGTTCTGTGCTGGGCGTTGCAAGCGCCGTATTGGTGGAATCGGGCCTCAGCTTCTTAGGGCTGGGTGTTCAAGCACCGCAAGCCTCTTGGGGCAACATTCTGACTGACGGCAAGGAATACATAGAGTTTGCTTGGTGGCTATCTCTGTTTCCTGGCCTTGCCATATTAATTACCGTGATGGGTTATAATTTGCTTGGTGAAGGTCTGCGCGATGCGCTGGACCCTAGAACTTCGAATAACAAATAGAAATTTTGACTTTTAAGGAAAGCAACTCATGGGATTCCTCACTGGAAAACGGGCATTAATCGTTGGTCTATTAAGTAATCGTTCGATTGCCTACGGCATCGCAGAAGCGATGAAACGCGAAGGTGCAGAGCTTGCCTTCACTTATCAAATGGATAAGTTTGAAGACCGCGTTAAGAAATTAGCCTCTGAATTTGATTCTAATATTGTATTGCCTTGTGATGTAGGCAGCGATGAGCAAATCGACGCTTTATTCCCAGCACTTGCTAAACACTGGGATGGGATCGATATCATCGTTCACTCAGTCGCCTTCGTGCCTAAAGATGCATTAGATGGGGATTACTTAGAGAAAGTCACGCGCGAATACTTCCGCATTGCGCATGACATTAGCTCTTACAGTTTTGCAGCGCTTGCAAAAGCAGCCATGCCTATGATGGAAGGCCGAGATGCTAGCTTGCTCACCATTAGTTACTTAGGTGCGGAACGTACACTCCCTAACTACAATGTCATGGGTGTCGCGAAAGCCAGTCTAGAAGCAAACGTTCGTTACATGGCACAAAGCCTAGGTCCAAAAGGGATTCGAGTGAATGCTGTATCTGCAGGCCCCATTAAAACGCTTGCAGCTTCAGGCATAGCAGATTTTGATAAGATGCAAGGCTTCAACGAAAAACATGCGCCACTTCGTCGCAACGTCACCATTGAAGAGGTTGGCAATGTTTCAGCCTTCCTCTGTAGTGATTTAGCTTCTGGCGTGACGGGTGAAATCACT
>CAIVUE010000067.1 GCA_903909015.1 uncultured Methylophilaceae bacterium
GCAGGAATTAGGCCAATAATTGCTTGGGTATAAAAGCTTAATTTTTCTTTGATGCTTGAGGTTTGTAACAAGCTAGCAATAAAAACTAAAAGCAGTAAATAAATTACTGCGAAAGCCCCGCCAATACGTAAACCTAATGCAAAACCTACTGCAACGCCAAGCTTGAGACTTAGATTAAGTGGAATACGGTCTAACTTGTTTGATATCAGCATTGTGAAATAAAGCGCCCAAGCCATGCACGCGCCAAATGAGACGTCCTTGGTGTGCGTAAACATAGCCCCAGCCCATGCTCCGGTGAGGGTAAGTAGCAATGCGGCCAATAGGGCTGCACGTTCACCAGCTAATTTTTCTGTGATTTTATAAACCGCTAGGATACCAGCCAATCCAAATAGGGCGGATAGGAGGTGGCGAATATCCCATACCCATATTGGTAAAATTTTCTCCAATAATGCAGCTACTAAATCAAAAAAACCGCCATACAAATATAGGTTTTTGTAGACAAATGCAGATTGATCAGTAAATCCTGAACTATAGAATTTCAGTAAAAGTTGTCCATAGACATGCTGAACTTGCTCATCATTGCTGATTCCGTATTGCTTAAATGTCAGCAGAATAAAAATGACAAGTGCGCCAAATAGCGCGTACGAAAGCCTTTTGTAAAGGTTGGAAGTCATTAAATAGACATTATGATAATAATTCGTTGAATTATACAGCGATGTGGTGCTGTTGTAATGCCCATGCCACATGCTCTCTCACTAATGCTGATGGGTCGTTAATGCGTAATTTAAGCGCACTGAGTACAGCATTTGTGGTCGCCGCATTACCTAAACTAACTGCTATATTTCTTAGCCATTGCTCATGGCCAATTCTATAGATGGCGCTCCCGGCCATTTTTTTGATGAATGTTGCTTCATCCCATGAAAATAGCTCAACCAGGGAAATGTCATCTAAACCATGCCTAACTTGAAAGTCATCCATCTGAGTTATTTGACCAAATCGATTCCAAGGGCAAGCCAGTTGGCAGTCATCGCAACCGTATATCCTATTACCAATTAATGGTCTAAATTCTTCTGGAATGCTTGTTTTTAGCTCTATAGTAAGATAAGAGATGCATCGTCTTGCATCAACTTCGTATGGCCCCACAATGGCTTGAGTAGGGCAAATATCCATGCATGCGGTGCAAGTGCCACAGTGATTTGCTAAGGGCGTGTCGATAGGTAATGGTAAATTTATGTATATTTCACCTAAAAAGAACCAGGAACCTGCTTCTCTAGACAGGAGTAAGGTATGTTTGCCACGCCAACCAAGGCCTGCCTTTTCAGCCAAAGCGACTTCCATTACTGGTGCGCTGTCTGTAAAAACACGATATTGGAAATTATCCAATTGATGGCTTGCTAGTTTGCTTTGGATTTTGTCACATAGTTTTTGCAACCGGCTACGAAGTACCTTGTGATAGTCCCGACCAAGCGCGTAACGCGATATAAAGGCTTGTTCACTTTCTTTTAGAACTTGTTCTGCGTCCCTAGCTTCCGGTGGAAGATAATCCATACGAACAGATATTACGCGCAAGGTCCCGGCGATTAACTCAGCAGGCTCTGTACGCTTATTTTCGTGTTTTGCCATATAATCCATGGCACCATGAAAGCCTTTTTCTATCCAAGCTTTGTAATGCTGTTTAGCGCCCGCCAATTCAATATCAGTAATGCCAACATGGCTAAAACCCAAAGCTTTCCCCCAGGATTTTATAGCGCCGGCAAGGGCTTCTAGATTATTATCTTGATCAAACATATATGGCACATGATATTACACTTAATTTAAACGATGAACAGGCAACCCTTAAGCTGGGTGCTGATTTTTCAAGCACGCTCTTAGCGGGCGTTACTGTTTATTTGCATGGGGATCTGGGTGCAGGTAAGACAACGTTTGTTCGTGGGGTTTTAGGCGGTCTTGGCTTCATGGGCAGGGTGAAAAGCCCGACATATACCTTAGTTGAACCATATCATATTTCAATAAATAACATCAATACAATGATCTATCACTTTGATCTTTATAGATTCATAGATGAAGATGAATGGGACTCATCTGGGTTTAGGGATTACTTTAATCCATCTTCAGTTTGTCTGGTTGAGTGGTCAGATAAGGCAGGAAGTTTAATTCCCCAAGCGGACATTGATCTTTATTTAACCCTAAGTGGCGAGGGAAGAAGTGCTCGCTTAATTGGAAATACTTCTGTAGGAAAAAAATGTTTAGAACATTATCAAAATTCTTAATATTGACAACACTTATTTTATCGCCCGCCTTAGCGAATCCGTTAGTGAGCATCATCGCTACCCGTGTTTGGCCAGCCGCTGATTACACACGTATTACGATTGAAGCTTCAAGTGAAATTAGTCAGAAAATGTTAATACTAAAAGACCCTGATCGCTTGGTCTTGGATTTGGAAGGGGTTGATCTTAACGCAAACCTTAAGTCGCTTGCGAGTGCTATCTCACCAAATGACCCTTACATTAAGCAGATTCGTATTGCTAATTTCAAACCCAATGTCGTACGTTTAGTCATTGATTTAAAAACACAAATTAAGCCTAATATTTTTGTGTTGCAACCTGCAGGGCAATATCAACATCGATTAGTGCTAGATGTTTATCCTATGCAAGATCCTATATCAACTGTAATAGAAAATCTTAATAAAACAGCAGAGAGCCCTCAAGCTGTTGAAACAAAGCCGACTCTTGAGAATAAACCTCAAGAGGAAAAAACTATTGAATCGACGCAAGTTGTAACGGAGGTTAAGCCAGCTGAAGGGTTGTCATCAGAAATTCCATTGGCGGAGAAGCCAATAGAGAAACCAATTATCAACAAGCCTGCGATAAATAAATTAGGGCGTCTGATTACGATTGCAATTGATGCAGGACATGGGGGTGAGGACCCCGGCGCGCAAGGGGCAAATGGATCTCATGAAAAAGACATCACTCTCGGCATAGCTAAAAAATTAAAAGAGCGTATTGATGCAGAAGCGAATATGCGAGGCATTCTAACTCGTGATGGAGATTATTTTATTCCATTGCATGGCCGTGTTGTTAAAGCTCGTAATATGCAAGCGGATTTGTTTATCTCTATCCACGCTGATGCTTTTGTTCGCCCTGATGCGCGTGGTTCGTCTGTATTTGCTTTGTCTGAAAAGGGAGCAACTAGTGCTTCAGCAAGATATTTGGCGAAGAAGGAAAATGAGTCTGATTTAATTGGTGGGGTGAGTTTAGATGATAAGGATGCCAATCTTGCTCGAACTCTACTTGATTTGTCTCAGACCGCTACCATTAACGATAGCCTTAAACTTGGTAAGGCCGTATTAACAAGAATTGGTGAAATCAACACCCTTCATAAAGGCTCTGTTGAACAAGCTGGGTTCGCCGTGCTTAAGTCTCCAGACATTCCTTCAATATTGGTAGAAACCGCTTTTATTAGCAATCCTGAAGAAGAGCGTAGGTTGAACGACGATAGCTACCGAGAAAAACTTGTAGAAGCCATTATGATGGGCGTTAAGAAATATTTTTCAAGCAATCCAGCTTTAGCTAAACCTAAAATTATTAACGAATAAACAATGGGTATCTAGATGATTGAAAAGACCCTGAATAGAGAGTTAGATTAATGGCAGCAATTCGTTTACTCCCTGATCTACTCATAAGCCAAATTGCCGCAGGAGAAGTTGTAGAGCGACCAGCCTCTGCGCTAAAAGAATTGCTAGAGAACAGCTTGGATGCAGGAAGTAGTGATATTAATGTGTCCCTTTTACAAGGGGGAGTAAAACAGTTACGAGTCGCTGATAACGGACAGGGCGTTCCATTTAGAGACTTGGCGCTTGCTTTAACACGTCATGCTACAAGCAAGATAGGATCGCTTGATGATTTAGAGAACGTCGCAAGCTTGGGCTTTCGTGGCGAAGCTTTAGCAAGTATTGCTTCCGTTTCTAGAACCCATTTCATTAGTCGTGATGCAACTGAAAAACATGCTTGGCGTGTTACTTCAGATGGTCATCATATTGAAACTCCAGAACCGGCTGCTTTGGATGTAGGTACTATCGTTGAAGTCAATGATTTGTATTTTAATACGCCTGCGCGACGAAAATTCCTTAAAACTGAAGGCACGGAGTTTGGGCATTGTGAAGATGCGTTTAAACGTATCGCTTTATCTCGCCCTGACGTTAGTTTCATCTTGCAACACAATGGCCGTGCCTTAATGCGCTTAATCGCTTCTGAACCAGAAAAGCGATTCTTCGAAGTATTAGGAGCAGACTTTTCTGCGGAGGCTTTAAATGTAGACGAATCAGCGAGCGGTCTAAGATTTTGGGGAATGACAGCTAAACCTACCTTTTCTCGTCACACACGTGATGCTCAATATGTTTATGTCAATGGTCGATTTGTTCGAGACAAGCTGATCTCACATGCTATTCGTCAAGCTTATCAAGATGTGATGCATGGCGACCGTCATCCTGCTTTTGTTTTATTTCTAGAATTAGATCCGAGTTTAGTTGATGTGAATGTCCACCCATCGAAAACTGAGGTTCGTTTTAGAGACGGACAGGCTGTTCATCGATTTATATTTCATGCCTTGCATAAGGCGCTAGCAAAGCCATCAGGCATCTCTAATTTGGTAACTGCGAGTCAGGCGGCAAGTAATCCCTTTACCAGTTCGGCTAATCCCAATTTTGAGAATACTGGAGCACTAACTTTTCCGACTTTTCAATCTCAAATGGATTTACGCTCAGATCGTTCAAACATTGATTTTTACGAAAAAATGTTTGACGGAATGGAGCAGGGGTTCCGGTCGGAAGACGCTGCAACGGGAGTATCTTTAGAATCAGCATCTCGATCCTCTGATCAGAACTTCCCCTTGGGGTTTGCAGTTGCACAGATTCACGGTGTCTATGTACTAGCTCAAAATAGCTTAGGTTTAGTTGTCGTAGATATGCACGCAGCTCATGAACGAATCATGTATGAGCATCTTAAAAATGCACTTGATGAAGAGAATGTGCCAATGCAACCTTTATTGATCCCTGTGAGCTTTCAAGCAGACAGACTTGAAGTCGCAACGGTTCAAGATGAATTATCTAATGGGCAAAGTAATTTACGTCAATTAGGCTTTGAAATTGCCTTACTTTCACCAACTACTTTGGCTGTCAGAGCTGTGCCAGTAATGCTGCAAGATGCTGATGCAGTTGCTCTTGCCCGAGATGTATTGAGGGATTTACGCGAATATGGTGGCAGTCGCGCACTCACTGAACGTCGAAATGAAATGTTAGGAACGATGGCATGTCATGCAGCTGTGCGAGCAAATCGAAGCTTGGCAATTCCTGAAATGAATGCATTGCTGCGCGACATGGAGGCAACTGAACGTTCTGGGCAGTGCAATCATGGCCGTCCAACTTGGTTTCAAGTGACTATGGCTGAACTTGATAAAATGTTTATGCGTGGTAAGTAATATGTCAGCATTACCTCCGGCCATATTTTTAATGGGACCAACCGCCAGCGGTAAGACTGGGCTTGCGGCCCAGCTTTATAAGCATTTACCTATTGAACTGATTAGCGTGGATTCTGCGCTGGTATTTAAGGACATGGATATTGGTACAGCAAAACCCGATGCCGCAACATTGGCACAAGCGCCTCATCATCTGATTGATTTAATTCTACCAACGGAAGTCTATTCGGCCGCTAATTTTCGCAATGATGCTTTGAGATTGATGGATGATGTTACTGCGCGGGGCAAAGTGCCACTTTTGGTGGGTGGCACCATGCTTTACTTCAAGGCGCTTCAGGGTGGCTTGAGTAGTTTGCCTGAAGCAGATCCAAAGGTTCGTGCAAAACTCGATGCTGAAGCGTTGCAAATTGGTTGGCCTGCAATGCATGCAAAGCTCGCTAAGATAGACCCAGAAACTGCCGCAAGACTTGAGCCCGCAGATGCGCAGCGTGTTCAACGTGCTTTGGAGGTGGTTGAGATTAGCGGCAAAACCATGACGGAGTTGCATCAAGCAAGTAGCGGCGATAATTTGCCTTATCGTTTGCTCAAAGTGGCTTTGGTGCCTTCTGATCGAAGTGTGTTGCATAGCCGCATTGCGATTCGCTTTGACGATATGTTGAAGCAAGGTTTTTTGGATGAAGTAAAAGCTTTGCTAAAGCAATATTCCGAACTAACGCCCGAGTTGTCTTCAATGCGCTGCGTGGGTTATCGCCAAGCATTAGAGCATTTGGCAGGGCAGTATGATGAAGCTGAACTCCGTGACA
>CAIVUE010000068.1 GCA_903909015.1 uncultured Methylophilaceae bacterium
CCCATATGTAGGTGCTGGTGTCTCATACGTTCGCGCTATGGATCGTAGCCTTACAGCTAATACTAGCGTAGGTAATCTTCCAATTCATATTGAACGCAACAGTTTTGGTCCAGCAATACAAGCTGGTGTTGACTACAACCTAGAAAACAAATGGTTGTTGAACGTTGATGTTAAGAAGATTTGGTTTAGCACTGACGTTACGGTTGACTCAAGTGGAAACCCTGGTGGCCTAGGCCTACCAGCAGGCTGGCATAAAATCGACAGTCTTGACGTAGACCCATGGGTTGTCTCAGTCGGTTTTGGTAAGAAGTTCTAAATTTATTAGAAAATCTCCACATAGTTTGATTCCACCCTCGCCCCTGTTGTCACCAGCAGGGGCTTTTTTTAACCAAAATTTGAACAATAAAGTAGCCGAGGCATGCTCAGCTATTTTATTGTTCAATACTTCTAAATAATTTTAGAGAATCTTGCTCTATTTTTATCTGTCTGCAAATAGCGATCAAAATGCATCGCAACCCCTCTGACAAAGAACCATCCACGACTGGTCACTTGAATACTATGATCATCAACTTCAACAAGCCCTTCCGCCTCAAGCGCTTTTAATCTAGTCAATTCTGGGGCAAAGTATTGCTTAAAGTTGATCATGTAAGCTAGCTCTACCGCCTCAAACTGCAGCTCACCTTGGCACATAATAGCCATAATGACCGCTCTACGAACTAAATCATCAGTACTAAGCGCTAAACCTTTAACTACGGGAAGCTTTCCTTGATTAATCTGATCATAGTATTCATCTAATGTTTTAGCATTCTGGCTGTATGTGCTACCTACACGCCCAATGGCTGAAACACCGAGAGCGATTAAATCACAATCAGGTTGGGTACTATATCCTTGAAAATTACGATGTAAACGGCCCTGACGTTTTGCAATTGCTAGCGGATCGGTTGGTAAAGCAAAATGGTCCATGCCAACATAAACATAACCAGCACTTAAAAATGTTGAAATGGCAATTGAAAGCATCTCAATCTTATCAGCAGCCACAGGCAAATCAGCAGCCTCAATTCTACGTTGTGGCTTAAATCGTTCAGGCAAGTGCGCGTAAGCATAAAGCGCAATCCGCTCAGGCTTCAATGTTGCAACCTGTTTCAAGGTACGTGCGAAAGACTCTGGGGTTTGTTTAGGCAATCCATAAATTAAATCAACATTCACAGAGTCAAAACCCAATCGACGGGCGGTTCCAATCAGGTCAAAAACCTGTTCAGCTGGCTGGATACGATGCACCGCCTTTTGAACTTCAGGATCGAAATCTTGCACACCAAAACTTAAACGATTAAAACCCAAACTGGCTAAATTAGCCAAACGCTTTTCATCTACCGTGCGAGGATCGATCTCAATTGAGTATTCACCCCCTTCAGCCAACACAAAGTTGCGCTTAATCATACCCATTAGCTGGGTAAGCTCTTCATCATTAAAGAACGTTGGTGAACCCCCGCCCAAATGGAGCTGGCTAATGGTCTGACCCGACCCTAGGTGTTTTATATGCAAATCAATTTCGTGGCGCAAATACTCTAAGTACTCAGTACCACGCTCGTGCCGTTTGGTAATGATTTTGTTGCATGCACAATAAAAACAAAGTGATTCACAAAATGGAACATGGACGTAAATAGATAAAGGCAAGGCCATTGCACCGATACGTCTTTTTTCAAGCGCATGCTGATAATCTTCAACGCCAAAAGCATCAACGAAACGATCTGCTGTTGGATAAGAAGTATAGCGTGGTCCAGCCACATCATATTTTTGGAGCATTTCATAGGTAATTTCGACCAAAGATTCGGCCTCAGAATTACCTTTCATATTTTCCACGCTGTTAGCAACCGACATAACCAACTTCCTAAGTTTTACATTTTTTTACTTATTGCCACTTTGCCAGCTATGTGGGCAAAAGTCCTTGATATAAATCAAACGATTAGCGGCGTAAATCCATTCAAAAACCATCCGAAAGGCCACAAAGCAGCGGTCTCAATATCTACCCGTAAAGCGTTTCTCACTGTATGCTTACGTTATTAATTATTTCTTCAAAAAATATGACCGATAGCACCTTCAAAGTAGCGTGTTCAAGCTGCAATCTTCGTGAACTTTGCATGCCGGTTGGCCTTGAAATCACCGACATGAAAAAGCTTGACGAAGTCGTGGCAACACGCAAACAAGTTAAGCAAGGTCAATTGCTATTTGGCAATGGAGATGCTTTCACCTCACTTTATGCAATTCGCACTGGCTTCTTCAAAACATGTATCTCTAACGAAGATGGTCGTGAACAAGTTACTGGCTTTCAGATGGCTGGTGAAATTATTGGTCTTGATGGCATCGTCACTGACCGTCATAGCTGTAATGCAGTAGCACTTGAGGATGCTGAAGTTTGCATCATGCCCTTTGCTAACGTGGAAGAACTCTCGCGTGAATTCCCTGTTTTACAACGTCATGTTCACAAAATCATGAGTCGTGAAATCGTCCGAGAAAATGGCATGATGATGATGCTTGGAAATATGCGTGCTGAAGAACGACTCGCTGCATTTCTACTTAATCTAGTCCAGCGCTTGCATGCCCGTGGATTTTCACAATCAGAAATGATTCTACGTATGACACGTGAAGAAATTGGCAGCTACCTAGGTCTAAAGCTAGAAACTATCAGCCGTACCTTTTCTAAGCTCAGCGATGATGGCATCATTGAAGTAAAACAACGCTACGTAAAGATTTTAGCGCCCGAAGAATTAAGAAAGATTTACAATCCACAGCCCTGCCAAACTTCCATTTAGTCATTGAAAAATGAACGATGATCAATATCTCAACGTCGCTGATCATAATCGCGACGTAAGCGGTTTAACCTACATATACCCTGTCGTTTCTAGACGTGCTGGTGGCGTCTCAATTGGAATCAATCTCAACATTAATAACGCCTGTAATTGGCGCTGTCTCTATTGCCAAGTCCCAAATCTCAAAAGAGGCAGCCCGCCAGCAATTAATCTTGAGATCCTAGAAGATGAGCTACGTAGATTTCTAGACTATATTCTGAATGGCGATTTTATGCAGCGCTATGTCGCTGAAGGCGACCGTAAGTTACAAGATATCGCTTTCTCAGGGAATGGTGAACCCACAAGTGCAAAAGAGTTTCCTGAGGTACTCAAGATTGTTGAAAAATTACTCAATGAATTTGGTTTAATTAATGCTTCATTAAAAAACCCCATCAAAGTTCGATTGATCACAAACGGCAGCTTGATGGACAAATCTCACGTGCTCGAGAGCATGCGCTATCTTGCTAAAATGAATGGTGAAGTATGGTTTAAGGTCGACGCTGGCACATCAGAAGGTATCGCCAAAATTAACGATGTAAATATTTCCATCCCTAGCGTCATCAATAGACTTAAGTCATGTGCTCAAGCATGCCCAACGTTTGTGCAAACTTGCATGGTGGCAATCGATGGCAATTTACCAACAGAAGCTGAAGTGGCATCGTATATTTCACTACTCGAAAAAGTAAAATATGATATCCAGGGAGTGCATCTTTACGGCTTAGCTAGACCATCAATGCAAGCGGAAGCCGAACGCTTAAGTCGAATTTCGCCAGAATGGCTAGAAAGTGTCGCACAAGAAATTAGATCGATAGGACTTGAGGCTTATGTCAGCCCCTAGCGCAAAAACACAATAAAAAAGGCACAGAAATTCTGTGCCTTTTTTATTTAGTGCTATCAGTCCAATTAAATCTCGTATTGTGGACGACCAGCTTCTGGCCAATCTAGATGGTAGAACTGACCACGTGGTTGATCAACACGCTCATATGTATGCGCCCCGAAATAATCACGTTGCGCTTGCAACAAGTTAGCTGGAAGCACTGCACTTCTGTAACCATCATAGTATGACAATGCAGCACAGAAACCTTGAGCTGGGATGCCATTTGTCACTGCTAATGCAATGACCTTACGCCATCCAGCTTGGCCATCATTCATTGCTTGAGTGAAATATGGATCCAGCATTAAGTTCTTCAAGCGTGAATTAAGCGCATATGCATCAGTAATTTTCTGCAAGAATCGTGCACGAATAATACAACCCCCGCGCCATATTTGTGCAATTTCACCAAAGTTCAATTTCCAGTTGTAAGCCACTTGAGCTTTATCAATTAACTGGAAGCCTTGAGCATAAGCACAAATTTTTGAGCAATAAAGTGCATTCTTAATCGCCTCAATGATTTCTTTCTTATCAGATTCAGTTTTAATCACTGGGCCTTTAAGAATTTTACTTGCTTCAACACGCTCTTCTTTCAAACTTGAAAGCGCACGAGCATAAACAGCTGCAGCAATCGCATTTGCTGGGGCACCTAACTCTAGGGCGTTTGCAGCAGTCCATTGGCCTGTACCCTTTTGACCAGCAGCATCCATCACCATATCAACTAAATAACCTTTACCTGCAGGATCCTTTTGCTGAAGAATATCGCCAGTGATTTCAATCAAGAAACTAGATAATTCACCCTTATTCCAGTCTTCAAAAATCTTGCCGATTTCTCCTGCTTCCATCCCTAGCAAGTTTTTCATTAACCAGTAGGCTTCGCAAATTAATTGCATATCGATATATTCAATACCGTTATGAACCATTTTCACATAGTGGCCGGCTCCGTCTGGACCAATATATTCAGCACATGAAAACCCACCTTCTACAGGCTTTCCTGGCTTACCGCCTTCCAACGGCACACCAGTTTTTGGATCTACTTTAGCTGCAATGTCGCGCCAAATTGGTTCCAAACTGGCCCACGCTTTACGCGTGCCAGAAGGCATTAAACTTGGGCCAAAACGCGCACCCGTCTCACCACCTGAAACGCCAGAGCCAATAAAATCAATACCCTTAGCAGCCAATTCTTTTTCACGACGAATGGTATCCGTCCACAAAGCATTACCGCCATCAATAATGATGTCGCCTTGCTCAAGAAACGGCAACAATGCATTAATAGTTACGTCCGTTGCACTGCCTGCTTTTACTAACAAAATAATCTTACGTGGACGCTTAATACTCAACACGAAAGAAGCTAAATCCGCATGCCCAACGACATTCTCATGTGATGGCTCATTCTTTTTACATTCTTCAATAAAGTTCACCATTTTTTTAGGGTCGCGGTTGTATACCGCAATGGTGTAGCCATGATCGGCAATATTGAGGGCAAGGTTTTGGCCCATCACAGCAAGGCCAACTAGGCCAATATCAGCATTTTTGGTGGTCATTTTCTTCTCTTTTGGAGTTGTTTAATGGATGTGACTTGGCGCTCGACCAAATCAACAGAGGCGAAATTATAAATCGGATTTGATTCTAAAGCGCGTTATTAAAGAAAAAACTTACCTTCTTTTGTTAAGAAATTAGTCCTATAATCACCTTAGGGCTATTAGGAATGTCTACCCAGACACCAAATAATTTGAATAAAAAACATCACATTCAGTTTTTCATATTTTGGTTAGTTGCACTACAACTAATATCGCCGTTTTTGCATGCCCATGCATTTGGCGTTGGTGCAGTCAATAGCGCGCCCGGTATTCATTTGCATCTAGATGAAATTGATTCAATTACAAGTTCCGACTATCAGAAACCAACCTTACATAACGAAGTTTTATCCGAACATGTTATTGGCATGCTAACGGGCGTTTCAGAAAAATCTGAATTCAACTTTTTATTACCGTTTTTATTTGTTTTAGCGTCACTGAGTCTTTACCTCGCATACGTTAGACGCTTTTACGCCCCTTCCTGCGCACCTATTGTTAAGCCAAATTTTAAAGGCAACTTCCCGCCCCGCGCCCCTCCGTCAAGCCATTAAATTTCAGGCGGCATTTGCCGCTTACCTGAACAGATAACTGCTTAGCAGTTTGTATTAATGGAGTGATCTTAATGTTTCTGAATTTTAAATTAATAAATCCGTATTTTTTGTTATGGGTTTTATATTGTTTGTTGTTTAGCGCCACAGCTTTTGCTGAACAAGATGAACACGACCATGATTTGCAGATCAGCGCTCAACTCAGCCTCCATGATCTGGTTGAGAAAACCATAGCCCGTTATCCAGATAGCGCATTATTAGCTGCAAAACAAATCGAAATTGACGCAAAAAATAAACGTGCGAATGGCATTTTGCCTGCCGCACCAGCCATTGGGCTACTCAACCGAAATGATCTCATTACTAGTAACCGTGGTGAACGCGAGTGGGAAGCAGAGCTAGAGCTACCTGTTTGGCTTCCTGGGCAAAGAGCTGCACGTGAAGCGATTGCTCGCGATGCTGCGCTAGGTCTTGTTGATGCGCGTGCAACACTTAACTTACAAGTGGCGGGCATGGTTCGTGATGCACTTTGGGATATCGCAATGATGACACATCAAGCCACCCTTGCAAAAAGCCGTCATCAAACATCATTAGCCTTACTGAATGATGTGGAAAAGCGAGTAAAAGCTGGCGACTTGCCAAAAACAGACATCATGCTTGCACAAAATGAAGCATACCAAGCAGAGACCTTTTTGTTGCGTGCTGAGGCTGAGGTAAAACATGCGCAATTTAGATATATATTGCTTACGGGGTCACATACAGCCCCCGAAGCATTTTCAGAGCAACAAGTAAAAACTTCGCTAAATGATAATCACCCAGCTCTCCGTGATGCCTCTAAGAAACTATTGATTGCCGATGACGAACGCACTTTAGTCAAAGTTGAGCGTCGTGAAAATCCAACCGTTTCCTTTAACGCACGCAGTCAACGTGGCCCTTTTGATAACCAAGCTAACGAAAGCTTAGGCTTAAAACTGCGTATCCCATTTGAAACAGAAACGCACAGCGCACCCTTAGTCGCAAATGCAGAAATGAATTACGCTAAAAATCAAGCAGAGTCGCAACACCTTCGCTACACATTAGAAGCGGCTTTTCATGAGGCTGAACACAACTTAGAGGTAACCACAGCAGAACTAGCCATCACCACTAAACAACATGCAAACGCCCAAGAAAGTTTACGTCTTGCTAAAAAATCCTTTGCACTAGGCGAGACAGATTTAGTAAGTCTTTTGCGTGTGCAAGCCTCAGCTTATGAGGCAGAGCGTGCAATGAAACAGCGCCAAATTCAATTGCAATGGGATACCGCACATTACAACCAAGCGGCAGGAGAAATGCCATGAGCCAACTCAAAGTGCAATCTATCAGCCCATCTAAAAAATTAGGAATCAGCATGCTAACCTCCTCAAAATATTTATTACTTTTGCTTAGCTTGATGTGTACAAGTTTCAATATTGCCAACGCTAAGGAACTCGTTCGCGTCACCCCAGCACAAATTAAAACCATCGGCATTGAGACCTCTCCTATACAAATCAACAAAAATGCCAATAGCCAACACTTACCTGGGGAAGTTGTAGTGCCTGTAGACCAAGCCCGCATAATAAGCGCGCCTCAATCAGGTCTCATCGAACAAATGTTAGTAGCAACAGGGCAGAGCGTTAAACAAGGTCAAGCGCTTGCACATTTAAGCAGCCCAAATTTGGTTGCATTACAGCGCGATCATTTACAAGCCTTGTCACAACAACGTCTCTCTCAAAATTCTCTTAATCGCGATGCAGAGCTTTACAAAGATGGGATCATCGCTGAGCGCCGTTACCTCACTTCTGAGAGCAACCATGCAGAAGTCAATGCTTTACTTGGCGAACGTCGGCAAGCATTAAAACTTTCAGGCATGAGTTCGCAAGCAATTAAAAGTTTAGAAACGAGTGGAACCTACACCAATGGCATTACCCTTAGCGCGCCGATTGAAGGGATGGTACTAGAACAACTCGTCACGGCAGGGCAGCGTGTTGATATCGCAACGCCTATTTATCGCATCGCGAAACTTTCACCACTTTGGCTAGAGATTCATGTGCCAACACAAGCGTTGAGCAATATTCAATTGGGTATGAAAGTCAGCATTATTAATTCAGAAGCTTCCGGCAAAGTAATTGCAATTGTGCCTAACGTAAACAAGTTGGACCAAACCGCATTGGTGCGTGTGGCAATTAATAATGGCACTTCATCATTAGCCCCAGGACAAATGGTGGAGGCTGAAATCGCGCAACCTCTCAACAATAAATCAACAAGCTTTAGCGTAGCAAAAAGCGCGATTGTGCAAATTAACGATAGCAAAAACGCCAACCAAACTTTAGTCTTTGTCCAAACCAAAGATGGTTTCGAGCCGCGCACTATCAAAGTGATGAATAACACGGGCACGCAAACATTTATTACTGGCGACTTTGCAGGCACTGAGCGCATCGTCACATCAGGCACCGCAGCCCTCAAAGCTAAAATGCAAGGCATAGGCGGGGGCGAATAATGTTAAATGCAATTATTCAAGCCTCCATGCGCGGCCGCTTGCTGATCATGCTTTGCGTTGCAGGCCTAGTCGGTGGCGGACTATATGCAGTTCAAAATCTGCCGATTGACGCATTTCCTGATGTATCTAGCACGCAAGTCAAAATTATCATCAAATCTCCCGGCCTAACGCCCGAAGAGATTGAAGCCCGCATTACCGCGCCAGTGGAAGTTGAGATGCTGGGCTTGCCTAAACAAACCATGCTTCGCGCAGTCGCAAAATACGGCCTCACTGACATCACCATCGACTTTGCCGATGGCACAGATATTTATTGGGCGCGTCAACAAGTATCGGAGAGACTAAACAATGTATGGGGGAATCTACCAAAGGACATTAGTGGCGGCATTGCACCAATGACCACGCCACTAGGCGAAATGTTTATGTTCACTATTGAAGGTGGCAATTTATCACTAGAAGAACGTCGTAGCTTGCTTGATTGGGTGATTCGTCCGCAACTTCGAAGCGTGGCTGGCGTCGCCGATGTGAACTCTCTTGGCGGCTTAGTGCGTAGCTTTGAAATTACCCCAGATCTTGCTCGCATGTCAGCCCGCGGAATTACTTTAGACGACTTACAACAAGCCTTAGATCGCAATAACCGCAACGATGGGGCTGGTCGACTAAACGAAGGCGAAGAATCGCTTATCGTGCGTGCGGAAGGTCGCTTTAATACCTTAGATGACGTTCGCAATACCGTGATCAAAGCCTCTGCTGGCAACCCTATACGCATCAGCGACATCGCCAACGTGAATATCGGCGCACTCACAAGATATGGTGCAGTAAGCCACAATGGCAAAGGCGAAGCAGTTGAAGGCTTAGTACTTGGGCTTCGCGGGGCAAATGCAAGACAAGTGGTAGAAGGCGTGCGAGAACGCTTAACGGAGATTCAACCAACACTCCCCAAAGGCGTCACCACAGAAGTGTTTTACGACCGTGGTAGCTTAGTTGACCGGGCCATTCATGGGGTTTCCAAAGCCTTGCTGGAGGCTATTGTGCTGGTTGTAATTTTGCTAATTTTATTCTTAGGTAACCTACGCGCTGCGCTCACCGTTGCCTTGGCACTTCCGCTTGCCGCTTTAGTCACATTCATCCTTATGCGCAGCTTTGACTTGTCCGCTAACTTAATGAGCTTAGGCGGGCTTTCTATAGCCATCGGCATGCTGGTAGATGCCGCTGTAGTGGTGGTTGAGAACATCGCAGCCCATCTTGCCCAACACGACCATCAAACTGAAGAATCAGCCTTAATCCGAGATAAAGAAGCTCCAAGCATCGAAAAGAAAACACGACTTGAGCTGATTACATTTGCTGTGCAAGAGGTAGGCGTGCCAGTTACCGCAGGGATTCTGATTATCATTACCGTATTCTTGCCCTTGCTCACACTTCAAGGCTTAGAAGGCAAGCTATTTAGCCCAGTGGCGCTCACCATCGTCTTTGCGCTTGCAGGCTCACTTGTATTGTCACTCACAGCTATTCCAGTGTTAGCTTCTTTATTGCTTGGTAAGATGAAACATCAAGAGCCTTGGCTGGTTCGCAAAGCGCTTAAAATTTATGAGCCAGCTCTTGCTTGGGCGCTTAAAAATAGCCGAAAAGTATTTATCAGTGCACTTGTTGGTCTATTAGCGACTGGCATCGTTTACACCCAAATTGGCAAGATATTTATGCCAACGATGGATGAAGGCGACATCATTATTGGCACAGAAAAATTACCGTCTATCAACCTCAAGCAAAGTTTAATCATTGATGGAAAACTTCAACAAGCCATTTTGAGTCGTGTGCCAGAAGTAAAGCAGGTCGTATCAAGAGTAGGCTCGGATGAGCTGGGCTTAGATCCGATGGGCTTAAATCAAACCGACCAATTTCTAATTCTAAATCCACGCGACACTTGGCGCTCGCCAGATAAAAATGTGCTCATCGACCATTTGCGTGAAGTGATGCAAGACCTGCCCGGCATGGCCTACAGCTTCACTCAACCCATTGATATGCGCGTGAATGAAATGATTTTAGGCGTTCGCGGAGATTTAGCGATTAAGATTTTTGGCTCAGATTTGAATGTGCTTGATCAACATGCACAGCAGATTAAAAAAATCCTAGAATCCATCTCAGGCAGCCAAGATGCATACACCCCTCAAAACAGTGGCGTGCAATATTTACGTGTTGAAATAGACCGCATGGCGGCAGGTCGCTTAGGCTTCGACATCACGCAGATTGAAGACATTTTAAGGGCACATGTTGAAGGCAAAATATTAGGCATTGTGCAAGAAGGCCAGCGCCGCACACCCCTACTTTTAAGAGGCGAAGAATCCTTACGTTTTTCACCCGCTGAGTTTGCTAATATTCGCCTCACCTTGCCGTCTGGTGTTAGCGTGCCACTTTCCACCATCGCAAAACTTGTGCGTACCGATGGCCCTGTCAAAATTGACCGTGAACGAGGCGCCCGTATGGTAGTGGTAACCGTGAATGTACGTGACCGCGATTTGGTTGGTTTTGTGGAGGAAGCCAAAAAACGTGTGAATGCCGAAGTGAAATTAGGCGAAGGCTATCACCTCTTGTGGGGTGGTCAATTTGAAAATCAGCAACGTGCCGCGCAGCGTTTATCGATTGTGGTACCAATTGCTTTGGGCTTAATTTTCTTACTGCTCTACACTACTTTTAACTCCATCCGCCAAGCAGCCCTTATCCTTTCAAACATTCCATTTGCAATGATAGGTGGCGTTTTTGCCTTGTGGATTTCTGGTGAGTATTTATCTGTGCCCGCATCGGTTGGGTTTATTGCCTTACTGGGGATTGCCGTGCTTAATGGCGTGGTAATGGTGAGTTACTTTAACCAACTCGCCAATGAAGGCATGGAAATAGCCCAAGTTGTTGTCGAAGGTGCTAAACGTCGATTACGCCCTGTGCTGATGACCGCCAGCATTGCGGCCTTTGGCCTAGTTCCACTATTATTCGCAACTGGCCCAGGCTCTGAAATTCAACGTCCCTTGGCTATTGTGGTGATTGGTGGCTTGGTGAGCTCAACACTGCTCACTCTAATTTTGTTGCCTATGCTGTATTTGCGCTTCGGACAAAGCAAAAAGTAAGCATCAAATTTGGGATGACATGTTTTTGAGCATGCATCCCAATTCATGCCTCACAAATTCAGTATAATGAATTTCCATTTGTCATGACGTCGCTATGAATAACATCAAACTAAGCAGTTTTATCGCCATCTCTGCACTCGTTAGCATGGTATTAATCCTCCATATGGCACCTACCCTGCTCATAGGCATGCTGATTTATTTGCTCGCTAAAAGATTGGGCGACAAACTCAGCCTAAAGATGCCAGAGAAGCCTGCCCGCTTAATTGCTGCTGTGGTAATTACAGCGGTCATTATTAGCGCGTTAGCAAGCGCAGGGATCCTTTTATCAAAGACTCTGGGCAATGAACAAAATCTAGCTGGCTTAGCGGCCAAACTTGGTGAAAGTGTTAACGATATTCGAAATGACCTGCCTCCAACCTTGCTAGGCTACTTGCCAGATAGCCTTCTTTCTCTCAATGGTTCTGTAAGCGATTTAATTAAAGAACATACGCGGGAATTGGGTGGGGCTGGCAAAGAAGGTTTACATACCTTTGCGCATATTTTAATTGCGACCGTAGCCGCACTATTGTTATCTGTAGATTCATTTTCAACACTAGCAAAAGCGCAACCTTTTGCCAAAGCGATGCGCGAACGCATCCAATTATTTGGTAAAGCGTTTGAGAATATCGTATTTGCTCAAATCAAAATTTCAGCGATTAACACTCTGCTGACGGGCATTTTCTTATTAATTGTTTTACCGCATTTCGGTATCAATTTGCCTTATAACAAAACATTAGTCATCGTCACATTTTTTGCTGGACTTCTCCCCGTGATAGGCAACCTGATTTCGAACACTATCATCACAGTCATCAGCATTGGGATTTCATTTAAAGTGGCAATTGCTGCTCTGGTATTTTTGGTTGGCGTTCATAAACTCGAATATTTTATTAACGCCAAAATCGTTGGCAGCAAAATTCATGCGGCAGCTTGGGAGCTTTTACTCGCACTACTCGTAATGGAATCATTATTCGGCATCACAGGTTTATTGATCGCACCTATCCTTTACGCATATATCAAGTCTGAGCTGTTATTAGCAAAATTGATTTAGGATCATAGCAATATGGAACTCCGCGCACAGGCACTTCACTGCCTTGCTCAAACTGATTTCTTAGATAAGTCCCAAGCTGTTGCAGAGCTTGCTTCATATTTGGGAGCTGAAAGTTTAAGCATAGATACCAACATGGTGTTTAATGCGCCAGACAATATTCCTGGGCTGCCAACCAAGCCTAATCTGGTTTCACCAAAAGATGTAGCGCGGCGAAATATGCGGACCACTGAAGGTCGCGCAATTATGATTCACGCGCTTGCCCATATTGAGTTTAATGCGATTAACTTAGCATTGGATGCTATTTGGCGTTTTGCTAAAATGCCTCAGCAGTATTACTTCGACTGGCTAAAAGTGGCGGCTGAAGAGGCTTATCACTTTAATTTGCTAAACGATCACCTCATTAAACTAGGCTATGTTTATGGCGACTTTCCTGCACACAATAGCTTATGGGAAATGGCGACTAGAACTACGGATGACATTTTAGCGCGTATTGCTTTAGTGCCTCGAACAATGGAAGCGCGAGGACTCGACGCTTCACCAGCTTTACGTTTAAAATTAGCGCAAGTAGGCGATATGGAAGCCGCGGCCATTCTAGATATTATCCTGCGTGATGAAATTGGCCACGTTGCCATTGGTAATCATTGGTTTAACTGGCTTTGTGAAGCACGTGGGCTAGAGCCCATTAGCACTTATGCTGAACTAGCAAAAAAATATGAAGCGCCGACTCCGCGGAAGCCTTTCAATCATCAAGCAAGGTTAGCTGCTGGTTTTACAGAACAAGAGCTGGCTTGGCTAGAGAATGCATAAAAAACTTACCAATACACTCGCATTGCATGAGTTCCCTAATAGCTTCGCAGTAGCCCGAAGCTTAAATCGCCAAATTCACTTCCATCTAGGCCCCACTAACTCCGGTAAAACCTACCAAGCCCTAATTAAACTTCAGGCTGCTAAATCAGGCGTCTATCTTGCACCACTTCGTTTGCTAGCAATGGAAATCCGAGACCGTTTGATGGAGTCAGGTTTGCCTTGCAACTTAATTACTGGTGAAGAGCGTCAACTGATTCTTGGTGCAAAACACACTGCTTGCACGGTCGAAATGATGAATCCCAATCAAGCTGTGGATGTGGCCATTATCGATGAAATTCAAATGCTACAAGACGAAGCGCGAGGTTATGCTTGGACTGCAGCGCTCATCGGTGCTCCAGCAAAAGAAGTTTTTGTATGTGGAGCGAATAGCGTCACTGCGCCATGCATCAGAGCCATTGAAGCATTAAATGAACAATACGATATCACGGAATTGGAAAGAAAAACCCCTTTGTTGATTGAACATGAAGGCCTAAGCGGGAAAAAGTATAATCGCGCAAACCTTAAAGGCAAGCTACAAAAGGGCGATGCAGTGATTGCCTTTACCCGTAAAGATGTACTGACTTTAAGCGCAAGATTTCGCCAATGGGGTCACGGCGTTGCCTCAATTTATGGCGCATTATCCCCTGAAGTAAGGCGCGCAGAATCAAAACGATTTTGTGAAGGCGATGCTGATGTTTTGGTGGCAACAGATGCTATCGGAATGGGGCTTAATCTACCAATTCGCCGTGTGATTTTTTCTAGCATTGATAAATTTGATGGGATTGCTAGCAGGCCTATTAATGCCACCGAAGTCCGCCAAATTGCAGGTCGTGCTGGTCGCTTCGGGATTTATGAAACTGGCTATGTAAGTGCCTTTGAAAATGATGAATTAATCCACCTCGAGCACATGCTGACCACATCTGATGTTTCTGATTTAGAAAAACTTCCCATCTCGCCTAGCTTCCCACACTTATCTGAAATCGCAGATACGCTTCATACCCATAAAATCAGTGAGGCGCTGGCTTACTTTGCTAAACGCATCAGCATCAATAGCGACTTGTTTGAAATTGCACCAATGCAAACACAAAGCCAGATCGCTTTTTTAGTTGATGAATATGCGCCTAAGTTGAACTTAAAAGACAAGTTTATATTTACCTGTTCGCCGATTGGATGGGACAAGCCCCGTGAGCGAGATTATTTTTTAAGTTGTTTAGATTGTGTGGCAAAAAACCAAACAAAAGCACTTCCAACAGATATTGCTTGGCTAAATTCAAGTAGCCCAAAACACTTAGAGGAAGCCGAAGATTTAAGCAAGGACATCAGCTTATATGCTTGGCTTGGGCAAAAGTTTCCGAAACACTTTTATCAATTGGATGCCTTGCCAGCCTTAAGAAACAGAGTGAGTCGATATATTGAAGCGGCATTATTGGTTCAGGCAGGTTACAGAGACACATCAAAAGAACTGATGTATCAATTAGGGCAGAGTTAGTATTTTCTGAACTGTCCGACGACTACACCAAAAATCTCTAACTGGCCTTGAGGGCGAATGGTTGGGTAAGCTTTGTTGGCAGGATAAAGAACGAACTCTTTACCTTCGCGACCCAGGGTTTTAAGTGTGAATTCATTATCAACAATCGCTACTACAATATCGCCGATGTTAGCAGTTTGCTTTTTCTCAATGATAACAACGTCATCTTGAAAAATTCCTGCATCTATCATTGAGTCGCCTTTAACGGTAATCAACACAGTATCGGATGGACGCTCAATCAAGTAATCATCAATACTCAAGCTATCACTTCTGTCACTCAATGCGGCGGTTGCAAAGCCAGCCTGCACTGTACTTTCAGCGAGTACACGGTCAAAAAAACGACGACCCGGTTTAAGCCTGCCGTCTGGCGCAGACTCAATGAAGTTCAAAAGTTTTAAGCGAGCAACTAGAGCTGTCACTGCATTTTTAGATTTAAAGCCCAATAATTGAGCAATTGTAGCGTAAGAAGGCAAGATCTTCTGATCTGCATAATAGTCTTGAAGCTTACCTAAGTAATCGATGTCGTTTGCCATGGACTTGAGAATACTGTACGAACGTACAAACGTCAAGCATTTCGTTTACACAAATAAAAAGGGGCAAATATTTGCCCCTTTTTTAACCATCAATACAACATTAACTAAACAAGGCCCAAGCCTTTTGTAACGTACTCCAAACACCATAAGTGATTGGAATTAGGACTGCAATCCAAGCAATGATGGCTATGGCTGAACCACCGCTTGCCTTTGCACTGGCTGCTTTATTGGCTGGTGCGGCTTGCTCATGCGCTAATTTCTTTTCAGCAGCCAATTCAGCATCTGTCATAAAGTATTTGTCAGCAACAGGACGCACTAATAAGTTCGCCACGAAGCCAATCACCAACATACCTGCTAACACATAGAAAATAGGGGCGTAGATTTGGTCAAAAGGCACTTTCGCTTCTACACGCACATCATGCATGTAGTTCACAATCACGGGGCCTAAGATGCCCGCTGTTGACCAAGCAGTGAGCAATCGACCATGAATCGCACCCACGAACTGCGTTCCGAACATATCTGCAAGATAAGCTGGAATGGTTGCAAAACCACCGCCATACATGGAAACAATGACACATAAAGCCACGCCAAAGATTGCCAACGACTTCAAATCAGCGCCATAGCTTGCTAATGCATAGAGCAAGGCACCTAATACAAAAAAGATAAAGTAGGTTTGTTTACGCCCTAATTTATCAGACGAGCTTGCCCAAGCGATACGGCCAAAAATATTGAAGAGTGAGATTAAACCAACAAAACCTGCAGCAATTGCAGCAGCCGCTGCGGTTAACGCATCATCCGCTTTAATATCGGCAAAACCAATATCAGGCTGATGAATTAAAATGCCACCAAAAGTTTCCTGCAACATTGGTGCTGCTGCACCAATAATACCGATACTGGCTGACACGTTCATACAAAGGACTAGCCATAGCAACCAAAACTGTGGTGTTTTATGCGCATTTTTGAGATGCACATTACGTGTCGCAATCATGCCATTCTTTGCTTTTGCTGCTGGCGGTGTCCAACCTTCTGGCTGCCAACCTGTTGGTGGTACGCGGTAACCCAATGAGCCTGCAAGCATGAATACTGCATAAACCACAGCCAACACGACGAATGTTTGCCAAACGCCAACTTCTGTTGGAGTTGCAAAATAAGTCATCAATTTAGTCGCAATCGGAGAGCCAACTAAAGCGCCACCACCAAAGCCCATAATCGCAAGGCCTGTCGCCATACCACGGCGATCTGGAAACCATTTAATCAGTGTAGAAACCGGTGAAATATAGCCTAATCCTAGACCAACACCGCCAATCACGCCTGAACCCAGCCACATCATCCAAAGTTGATGGGTGTAAACGCCGAAGGCTGAAATTAGCAAACCACCCGCCCAACATAAAGTGGCAACAGAACCAGCTTTGCGTGGGCCAGAGCGCTCAAGCCAACCTCCCCAAAGCGCGGCAGAACATCCGAGCAATACGAAAAACAATGTATACATCCAGCCCAAGTCAAATTGGGTCCAATTACAATCCGTTGCAAATAATGCTCGGCTAGTTCCACTCAATTTTTCAGCAAAAGTTGTTGCTCCTGCTGCACAGGCAGCTAATGGTTTTCCATCAGCACCCATCAAGGCATTTCCAAGTGGCTTCCAGAACACTGAAAAACCATAAGCCATGCCAATACATAGATGCACTGCTAAAGCAGCTGGCGGAATGAGCCATCGATTATAAGAAGAAGCCGCAATGATGCGCTCCTTTGAAAAGAAGCCTGCCATATTATTTCCCTCGTTAATTAATATTAACCAATTTTTATAAATTAAAACTGAAGCTTGTTGCTTCTTAAGGGGGACTATATATGCAAGCTAAAATTTTTGCCACCTCGACAGCGTCAAAAGATTTTATGTAGAAAAGGAATTATGAGAAAAGAAATGAAGTTAAAAATTACTAATGAGCTTATAAAGCACGCTTAGAGTATTTACTGCTGGTAGGTTTATTTTTGGCTTTCGTATTATCTGTCTCTGGAACATCAGGTCTGTAGGTAGCAACTCGCTGACGTTCAACAATCTTAGTTTGCAGGGCTTCCAACTCATCCAAAGTAATAACATGGTCACTATTCAAATCAACGGCGGCGAAATGACGAGCTAATTGCGGCATCGTGTCATATGCCTCCTCAATAGAAATTGCGCCATCGTTATCACGATCAGTTTCTGAAAAACGCTCTTGCAAACGCTTATGCATCACCCGACGACGCTCTTCAATCTGAACATGCGCTGGATCAACTGCTCGTGAATACTCATCTAAATCTCGGCGCAAACGAATGTTTTCATCCATGTTAACGCCGATGGGTTCATTTGAGGTTTTTGATGTATCAGTAGGTTGAGATTTAATAACTTCATCATTGCTGTTTTGATTGTCACGAGGCGCAGCCATCATCATTTCAGAACTTGAAAAAATTAATAATAATGCGACTGCAAAACGGGACATTAAAACAACCTGACTAAATTTAGCAAAACTAAACGCATCAAGGCTTTTGAACTTACAGTAAGCATTAAAGTTTTGATTGAATAACATGCGCCCTTAACCATATAAACATTACCATTAATGATTCTGACCTACCAACTTGAACCTAGTTCAAGTTATACAAGTGTGAAAGATTAACCTAATGAACTCTTCCAACCAAGCTCGTCATCATCCTATAGGGATGTAAATCTAATGTTTCAAATAAAAGCGTATTTGTAAAAAAATGTAACTAATTAAATATATAAAATAGCCCGCATCAAATCGTATAATAAGCAGTAAACAATACGCATGCTAATGGAGCGATTTTAAGATGAACACACCATCACAAACAGCCAACTTAAAAAAAATACTCATGGTAGACGATGACGTTCGCATGCGTGAGTTATTGCAACGTTATCTAACTGAACAAGGCTTTAGTATTAAAACTGTTGCCGACTCAACAGAAATGGATGCCGTGCTCGCGCAAGAGCATATTGATCTATTAGTGCTTGATCTCATGCTGCCTGGCGAAGATGGCCTAGCGATTTGCAGACGTCTAAGATCAAATCGTAACGCAATGCCTATTATTATGCTTACGGCACGCGGCGATGAAGTTGACCGTATTATTGGATTAGAAATGGGAGCCGATGATTACTTGCCAAAACCATTCAATCCTCGAGAATTGCTTGCTAGAATCAATGCCATTATGCGAAGGCAAATACCCACAGAACCTAGTGCTCCAGGCCTTGCCTCCGGGGGGCTTGCTTTTGGTGATTTCTTATTTGATCCATCCACTCGAAGCTTAAGCCGCAACGGTGAAAACATCACCATCACTAGCGGTGAATACGCGCTACTTAAAGTATTTATTGACCATCCAAGACAGCCTCTTTCACGTGATCGGCTGATGCAATTAGCCCGAGGCAGAGAACTTGACGTATTTGATCGAAGCATAGACGTTCAAGTTTCGCGTTTACGTAGATTAATTGAAATCGATCCAGCGCATCCTCGTTATTTACAAACAATGTGGGGCTTTGGTTATGTCTTCATTCCAGACGGCGAAGCTGGTAAAAATTAAGAAAGAAGCTAATCAACTTAGAACCGGACCAAGATGAAGCTTCTTCCACGCACCCTGCTTGCTCGACTAATGCTGCTTATCGCCATTTTACTGACGATAGGCCAATTTGCTGCACTAAAACTTTTCGACTATTTCGAACGTGAGCCTCGTGCAAATGCCGCGGCTTTACAAGCAGTCACAATCGTAAACTATACTAAAGCATCATTATTGGCGGCACACGAAAATCGGAGAATTGCGCTATTGTCAGAGTTATCTGGCCGAGAAGGGGTTCGTATTTATGCTGCGGACATACTCGAAGAAATTGAACCACTTCCTAATGACCCCTTCATACAAATTCTTACAAAAAAAATTCGTAACACTTTAGGAAGCGACACGATTGTCGCCATTAACCACTTTGGAGTTCCCGGACTTTGGATTAGTTTTAATATTGACCAAGATGACTACTGGGTAGTTATTCCTCGCTTGCAAGCAGAACGGCATTTCCCGTGGCAGTGGCTCAACTGGGGGGCTTTAGTTATCCTTCTTTCGCTAATAGGAGCCTATCTCATAGCGGCAAGAATTAATCGTCCGCTAAATTTACTCGTAAAGGCAGCCGATCGAATTCGAAGCGGTCTCACCCCAATGCAACTTCCAGAAGAAGGGGTAGATGAACTTCGCGCAGTAAGCCATACTTTTAACCAAATGACCGAGTCACTGGCTTTACTTGATTCAGAAAGAACTCTTCTTCTGGCAGGCGTCTCACATGACTTGCGAACTCCTCTAGCAAGGCTTCGTCTAGCTATTGAAATGCTTCCAGACGAACAATGTAAGTTTTATAAAGAAGGCATGATTCAAGACATAACTGACATGGATGGAATCATTAATCAATTCTTAGATTTTGTGCGAGGCGTAGAAGGCGAGCCTACACAAATGCTAGACCTAAACCAGCTTCTCCAATCACTTTATGACAGGCATGTTCGTTCAGGGCGAAAACTCACACTCAACCTAGCTCCTACGCACCTAATCGCACTGCGCCCACTTGCAATGCAAAGATTACTAGGTAATTTAATCGACAACGCTTTCGCTTACGGAAAAGGTGAAGTAATCATAAGAACAAAAATTGAAGCTGAAGATATTTTAGTAAGCGTGTTGGATAACGGTCCTGGAATAGAAGATACTCAAAAAGCTAGACTTTTAAGGCCGTTTGAACGCCTTGATATTGCAAGAGGAAACACTAAGGGAAGTGGCTTAGGGTTAGCCATTTGCGACCGGATCACAAAGTTACATAGAGGAAAGTTGGATTTAATTAACCGGCCAGAGGGTGGCCTAGAGGTGAGAATAACGCTTCCTTTAAGTTAATTAGCCTTTGTCTCAAACCATGCAAGCTTCTTTCGTAAGGAGACTACATGACCAACAATAATTAAGCATGGTGGTTTCAATTGTGCGTCAGCCACCTTGCTTGCTAAGTTACTTAAATCACCAACAACCACTTTCTGCTTAGCTGTTGTCCCTTGTTGAATAACAGCTGCTGGAGTGTTTGATTCCAAGCCATGTTGAATTAATTGAAGACAAATCTCTTCCAACCCAATTAATCCCATATAAATCACTACCGTCTGATTAGGTCTCACTAAAGCCGGCCAATCTAGCTCCACCAAATGCTTTTGCTGATCACCCTTAGGCTTCAAATGCCCAGTAGTAAAAATACATGATTGGGCATAATCTCGATGAGTCAGTGGGATACCAGCATAGCTAGAAACACCATTTGCAGCAGTAATGCCTGGAACAACTTGGAATGGCACGTCGTTTTCCATGAGGGTTTCAATTTCTTCTCCTCCTCGTCCAAAAATAAATGGATCCCCGCCTTTTAGACGCAAAACTCGCTTTCCTTCTTTAGCGAGACGTACTAACAACAAATTAATTTCTTCCTGCGGAAGTGTATGCCTATCCCGAGCTTTGCCCACATACATTAACTCAGCATCTCGTCGAACCAACTCCATGACCTCTTTACTGACCAACTTGTCATAAACACAAACATCACATTGTTGCATCAGCCTTAAAGCACGAAAGGTAAGCAGGTCAGGGTCTCCTGGGCCCCCTCCGACCAGGTAAACTTCACCATGTTGTTTATTATAACTCTCAGAATTAATTGCCTCAGTTAATGCAATTTCTGCAGCCTGCTCTTGCCCTGAAAAAATCAATTCGGCAATTGGCCCCTCAAAAATTTTTTCCCAAAAAATACGGCGTGACTGAGTATCCAGAAATCTTGCTTTTACTGAATCACGAAAGTCTCTTGCCAAAGAGGCAAGTCTTCCATAGGAGGAGGGAATCATGGTTTCAATTTTTGCACGAATTAATCTTGCTAAAACTGGCGCTGCCCCATTACTTGAAATTGCAATAACAATCGGTGAGCGATCTACAATCGATGGCATTGTGAAAGTACAAAGGGCTGGCGCATCTACAACGTTTACTGGGATGTTTTTTTCTTTTGCAGCAGCTGATACCGCCGCGTTCACCGTTTCATCGTTAGTAGCTGCGATTACCAACGCGGCTCCTGTCAACTGACAAGGCTCGAAAACTGTCTGAAAATATTGGATTTCAGCACTGATGACTTTTGCATTTAGTGCATCACATAGTGTTGGCGCAAACACCTCAACTGAGGCATCGGCCTTAAGCAACAAACTGACTTTTCGCATTGCAACATCGCCCCCGCCAACAACGACACAACGCAAGCCCTTAATTTTCATAAAAATAGGTATGGATTCCATAGCTACATTTTACCTTCGAATTTCTTCATGTTCAGTTAAATATATCCTGAAAGAATGACCTATTAAGACTGGCAGTAAGCGCAATAAAAGGTCGAACGCTGACCTTGCTTGATTTTGACAATAGGGGCACCACATTCTCGACATGGTGCATCAGCTCGACCATAAACAAAATACGTTTGCTGAAAATAGCCTGGATTGCCGTCAGCTCCAAAAAAATCACGCAAGCTGCTCCCTCCGGCTTCAATAGCTGCAGAAAGTGTGGCTTTAATTTCGGCAACTAAACTGTCACATTTAGCTTTACTAACTTTATTAGCAGGTGTTTTAGGATTGATCTTAGCCCGAAACAATGACTCACTCGCGTAAATATTCCCCACCCCAACCACTAAATGACTATCCATAATCGCGATTTTAATTGCTGTACTTTTATTTTTTAGCTGCTGATGCAGATATTCACCAGTAAAGCTTATCTCAAGAGGTTCTGGCCCTAGCATTTTAATTAAAGCATGCTGAGCAACGCCTTCATGTGCGTCAGACCACAAAACGGCGCCAAATCGTCTAGGATCACGCAAACGTAATACATGGCTATCAACAAAGTGAATGTCGAAATGGTCGTGCTTAGCGGCAACTTCATTTTGTGCCAATAAACAAATACGCCCCGACATCCCCAAATGCAAGATCAATGTACCGATATGCACACCTTCTGCATTATTAAACTCCGCTAAAATGTATTTAGCCCGGCGCGTTAATCCACTTAATGTTGTGTGCTGAAGAGTTTTTACAAGATGAGTAGGAATAGGCCATCTCAGAGTGGGGTGACGAATAATGACTTGACTAACTGTTTGACCAACTAGCGAGGCAATGCCCCGCATGGTCGTTTCTACTTCTGGGAGTTCTGGCAAAAATTACTTACCAAGATTAATAGGTGGATTGAGCAAAGTAAAGCCAATGTCTGGCGGGACATGGTAAATCATGCCTTCATCAGGACGACCCAATAATAGCTCCGGGGATTCCTGTATCTTATCTAGGTGTACTTTGTGGCCATCATTTAACTTAACTTCAAAAGATGGATACGTTGTTTTACGGTCTGGTGTATATGGCTCAACTCTTTGCACACTCACACTGCGCCAATATGAATCAAACCATTCATTCATTTCATTTTGTGTTGGCTTGGCCTTTTCAGGTGACGCTTTCCATTTGCCATCTGCAAAATCCACATTCAAACGAACTTCTTCCCATTGTTCTAAATGAGAAAAATCGAAACCTATAATTTTCTTCTGCTCATCAGGCTTGAATGGACTCTTGTCTAAATACTCTTCCACTGGGGACTGTGCGTTTTCAGCATAACTGACGGGCAACAAATAAACGAGGCCGTTATAGGCCACATATTGCTCAGAAGTTACTGGATTAAAAGTGCCAAAATCAAACTCTTCATTATCAAACTTGAGCTTTAATTTTGGCTGATCTAGACCAAATTGGGTTAAATCAGTTGCTTGGAATTTTTGTGTGCTTTTGGCAGCTACTAAAGACAAAATACGCATCACCAACATCTGGTCGGCCCGGGCCTTGTATGGCTTATCAAGATACCAGTAGCCATCAACCTTCTCAAAAGCTACTGGCGCTTTAGCTGGAAACTCAACGCTTACTTTAGTAAATGTAGCTAATTTTAGTGTTGAAACCTCATAAGCCGTTTCTTTAGCTACCTCTTGCTGTGGGCGGAATTTAAGAAATACACCTATTCCTAGCACTAATGCTAAAAGTAAAACATTTACCAACCAGCGTGACTTCATACTTCCATCCTTTAAATGCAAAAACTTAGGCTTTGCGACGTTTCCACCACAACATCACACCAGTCACTAATAAAACTAGTGGGATAATGACCTGGAACAAGCCAAATGAAACACCAAATATTGGCATAAATACGATCATCGCCCAGAAGTGACCCCAGCCAGACTGAGGTATCGTCACGTTCATATCTTTAAGTGGTTTTGGCTGAATCGTAATTAAACTGTCGTCACCGGCCAACCAATTAACGATATTGACACCGAAGTCTAGGTTTGACTCACTGGTCACATGAGTATTCGATAAGAAATTTGCATTACCAACAACTACAACGCGCTGCCCTTTTTTGCCATAAACCCGCTCCAAGGCAACAGCAATGTTGATTGGACCTTTAACGTCTTCTTTTTCATCAAATACAGCTTTAGATGCTTTTGAGTCTAATTCTTTTGGATTGTTTTCTAACCAACCATTTGGCGCAACATCAACCAAACTCGTCACTTTCCATCCATTATCATCAGTCCCTTGCGCACTAATTTTTCTTGCTTCAGGGAACATCGTACGTAACATAAAGTTTTTAGTAATCGCGTGATCGCCGTATTGGCTAGCAAAAGCAAATTTCTCATCAACGCCATATTGTGCAGCTGAGCCGTCGATCACCATACCTTTAGACACATCTAAGCCAATATACTTTCCAATCTCATCCAGGCCATGCAGATTGTTGTCGTCTAACAACCAAAGTAAATTACCCCCATTATCTAGATAGGTCTTAATCTTTTTAACTTCAACAGGCCCCACGTTCACTTGCGGGCTCGCGATCACTAACATTGAACCAGTCATTGGCACGCCTTGAGCGATAGTCAAGTCAGGATTAAATAATTTAAAACCTTTCTTTTGAAGCTGCTCACCAAAAGCGCCGAGATCATTATCTTTAAGGCCAATCAAATTTCGCTCGCTATGCCCATCCAAATACATAACCGGCTTTTCATGGCTTCGAGACAAACGCACCAATAAATTAGTCATTTCTTGCTCAGCATACGGCGGCAATAAGTGCTCACTTCGTTTTTGATACTCAACCACTAACTCGCCTTCGGCTTTAATGCCGGCCTCTTGTGCAAGCTTTGGCTTTTCTGCAGGGCTCACGAAAGCAACGTGGATGTCAGGCTTAGTCCGTTGAAAGCGTGAAATGAAGTCGCGCACGCCTTTACGATAATTTTCACCATGTGCAGTATTATCTTCTGACGCGAACACAGTAACATTTACATCACCCTTCATTTGTTTAAGGACATTGATACTGCCCTCAGTCAAAATATTACGGTTACTTTGTGTAATGTCTTTTGAGAAGTGATACTCACGGCTTAGGTAGCCAATTAAAGATACCAAGACCAAAAATAAAATAACGAAGAAACTATTTTGCATCAGCAGTTGCAAACGTAGTTTTTGATTAATTTTCATAATTTAATACCCGATTAGCCACGAAGACGGTCAGCATCAAGACGACGCACCGTAAGTGTTAAAAATGTAACGATGAACAATAAGAAATATGTAATGTCCGCAGTGTCAATCAAGCCACGAGCGAAGGGTTGGAAGTGATGCATCAGCGAGAGATAGTTTGTAACACTTGCTTCATCCCCAGTTAAGAAACGATCAACAATCAACAATCCAAATAAAGCAATGAAAGTGATAATGGCTGCAACTACAGGCTGTGCAGTCAAACTTGAGAAATAAAGCCCTAGAGCTGAAAAGCTGGCGACCAATAACCACAAGCCAAGCACATTCGAAAATAAGTAGCCGAAATCAATATCAGCCCAAGCGTTCAATGTGCAAAGCATGACAGCAATCATCGCCACTAAAATACTAAGGAAAGCAACCAAACCTATGAATTTTCCGAGCACGATTTCAGTGAGCGAAAGCGGCGCACTAAACAAGAAAGGTAACGTGTTACTCCGACGTTCTTCACTAATTAATCGCATTGAAAGTAAAGGCACTGAGAAGAGCATCACAAATGACGCTAAACCAAATACACTTTGGCCAATAAACATAGTCACACCTGTGCGCTCTGCTGGACGAATTGCACCAGACATCACCTCAAAATACTCATTTACGCCATTTAAAAAATAAGTACCAAATCCAAACTGTAGCAAGGCTAAAATTACCCAGCCCATAGGCGAGGCAAATACGCTCTTAAGCTCTTTTCTTGCAACTTTTAAAATCATAGGTTCTGCTTTCTAATTTCGACTAAAAACGCTTAGGCTGCCGCGTCTTGATAGGTCAATTGTACGAATACATCTTCAAGGCTAGTTTGATCAGGATTAATTTGATGCAATCCCCATCCTTTAGAAACAGCTGCCTGAACTAAAGCTTCTGCAGGAACTTTTCCTGCGGCATATCGAACACGCAACAAGCCATTTGGCAAAGCTTCGACAGACTCAACGCCTGCAACCTTAAGCAACACATCATGCGATGGAGGATTAGTTAAACCAAGTAATAGCTTGTTGCCATGACGTTGTTGCTTAAGAACATCAATCGACCCATTAAACACCAATTTACCTTTATCGATAATTTGTACGTGATCGCAAATCATTTCCACCTCAGGCAAAATATGCGTCGAAAGAATCACACTGTGTTCTCCCCCAAGCTCTTTAATTAAAGCTCTAATATCACGAATTTGAATTGGATCTAGCCCAACCGTTGGCTCATCTAAAATCACTACCATAGGATTATGAATAATCGCTTGGGCAATACCAACCCGCTGCTGATATCCTTTAGACAAATTCTCAATCAAACGTTTACTCATTTCCGTCAAGCCACAGCGCTCTTTGGCGCGCTGAACAGCCGCTCTGATATGTTTGGCACTAACGCCGTGCAAACGCGCAGCAATTGCTAAGAATTCGTCTACAGTAAACTCACGATATAGCGGAGGAGTCTCTGGCAAATATCCAATCAAAGCTTTAGCCTCTTTTGGATTTTCTATCATATCCACACCACAAATTTTAACGCTACCTTTGGAAGGTGCTAAGTTGCCGGTAATCATTTTCATAGTGGTTGATTTTCCTGCCCCATTTGGACCAAGAAAACCAAGAACTTCACCTTTACTTAAGGTGAAACTAACGTCACTGACCGCTTCACGGCCCCCATATATGCGGGTTAGGTTATTTGCTTCAACTGTTAAAGTAGTCATAAAAAATTAAGGGCTCCACATTGTTTGGCAAGGCCAAATCCAAATCACAAGCTAAACTCAAAAGGCATGTTAAATTAAAAAAACGCCTGACAATTGTCAAGCGCAAGGCAATTCTTGTTTGTATTTAATCAACATTTTTGATCTTTGAAACAAGTCCTATTGGAAAGTTTCAATTAAAAAGCTATAGTCAGCCCTCATTATGGATGAACTTGCATAAGGTGTCACTGACTAAGGATTATAAAGTTCATTCACTACCATCGAAGAAACCAAATTAATGCCATGCCAAAAAAATCAATAAACTTGTTCAATCTTAAAACTAAAACACTAATTACCGCCCTTTCAATTAGCTTTTTTACAATGGCTAATACGAATGTAAAAGCGGCAACGGAGACCATGTCATCGGAAGGACAAACCCAAGCAAATGGGGAGTTTGTATTCAAATATTTAGCTGCCGAAATTGCGGGGCAGCGAGGTGAGCTAGGACTTTCAACCAAACTATTTTTTGATTTAGCTAAATCCAGCCGCGATGTTCGCTTAGCAGAGCGCGCAGCTAAAGTGGCCATGTACAGTAAAAATCCACAAGCAGCTCTAGAAACGGCAAAGCTTTGGCTAGAGCTTGATGCCACTTCCACTGAGGCTCAACAAGCAACAACACAACTATATGTGATTAACGGCGATTTGAATTCAGCAAAACCACTTTTGCAAAAGCTGCTTGAGAAAGAAGAAACACGTGCCAGCGGCTTTTTATATCTAAACAGCCTGCTATCTCACCAAGCCAACAAAACCGCTGTATTGCAATTGGCTCAAGACTTGGCGGCGCCTTATCCCCAATTAGCAGAAGCTCATTTCACTATTGGACAAGCGGCATTCCAAGCAAACAACCTACATCTTGCCCTTAGCGAGACAGCGCAAGCCAATCAATTGCGCCCACATTGGGAGTTGGCTGCAATTCAACAGGCAGATATTTTATACAGCTCGTCGCCAGAACAAGCCATTATCTACTATCGCAACTTTTTAAATGACACTGCAGATGCAAACGATGCTCGCCTTAACTTGGCGCGCATACTAATTAAGCAATCTCGCTTTAGTGAAGCAAAGCCTGAACTCCTAAAGCTTTCTAAGCTTGCCAATAGCAATCCAGAAATTTTGGTCGTCGTGGGTTTACTGTCTGTTCAAAGCAATGATTTTATTGAAGCAGAAAAGTACTTTAAACAAGCACTAAATAGCGACATTAAAAACAAAGACGCAATCTACCTTTACCTAGGACAGATTGCAGAAAAAAATGGCAACGATACTGAGGCAATTGAATGGTATGGCTCGGTGCAGCAACCTGCAGCAACCATACCATCTCAACAAACAGGCCCATTTATTGATGCAAAACTAAGCATGGCGAATGTCATTTCACGCACTCAAGGCGCTGATGCCGCAATTAAAATGCTGGATGAATTGGAAAACTTAAGCGATGCTCAACTGGCGCAAGTAATTACGGCACAAGCCAATCTTTTAGGACAAGCCAAGCGCTTTCAAGAGTCATATGAGTTACTAGGCAAAGCAGTTTCTAACATGCCTAACGCTAATGATTTAATTTATGACTACGCTATGGCGGCTGAACGGGTGCAGCAATTTGCAGTGCTTGAAACCCAATTACGAAAACTCATCAAAATCAAGCCTGACTTTGCACAAGCTTATAACGCTCTTGGATACTCATTTGCAGACCGAAATGTGAAACTAGAAGAAGCAAACAAGCTGATTGCAAAAGCCCTCGAACTAAGCCCAAACGACCACTACATAATGGATAGCATGGGGTGGGTACAATACCGTTTGGGTAATTTAGACAAAGCTTTTGAGTTCTTAAATAAAGCATACAACTTACAAAATGACACTGAAATTGCCGCACATTTGGGCGAAGTGCTTTGGAAGCAAGGCAAGCAAGATGAAGCTAGAAAGGTTTGGGCAGAGGCTCTTAAAGCAAGCCCAGAGAATGATCTGCTTCTCAAAACCATTAAGAAATTTCAGTCGTAAGGCATACTCAGGGTGCATTTATGAAAATCCACCGACATCGCTTTGCCAGCATTTGCCTGTTAATTGCTGGCTTTTTGATGTCCAGTTGTGCAAGCGTAAATACCAGCAAAGCTTCAGCGGATAATAAAACTCTACCGCCGGCAGCAACAGAAGTAACAGCCATTCCACCCGAGGCACAACAGCACCAATTTGAAATATCCAAATTGACCGATTTTAAGATCGAGGGAAGAATGGGCGTACAAAGCGAAGGCTATGGGGTTTCCGGCAACATTCACTGGGTACATTCCCAAGAAAATGATGTGATAGATTTATATTCGCCACTCGGCAATAAAATTGCTGCCATCGTTAAAAATATTGATGGGGTAAGCTTAACTTCACAAAATGGAAAAACCATCAAAGCGAATGATGCCGAAACCTTAACTGAACTTACACTTGGCTGGCGATTGCCGTTTTCAAAACTCTCGGACTGGATTGTGGGCCGCCCTGCAAATGGTGTTGTTAGTGCTTTTTCCTGGGACACCACAGGGCAACTTAGCAAATTTACTCAAGACGGCTGGGAAATTAGCTACATGCAATATCAGAATGAAATACAGCCCGCATTACCAAGCAAAATTAATCTTCGTAATCCAAAAATGAATGTGCGTCTTGTAATCGAAAGCTGGGATACCTCGCCACAGTTTTTAGCATTAGATGCCAATAACTAGGTTCAGGCACAGTAATATTTTCATATGTCAGACATAAACAATCAGCTAACAAGAGAAAACCTTAAAAATCAAGGCTTCCAGGCTTTTTTGGCCCCAGCGAAAATCAATTTATTTTTGCATATTACAGGACGCCGCGATGACGGCTATCATTTACTACAAAGCATATTTAGGCTGATCGATTTACATGACACCGTGTTCGTTAGAGTCCGTGATGATGGTCAAATTCATCGCGTCACAGAAAATGCTAATATCCCAACAGAACAAGATTTATGCGTAAGAGCTGCAAAGCTTTTGCAATCCCATTGCAGCTGCTCTCTAGGTGCCGATATTGGACTAATTAAAAACATTCCAATGGGAGGCGGTTTGGGGGGTGGAAGCTCAGACGCAGCAACCGTGCTTATTTCACTTAACCACCTTTGGGATTTAGGCTTAAGTAAAACAATATTGATGGAATTAGGCCTAAAACTGGGCGCAGATGTGCCATTTTTTATTTTTGGCAAAAATGCCTGGGTGGAAGGTGTAGGGGAAAAAATAAAGCCTATTCATCTTCCAGACTCACACTTCGTCATTATTGCTCCCAAAGTTCATGTTTCAACTGCTGAAATTTTTAGCTCTAAGGAATTGACAAGAAACACGTTTCCCACGACAATAGCGGCCTTTTCCGAGATGCTTAACTCAAGAAGAATCGGCAAAGGAAAACAAAGCCTAGTGTTTGATGATGAAAATAAAGCTTTTCACAACGATCTCGAAGCGGTGGCTTGTCAGAAATACCCCGTAATAACTGCTTGTCTCAATTGGTTAAATCAATTTTCACAGGCACGTATGAGTGGTTCTGGCGCATCAGTCTTTGTGGCAGTTAAAGATTTAGCTGATGCAAATGACATTGTAAAAGCTCAACCAAAAGAGATTGCAAATACTGAAATATTTTGTGTAGCAGCGCTCGGATTAGAACAGCATCCACTGTATAATTTGATTCCTGCTCTTTAGGTAAAGATCAAATGGGGAGTCGCCAAGCTGGTTAAGGCACCGGATTTTGATTCCGGCATGCGAAGGTTCGAATCCTTCTTCCCCAGCCAGTATTGCAAGACGGAGCGTGTAAGATTACACGCTTTTTTTGTTTTTATAGCGTAAAGGAATCCACTGTGGCCAAAGGCGACATGATGGTGTTTACAGGCACTGCCAATCCTCAACTTGCCGAAAAAGTGGTCAAACACTTGGGTATGAAATTGGGGCGTGCCACTGTTGACCGTTTTAGCGATGGCGAAGTCATGGTTGAATTGCAAGATAATGTGCGCGGCAAAGACGTGTTCGTTCTTCAGTCGACCTGCGCACCAACTAACGACACTCTTATGGAAGTGATGGTGATGGTTGACGCTTTGCGCCGAGCATCTGCTGGTCGCATCACAGCAGCAATTCCTTACTTTGGCTATTCACGCCAAGATAGACGCCCACGTTCAGCACGCGTAGCAATCACAGCTAAAGTTATAGCAAACATGTTAACAAGTGTTGGGGTAAACCGTTTGTTAACCATGGATTTACACTCAGATCAGATCCAAGGTTTTTTTGAAATTCCTGTTGATAATATTTATGCATCTCCTGTATTGCTAGAAGATCTCACAAAACAACATCACCACAATCTAGTGGTAGTTTCACCAGATGTTGGCGGAGTAGTTCGTGCACGTGCGCTGGCTAAGCAAATGGGATCAGACCTGGCAATTATTGACAAACGCCGTCCAAAAGCCAATGTGGCAAAAGTGATGAATATCATTGGTGATGTTGCTGGACGCACCTGCGTCATCATGGATGATATGGTTGACACAGCAAATACACTCTGCGAGGCAGCAGCAGCGCTGAAGAAAAAAGGCGCAATAAAAGTAGTAGCTTACTGCACCCACCCCGTTCTTTCTGGCTCGGCTATAGACCGAATTAGCGCATCTGAACTCGATGAATTAGTGGTTACAGATACCATTCCTTTACGTAAAGATGCCCTTGCATGTAATAAAATTAGGCAGTTAAGCGTTGGTAAATTGATGGCGGAAACCATTCGCCGGATAAGTAACGAGGACTCTGTTAGCTCATTATTTGAATAATGAAAGTTTCGATGTGTTCGACAACGAATACATCACATACCTGTTATCTGGTCGCGGATAACAGTTTTTAAAAAGCCAAAAGTTTAATTTTGGTTAAATTTAGGAGTAGTAAAAATGACTATTGAAATCTCAGCAGTAACACGTGCAGCGAAAGGTACGGGTGCGAGCCGCCGTCTTCGCCGTTCAGCTAAAGTACCAGGTGTGGTTTATGGTGCCGGCAAGGATGCGGTAAGCGTTGAATTTGATATGAAAGCGTTGTTCATGGAATTCCGCCATGAAGCATTTCACGCTTCTATCTTGACGCTTAACCTTGATGGTAAAAAAGAGTCTGTATTATTGCGTGACTATCAAATGCATCCAGTGCGTAACACTATTCAACATATCGACTTTCAACGTGTTAGCGCATCAGAAAAAATTCACGTTAAAGTGCCATTGCACTTCATTAATGGTGAAATCGCTCCAGGCGTAAAAATTGGCGGCGGCATCGTAGCGCACATTGCTACTGAAGCTGATGTGAGCTGCTTAGCAAAAGACTTGCCAGAGTTCATTGAAGTTGATCTGGCAACGCTAGAAATGGGACACTCCGTTCACTTGTCGGAAATTAAGCTGCCTAAGGGCGTTGAGTTTGTTCAATTGGCACATGGTACTGACGTTGCTGTTGCAAGCATCGCAAAAACTCGCGGTGGTGCGGCGGCGGCGGC
>CAIVUE010000069.1 GCA_903909015.1 uncultured Methylophilaceae bacterium
ATAGCTTCTAAGATCTTTTCATTGCTATTGTTCGGGGCATCTTCAAAGCCATCCAAGGCCATCACCCAGCTATGCAAGTCCGTAAAACGGATAGTTTTCGGGTCAATATCTGGGTGTACATCGTATAAAGCTTCGGCAATTTGTTGCACATCAGTCCACTTCATCATGCATTCCTCATTAAATATCAAATTATGGTGAATTATACAGCGCCGGCATGGTCAAGAGGGAAGGTGAAATCATGGCTGTTATGATAAAATATCCTAATCCATTTTTAATGCATTTAAGAAAGTTGAATATGTTTAGCAAGGCAAAAACGTTGAGCGTTGTAGATCATGATTTAGCCAATTTTGTAGAACTTGAGCGCGTACGCCAAGATGAGCATATTGAGCTGATTGCTTCTGAAAATTACACTAGCCCGGCGGTGATGGAAGCCCAAGGCTCACAGCTTACTAACAAGTATGCTGAAGGTTATCCGGGAAAACGTTTTTACGGTGGTTGTGAATTTGTTGACCAAATCGAGCAGCTTGCGATTGATCGCATTAAAAAACTATACGGCGCCGAATATGCTAACGTTCAACCGCACTCTGGCTCACAAGCCAACCAGGCCGTCTACTTCTCCATCTTAAAACCAGGCGATACGGTGATGGGGATGAACCTTGGTCACGGCGGCCACTTGACCCACGGCTCACCTGCCAATCTATCAGGCAAGTTATTTAATATCGTTCCTTATGGTTTAAATGACAAAGAAGAAATTGACTATGATGAAATGGAACGCATTGCCGTTGAATGTAAACCAAAATTATTGATTGGCGGTGCTTCAGCTTATGCCCTGCGTTTTGACTGGGAAAGAATGGCCGCCATCGCTAAGAAAGTAGGCGCCTATTTCATGGTCGATATGGCGCACTACTCAGGTCTAATTGCTGCTGGCGTATACCCTAACCCAGTGCCGCACGCTGACTTTGTGACCTCCACGACCCACAAAACTTTACGCGGTCCACGAGGCGGCATCATTTTAGCCAAGGCAGAGTTTGAAAAATCTATTAACTCTTACGTATTCCCTGGCTTACAAGGCGGTCCCCTCATGCACGTGATTGCTGGAAAAGCGGTCGCGTTCTTAGAGGCATTGCAACCTGAGTTTAAAACCTATCAAACACAAGTGTTGAAGAACGCGAGTGTCATGGCAGAAGAGTTAGCAAAACGTGGTTTACGTATTATTTCTGGCCGCACAGAATCGCATGTATATATAGTCGATTTGCGACCTAAAGGCTTAACAGGTAAGGCAGCAGATGCCGCATTGGGCTTAGCGCATATTACTGTGAATAAGAACTCCATCCCTAACGATCCAGAAAGTCCATTTGTGACTTCTGGAATCCGTATTGGATCCCCAGCCATTACGACGCGCGGATTCAAGGAAGAAGAAGCAAGGCAAGTGGCTAACCTAATTGCTGACGTGCTTGACAATCCAACTGACGAAACGGTCATTGCCGCAACAAAAGCAAAGGTTCATGCATTGACTTCACGCTTCCCCGTCTACGGCGCTTAAACATTAAATGAAATGTCCTTTTTGCAGTGCTGACGATACCCAGGTCATTGACTCACGGGTCAATGACGAGGGCGACTCTATCCGTCGTCGTCGTCGCTGTGCAGCCTGTGACAAACGTTTTACCACCTACGAAACTGCGGAATTACATTTACCGCAAGTGGTCAAGCAAAATGGCACGCGCGAAGAATTTAGTCGTGACAAATTGCGCAGCTCCTTTACCCGCGCCCTACACAAACGCCCAGTGCCTACTGATTATGTAGACAGAGCCATAGAGCACATCGTGCAAAAGATTCTTGGTCAAGGTGAACGAGAAATTATGGCGCGAGCATTGGGCGAAAGCGTCATGCAAGAACTCAAAGCAATGGATAAAGTCGCCTACATCCGTTTCGCCTCGGTGTATCGTAGCTTCCAAGACGTGGATGACTTTAACAATGTGATCCGCGACCTTGATTGACATGGGCAAAATTCATCCCAACTAACCACTCTCGCACTTCGTAAAATTTAAGAAATGACTGGAATGATTAAGATGAGCGATACCAAAGAAAACGACATCACAAGAATATTCGTCATTATCGCTTGGGCTTCAGCCATCATAGCGGGGTTAGCCACCATTGCATTTTTTGGTTGGTGGGCAATGAAGGATTGCTTAGAGTTCGGCCATGACCAATTCAATCAAGTGGCATGGATTACTGCGACAAGCAGCGCAGAAAAAACTTGCCATCGTGGGGATATGGCCTACGACCTTGAGCAAAACGTTTTAGAAACTGGCATGTCACGTGAAGAGACTACTTCCTTACTTGGACGACCAACATGGGAAGAAGCTGGCCAGATGGAATATGACC
>CAIVUE010000070.1 GCA_903909015.1 uncultured Methylophilaceae bacterium
TTGAAACACATCAGGAGATCGCAGACAAGCCCAACGCCTTGCCGTTGGTAGTTCATTCATCTTCCCTTGGCCCGCATGTAGTTTTTAGAGACGTCTCTTTCCACTACGAGCCTAACCGTCAAATATTGAACCAGGTCTCTTTTGAAATTTTGCCTGGTCAAACCACCGCGGTAGTAGGTCACAGCGGTGCTGGGAAAAGCACGTTGTCACGCCTTTTGTTCCGATTTTATGATGTGCAAGCGGGTGTTATTTTATTTGATGGCCAGAACATTCAAGACGTTCAGCAAGCCACATTGCGTCAAGTGGTTGGCATTGTGCCCCAAGACACGGTGCTGTTTAACGACACGATCGGCTATAACATTGCTTACGGCAAGCCTGGTGCGACGCAATCAGAGATAGAATCAGCCGCGAAGTCGGCGCAAATTCATGACTTCATTGAAAGCCTGCCGGATGGTTATCAAAGCGCGGTGGGTGAGCGTGGTCTCAAGCTCTCGGGTGGCGAAAAACAGCGAGTGGCGATTGCAAGGACGCTGCTCAAGCATCCTGCGTTGCTGATATTTGATGAGGCGACATCTGCGCTGGACTCTGAAACGGAGCGGTCAATCCAAAACGAACTGAATGACTTGGCGCGTAACCGTTCGACCCTCATTATCGCGCATCGGCTTTCAACGATTACTCATGCCCACCAAATTTTAGTGATGGAGGAGGGCGCTATAATTGAGCGTGGGACGCACGAGTCACTGCTTGCGTTGGGGCAAAGATATGCTGAAATGTGGCGCGTGCAACAATCTCAGAACGCTTCTAGTGAGTTGTTGTCAATGTAATGCAATAGCAACGGCTTTTACGCGTTATGCGAAGCACTGTTTTTAATAAAATTCTAACTGATGAGTGTATGGACCAACTATTAAATCGTAGTATCAAACTTAATCAAACATCCACCGAACTACTCAGGGCGCAAATAAGGGCCTCCTTCCATCAAACGGCTGACCTATATGAAAGTTTGTTTGATAGCTTGGCGTCGGATGAGGCTTTTTTTGTTAAGCCGATTAGCTTACGTCACCCGCTGATCTTTTATTTCGGCCATACCACTACATTCTTTATTAATAAACTCATCCTGTCGGGACTCATTTCTAAGCGTGTTAATCCCAAGTTCGAGTCCATGTTTGCCGTCGGTGTGGATGAAATGGGTTGGGATGATGTCAACGATCAAAATTATGACTGGCCTCAAGTGCACGAGGTAAAGGCATATCGTGCCGAGGTTCGCCAAGTCGTTGACGCATTGATTTCTGAATTGCCACTCAACTTGCCCATCGATTGGGACAGCCCTTGGTGGGTCATTTTAATGGGAATTGAGCATGAGCGAATCCACTTAGAAACGAGTTCAGTGCTGGTTCGTCAGCATGAATTAAAGTATGTGAAGCCCTCACCGAATTGGTCGATTTGTTCCGAGCAGCAATCCCCAGCACCAACCAATACCCTAGTAAATATCAAAGCGCGTGATGTCATACTTGGTAAGCGAGATGAAACCTATGGCTGGGATAACGAATATGGCGTTTTTGAGAAGCATTGCCCAGCCTTTAAAGCCGCAAAATATTTAACATCTAACGCTGAGTTTCTTGTCTTTGTTGAGGCGGGCGGTTATGCCAATGACGACTACTGGGCGGAAGAAGGTCTTGCATGGAAAAAGTATGCTAATGCTACCCACCCCACTTTTTGGGTTAGGCAGGGTATTGAATGGAAATTGAGGGTGATGGCAGAGGAAATCTCCATGCCCTGGAGTTGGCCTGCTGAAGTGAATTATCACGAGGCGAAGGCCTTTTGTCATTGGAAAACAGAACAATTAGGTGTGTCGGTAAGGATGCCAACTGAAGCTGAATGGTGTAGCCTTTACGAAGAGGCCGGTCTGTCTGACGAGGCTGTTTTTAATGGCGAAGAAGCGAACCTGTATCTAGGCCATTTTGCTTCGTCTTGCCCCGTCAATAAGTTTGTGCACGGCGAGCTGTTTGATGTGGTGGGCAATGTGTGGCAATGGACCGAGACGCCGATTTTCCCCTTCGACGGTTTTAGGGTGCATCCTATTTACGATGACTTCACTACCCCAACGTATGATGGCCGTCATAATTTAATCAAGGGCGGCTCCTGGGTAGCGACGGGTAATGAGGCCTTGAAAAGCGCACGCTACGCGTTTCGTCGCCACTTTTTTCAACATGCGGGCTTTCGTTATATCGTCACGGAAACCCCTATTGAAGACCATTCATCTCATTACGAGGATGACAAGCAGCTATCAGAATATGCTGAGTTTCATTATGGAGATACCTACTATGGCGTTCCTAACTTCCCTAAAGCATTGAGCGAACTGGCGATTGAAGTGATGCAAGGTCAGCCAATGAGAACTGCATTGGATTTAGGCTGCGCTACTGGCCGTGCAACCTTTGAATTGGCTAAACATTTTGATCACGTCACAGGCATTGATTTTTCAGCTAGGTTTATTGGTTTAGCACTCAAACTAGCCCAGCAGGGGGTTTTACGTTACACCATGGCCACTGAAGGCGATTTAGTGAGCTATCAAGAGCGAACCTTAGCTGACTTGGGTTTAGATGGCCTGGCAAACAAGGTAGATTTTTGGCAGGGCGATGCTTGTAATCTAAAACCCAACTTTACGGGGTATGATTTGATTTTAGCGGCGAATTTAATTGACCGCTTGTATAGCCCAAGACATTTCTTAAATGCAATTCACAACAGACTTAATATTGGCGGGATATTAATGATCACCTCACCTTACACTTGGTTAGAAGAGCACACGCCGCGCGAAGAGTGGATTGGTGGCTTTAAACGTGATGGGGAAAATGTCACCACGCTTGATGGCCTAAAGGCATTGCTGGGTCAACACTTTGAGCTTGTGAATCAGCCTTTGAAGGTGCCTTTTGTGATTCGTGAGACCCAACATAAATTTCAACATACATTGTCTGAAGTGACTTTGTGGAAGCGCATTCGGTGACCAAGCAGTTCGATCAGGTCATTAATCGTCAGGGCACACAGTCGCTCAAATATGATGGCTTACTACAAACTTTTGGCAGAATAGATGTTCAGCCGATGTGGGTGGCTGATATGGACTTTGCCGCGCCTGATGCCGTTATTCATGCATTACAGGCGAGGGCTAAGCATCCGATTTATGGTTATAGCATGGCGCCAGAATCGCTTTATGATGCGCTGATTGATTGGATGCGCGTTAAGCACAATTGGCATATTAAGCGTGAATGGATTGTCCTAACGCCAGGGGTTGTGCCCTCGTTGAGTTTGGTGGTGACGGCGCTTACCAATCAACATGATGGTGTTATCGTTCAGCCTCCAGTGTATTTCCCATTTTTGTCGGTAGCCAATCATACGGGAAGGCGTTTGATTGAAAATCCGCTTGTTTTAACGGTCGATAGCCTTGGTAACTCTAACTATGCAATAGACTTTGAGCATTTTGAGGCGTGTGCAAAACAGGCGAAGATTTTATTGTTCTGCTCCCCGCATAATCCAGTTGGTCGAGTGTGGAGTAAACCGGAGTTGCAAAGACTATTAGAGATTGCAAAACAATATCATCTGATTATTTTGGCTGACGAGATTCATGCGGATTTGGTGTATCAGGATGCTAAGCATCATGTGATGGGCACATTAGATGAAGAACAAGATAGTCTGATAACAGCTGTTGCACCGAGCAAGACATTTAACATCCCTGGACTGGGATTGTCAGCTTTAATTATTCCGCATGCGCCTCATTGTAAAGCGATTCAAGCGCACTTAACTGCAACAGGCGTATCGGTAACTAATCCATTTAGTTTAGTTGCTTTTGAGGCTGCTTATCGTGATGGACATGATTGGTTGAGTGCTTTGTTAGCATACCTTCATGAAACGCGTGATATGGTCATGACCTACGTAAAAAAACATTTACCTAAAATTACCGTTGTTCCGGCACAAGGTACTTATTTGTTGTGGCTGGATTGTCGTCAATTGGAACTTAGCGATGAACTGCTTCGGCAATTGTTTCTTGAGCAGGCGAAGCTGGCTTTATCGCCTGGCACATTGTTTGGCCAGGGAGGCAGTGGTTTTATGCGGATGAATATTGGCACAACACAAGAGAACGTCTTGCTTGCGCTTGATAAGCTCAAGCAAGTATTAGGTTAACTCTTTCGTTGCAAAGAGAGTGCGTTAACACAGTAGCGTAATCTGCTGGGCACTGGTCCATCAGGAAATACGTGACCCAGGTGAGCGTCGCAAGTGTTGCAAGTAATTTCTATACGACTTCTATCGAGGCTGTCATCTAAGTAGTAGGCAACGGTATTTTCTTTAATTGGCTGCGTAAAGGATGGCCAGCCAGTGCCGGAGTCGAATTTTTCAGTTGAATCGAAAAGGAGGGTGTCGCAACAGGCGCAAGCGTAAATGCCTGCCTCAAAATGGGTGCACATGGGTGAGCTGAATGGGCGTTCTGTGCCAGCGTTGCGAGTCACATGATAAACCTCGTCTGATAGAAGTTTTTTCCATTGCGCGCCAGTCTTTACTAAGCGTCTGTCTGGTGTCAGATTACCTTGACTTACAAGTTTTTGAATACTTTCCCAAGTGAGCATTTAAATTTCCCTGATGTTTATTTGTCCAACCTTTTGGTTGACTCAATGGCGCATCAATTTGTTCCTTACTTTGAAAAAGTTGGCTTAATTTATTACGACAGCGCCTTTTCAATACGGTCTAGTGCGTCCCTTAGATTGTCCATCGATGTTGCAAAAGAAATCCTGAAGTATCCCTCCGCACCAAATGCAGAGCCTGGGACCACGGCAACGCCTACCTGTTCAAGGAGGTACTCAGAAAGCGCCATGTCATTGGCTTCAGTGATTTTGCCCTCTTGCTTAAGGTTGTTTATCGCAACCCTTGCGTCTGGGAAGGCGTAAAATGCACCACCAGCATGAAGGCACTTAAGGCCGCGCATTCTGTTAAAACGATTAACCACGTAGGTATGGCGTTCAATAAATGCCGAGACCATCGGTTCTATGCATTCCTGAGGTCCTTCTAAAGCGGCCTGCGCTGCAACTTGAGAGATCGAGGTCGGGTTGGAGGTTGATTGTGACTGAAGAATCTCCATCGCCTTGATGATGTAGGCAGGGCCTGCAGCGTAACCAATACGCCAGCCTGTCATCGAATAGGCTTTAGATACCCCATTAAGTACGATGCATCGAGATTTGAGTTCAGGGGTTGCGTTCAGAATGTTGTAGAATTTCTCGCCGGTAAGGTTAACATGTTCGTACATGTCGTCGGTCGCCACTAACACTTGCGGGTGGCGTTTAAGCACCTCGCCTAATGCCTTCAATTCTTCTAGCGTATAGACCGCGCCAGTTGGGTTGGAAGGAGAATTGATCATGAAGAGCTTAGTCTTCGGGGTGATTGCGGCCTCAAGCTGGGCAGGTTGCAACTTAAATCCCTGTTCGATCCCGCAGGCTATGATCACAGGTTTCGCACCGGCCACCATCGCGATATCGGCATAAGAAACCCAGTAAGGAGCCGGAACGATTACCTCGTCACCGTGGTTAAGCACCGCGAGCGCGAGGTTGAAAATACACTGCTTACCACCGACACCGACAATGACCTCTTTGTCCGTATAGTCAAAACCATTTTCATTTTTAAATTTTGCTACGATCGCTTTTTTTAAGCCTGGAATACCTGCAACCGGCGTGTACTTAGTAAAGCCGCTATCAATGGCTTTTTTGGCAGCATCCTTAATGTGCTGAGGAGTGTCAAAATCTGGCTCACCTGCGCCCAGCCCAATAATATCCTTGCCTTCAGACTTTAGTTTGGCTGCACGAGCAGTCACCGCAAGGGTTGGTGATTCTTTGATGGCCTGGACACGTTGTGAAAGAATTGACTGCGCTGCTTGTTCCAAAATGACTTCCTTGAGCATGAATTTGAGCTAATGCATAATTTTACTCAAAAACAGCGACTCTTGAAACCAGAAGCGCAGTTTTATGTGACGTCTTGATGAAATTAACGTTTTTTGTTGCAGTTATCGCCGCAGGTGATCGCCTTGTTGAACTCCTCACCGATCTCCGCGTCAACGTTCGTTAGGGCCAGTTTAATTTCCTGAACCTCAGTGATGTTGCCTTTCTCTGAAGCTAGAACGCCCACTCTAAACAGCGCATCAATATTACCCTGGCTAAGCATGAGCGCATGACGGTAAGATTTTTCAGCCTCAACTTTGAGGTTGGTGTGCTCCTGAGCCATGCCTAACTCATACCAAGCCTCAGTATTGTTTGGCTCCTTAAGGACCCACTGATTCGCGATGTTACCTAGTCTTGTCCATTCTTCTTGGATCTCTGGTTCGGCGACCTGCATGAACAGGGGTTTGTGTGCATCATCTTCCTCCCAGAAAGTTTTACCGTCGATGGGGTAGCTCGTCTCGGCTGGTTGTTTTTCAAGCTGTGCAATCCATTCAACCGGGAGCGCATAGAAGTAAGCATTTCGGCCTGGGGTTTTAAATGTGTTAATCCCAATCAGACGGCCCTGTCCATCAAAGAGACCGCTGCCGCTTGCGCCCATCGCAAAGCGTGCTGAGCTCCGAATTACATTAGCACCATCGAACGGATAGACGGACTTTAAGGCGCCAAATGAGGTGATGGGGGCTGGAGAGGCGCTTGAGTGACCAATAGCGATAATTTCATCCCCCTTCTTCATATCGTTAACGCTACCAACTTCAGCTGGTGGGAAGGGGAGGTTATCCGCGGTAATGAGGCATAGGTCGTGGTATCTGTCCGCTTGAATCGAGGCGATGGTGAAGCTATCTTCTCCACGAGAAATCCAGGGCTCCTTAGACTGCCTGAATATATGACAATTGGTGAGAACCTTATTTTTAGCGACGATCACACCCGACCCATAAGCCATGCTGCCATCTGGGTTGTAGCCGCGAATCATGACAATTGAGAAGAATGAACCTAGTAATTTTTCTTGATTGAATGCGTAGGCGGTAGGTGCAAGGCTGGTCAACAAAAAGATAAACAAGATGAAGACTTTTTTAATATTTTTCATGTCATACCCCAGAGGCTTTATTGATCTTATAACGTTTAAATTAAGACGTCCTATCCTTGACCAAGAGTCGAACATAAAGTTCGATGCCTGTTAAAATAGCATTATTCCTCAAAGGCGTCCTAAATTGATTGTTACTTTTCCCAATAGCAAGTATCAGCTTCATCAGCCATTCCCTCCGGCTGGTGATCAGCCGCAGGCAATAGAAAAGTTAACTGCCGGCATTGAGTCTGGAATGAAGTATCAGACGCTATTGGGCGTGACGGGTTCTGGTAAAACTTACACCATGGCCAATGTAATTGCGCGCACAGGTAGACCCGCTATTGTGATGGCGCCTAATAAGACATTGGCTGCTCAATTGTATTCGGAGTTTAGGGAGTTCTTTCCAAATAACGCGGTGGAGTACTTTGTTTCATACTACGATTACTATCAGCCTGAGGCCTACGTCCCATCGCGTGATTTGTTTATCGAAAAAGACTCTAGCATTAATGAGCATATTGAGCAGATGCGCCTTTCTGCAACCAAGGCGCTTCTTGAACGTGAGGACGCCATCATCGTAGCATCTGTTTCTGCCATTTATGGCATCGGAGATCCTGTCGATTACCATGGGATGGTTTTGCACCTTCAGCAGGGTGAAAAACTAAGTCAGCGTGATGCTATCTTAAGGTTAGTTGGTATGCAGTACGATCGTAATGACTTTGATTTTTCTCGAGGAACCTTTCGTGTGCGTGTCGATGTGATCGACGTCTTTCCGGCCGAGAATAGCGAGACTGCTGTGCGCATCTCACTATTCGATGACGAGGTCGAGTCAATTACTATGTTTGATCCGCTCACTGGGCAGATGTTCAACAAGATTGCACGCTATACAATCTATCCATCGAGTCATTATGTGACGCCACGTGAGACTACAATCCGTGCCATGGAGAAAATTAAGCACGAGCTTAAGGATCGCGTTGATTTTTACATTAAGAACGGAAAGCTGGTCGAAGCGCAGCGAATCGAGCAGCGTACGCGTTTTGATTTGGAAATGCTCAACGAAATTGGTTTCTGTAAGGGGATTGAGAACTACTCTAGGCATCTCTCTGGCCGCTCTCCTGGGGATCCACCCCCAACTCTCATCGATTACTTACCGAAGAACGCGATCATGATCATGGACGAGAGTCATGTGACTGTTCCTCAAATCGGTGCGATGTATAAGGGTGATAAATCTCGCAAGGAGAACCTAGTGGACTATGGGTTCAGATTGCCATCGGCCTTAGATAACCGCCCCCTAAAGTTTGAAGAATTTGAAAAGATTATGCGCCAAACAGTCTTTGTTTCGGCCACGCCGGCAGACTACGAGGCTAATCATCAGCAACAAGTAGTAGAACAAGTGGCAAGACCAACGGGCTTGGTTGATCCTGAGATCTTTGTGAAGCCTGCGGACACGCAAGTGGACGATTTGCTCTCTGAGATCAAACTCAGGGTCGAAGTGGGTGAGCGTGTATTAGCCACTACATTAACCAAACGGATGTCTGAAGATTTAACTGACTATTTAAGTGAGCACGGCATCAAGGTGCGTTACTTGCACTCAGATATCGATACCGTTGAGCGGGTGGAAATTATTCGCGACTTACGTCTAGGTGAGTTTGATGTCTTGGTCGGGATTAACTTACTTCGTGAGGGCTTAGATATTCCAGAAGTTTCCCTGGTGGCGGTATTAGATGCAGACAAGGAGGGATTCCTTCGTTCTGAGCGGTCTTTAATTCAAACAGCGGGAAGGGCAGCGCGTAATCTTAATGGTAAGGTCATTTTTTATGCCAATAGCATCACCCGTTCTATGAAGCTTGCGATGGATGAAACGCAGCGTCGTCGTACTAAGCAGATTGCATTTAACCTTGAACATGGCATCACGCCTAAGGGCATTGTGAAGCGCATTAAAGACATTATTGATGGGGTCTACGATAAAGATGATGCTGCGCGTGAACGCAAGGCGGCTCAGGATCAAGCGAATTATGATCAGCTTAGTGAGAAGCAGTTACTTAAAGAGATGAAACGACTTGAAAAAGGCATGCATGATAGTGCCAAGAATCTCGAATTTGAGAAGGCGGCAGAATTTAGAGACCAACTTAAAAAGCTCAAGGCAAAGTTTTATGGGGCTGAGGTGCCGGACCTCACTTAGTCCAAGCATAGATCAAAAAAAGCCCCGATTAATCGGGGCTTTTTTATTATAGAGCTAATTACTTTTGTGTTTGAACGATGACTAAAGGCTCATCTTTAGCAGCATCGTCAGCCTTTTTTTGCCATGCGGCAGCCTTACGCGGTTTCTTTGGGGCTACGGCCTCAACAGCGACAGTAGTAGCCTTAGCGTCAGCTTTTGTTTCGACTAACTGTAATCCACTAGCGGCAAGATCTACAGGTTTAGCTTTTGCCGCAGGCTTGCGAGGACGAGGTTTTTTCTCTGCAGCCACTTTTGTTGGCTTTTCGACGCTGGTATCAGCTGCAATTTCTGAACTTGGTGTATTAGTCGTTACAACCTCAATAGCTTCAGTTTTTTGTGCGGATTTGCCAGCATTCAGAGGCTTATTCGTTTCGGCAATCTTGTTTTCAACGATTGCTTTTGTTTCATTTGCCGGCACCTGAGCTGGAGCTTCTTGAATGGGCGTGCCTTTGTTTTCGATCAATTGTTCGTTCTCAACAAACGGACGATCGTTCGTCGTGCGATCTTGGCGCGGTCCACGATCACGGCGACCATTACGGCCTCGGCGGTTTCTGGGTTCACGTTGCTCAGTATTTTGCTCGGCAGGGGTAATATCCTGATTATTTTGAGGAGCCGATTGTGGTTTTTCACGTTCAACGCGTTCAGGTCTCGGTTGTTGTGGTTTCTGTTGACGGGCTTCCTGATTGCGCTGTGGACGATCACCTTGGTTATTAGCGGCATTCGGATTGACTCGGTCGCTACGTTCATTACGGTTGCGATTGCGGTTGCGATTGCGATTATTGTCACGGCGTCCGTTTTGTTCACGAGCTTCAGGTTTTGGTTCTTCTGTTTTAGTTAGGCCGCCTAACCAATTTTTGATGCGTGCGAATAGTGATAATTCTTTTTCAATTTTTTCTACACTAATAGGAGCTGGCGCTGCAGGCGTAATTCCACGAACGGCAGCAACTTGTTTGACGCTTTTGATTTCTGGCGCAGCGTGGTTATGAATTTCTTCCTCCGTAGGCAGCTCAACCATTTGGTAGCTTCTTGTGCCGTCCTCTGCACTATCATCGCTCTTGATACGAGTGATTGTGTAGTTTGGCGTTTCAATATGAATGTTTGGAATTAATACCACTTCAACGCCAGTACGTTGTTCAATTTTATGAATCTCAGCACGCTTCTCATTGAGCAAGAATGTTGCTGCTTCAACAGGAAGCTGCACTTGGATGGCCTTGCTATTTTCTTTCATTGCCTCTTCTTGCGTGATTCGCAAGATGTGAAGAGCTGTGGATTCAATTCCACGGATATGGCCAGTACCATGACAACGTGGGCAAGGGATATGGTTTGCTTCACCCAAGCTAGGACGTAATCGTTGACGAGATAGCTCCAGCAAGCCGAATCTTGAAATCTTGCCTGTTTGGACGCGGGCTCGGTCATAATGCAATGCGTCACGTAAGCGGTTTTCAACGTCACGTTGATTGCGCTGGCTTTCCATGTCGATGAAGTCGATGACAACTAAACCGCCCAAATCACGTAAACGTAATTGACGGGCAACCTCTTCAGCAGCCTCTAGGTTTGTATTGAAGGCGGTGTGCTCAATATCACTGCCTTTTGTTGAACGGCCTGAGTTGACGTCTACAGAAACCAAGGCTTCGGTGTGGTCAATAACGATCGCACCACCAGAAGGGAGTCGAACTTCGCGCGAGAAAGCCGTTTCAATTTGGTGTTCAATTTGGAAGCGAGAGAACAATGGTGTTTCATCTTGGTAGAGCTTAACGCGGGCTACATGGCCTGGCATGACGTGGTTCATGAACTGAATAGCTTGTTCATGAATGTCCGGGGTATCAATCAGTATTTCACCGATGTCTGGTTGGAAGTAGTCGCGAATAGCGCGGATTACTAGGCTGCCTTCTTGATAGATCAAAAATGGGCCATTTTGGATAGTTGATGCACTCTCAACAGCTGTCCAGAGCTGCAGTAAGTAGCTCAAGTCCCATTGTAACTCTTCGAGGTTCCGACCAATACCAGCCGTACGTGCAATGATACTCATTCCGTTAGGTACTTCTAACTGCGCCATGATGTCACGAAGTTCGTTACGGTCTTCGCCTTCGATACGGCGAGATACGCCGCCGCCACGAGGATTGTTAGGCATTAGAACGAGGTAGCGACCTGCCAGTGATATGAAAGTGGTTAGCGCGGCACCTTTGTTGCCACGTTCGTCCTTATCTACCTGAACGATGAGTTCTTGACCCTCTTTAAGGACGTCCTGGATTCGTGCACGCCCACCATCTACATCGTTCTGGAAGTAGCTACGTGCCACTTCTTTAAATGGAAGGAATCCGTGCCTGTCTGTGCCGTAATTAACAAAAGCAGCTTCTAAAGATGGCTCAATGCGTGTAATCACGCCTTTGTAAATATTACTTTTACGTTGTTCTTTACCAGCAGATTCGATATCGAGGTCGATCAGTTTTTGACCGTCGACGATGGCAACGCGCAGTTCTTCAGACTGGGTTGCATTAAATAACATGCGTTTCATTGTATAACTCCTGCGCTCATGGCAGGTTTGCAGATGTTGCTAAGTGAGTAGCAGTGTGGAAGGGCTAGGTATGAATATGTAGGTTAATGCCATTATCAGCGTGTTGTTAACACTACACCAGCAGTTTGACTGCCAGAAACTTGCAGAGGCTTGATTGAACACCCAATCAATTACTTTGCTAACTTTATTACAAGTGGCAATTGTTTGTGCCATTGTTAGCAGGTGATTACTTTAATTAAAGTTTTTCACCGTATAATCTGAAACGATTTTTATTCTTATCAGATTGAATTTGTTAACGAAGTAATTCGTTTTGTGTTTTTTTAAGCCCGATTGCTTTTGTTCTGTCTTTTAATTTAGATTCGGTTTAGCTGACATATCAGCTAAAATTCAATTGCTAGCATTTCCAGGTCGCGCCATCGCTAATACTCTAAGGTATCGCAATTCATCCGCAGCGGCTTGAGCGCTTAAATATTTAGTACATAATCGCTACTTATTTTATTTGGCGAGCGAGATTAACCAAGGTATTTTTTAAGACTTTAAAAATTCATTCATTGAAGAAGCGCTTAGCGCATTTACTTCAAGAGTTTCGTAGTATAGGTGAGATGACAAATTTAAGCAAAATAAGTAATGAAATTAGTGAATCAAGTGCTGCATTTATTGAAATTGATGAAGCAAGTGAAGGGCAGCGCATTGACAACTTCCTTACCAAAACCCTCAAAGGTGTTCCTAAAAGCCACCTTTATCGTATTCTGCGCAGCGGCGAAGTTAGGGTCAATAAAAAGCGCGTAGACGCGACATACAAACTCTCAATGGGTGACTTAGTTCGCATCCCTCCGATTCGTGCCACCGTTACCCAGGTCGATATTGAAGTACAAAAACCAGTCACACCAAGGTTAGAAAAATGCATTATCTTTGAGGATGATGCAATGCTTGTACTTGATAAGCCCGCTGGCATGGCGGTTCATGGAGGGAGCGGCGTAAGCAAGGGTGTGATTGAACAGCTTAGGCTAGAGCGTCCGCAAGCGAAATTTTTAGAACTCGTTCACCGACTAGATCGTGAAACATCTGGAGTGTTAATGGTCGGAAAAAAACGTTCTGCTTTAGTCGCGCTCCATGAAGCGATGCGACGTAATCAGATGGATAAGCGTTATTTTATGTTGGTGAAGGGCCATTGGACTGAGAAAAAGAAACACGTCATCTTGCAGTTGCAAAAATATTTACTTGATAACGGTGAGCGCCGCGTAAGCGTCGTGACAGGTCGACCTGATCCAAGGGCTGAGGATGAGAGCCAACTCTCTGAGACAATATTTCATCTCATTAAACATTACGCTGATTATACTTTGCTAGAGGCTCAGTTAATTACTGGTCGAACTCATCAACTTCGTGTGCAATTAGCCCATCTTGGCTTTCCGATTGTCGGCGATGATAAATATGGCGACTTTGCGCTTAATAAGACATTGCAAAAAAGTGGGTTAAAACGCATGTTTTTACATTCAGCCGAAACGAATATCAAACATCCTATCTCCAAGGAGAAGCTCAAGTTGATAGCGCCGCTTCCTCCTGAATTAGAAAAGTTTCTTCAAAAATTTGCCACAGAGAGTTAAGTAAAGAGATGCAGAATAATTATGATTTAATCATTTTTGATTGGGACGGCACCTTGGCTAATTCTACCCAATTGATTATTGATGCAATATGCAAAGGGGCTATTGAGGTTGGATTGCCTATGCCCAGTCAGGAAGATGCGAGTGGGATTATAGGTTTAGGTTTTCGTGAGGCAATTTATGAGCTATTCGGACAAATTCCTGACGCGCAATTGGCTGATCTAACAGCGCGGTACACATTTCACTATGGATTAGGGGAGAATAATATTCCACTATTCGATGGTGTACGTGAAACGATTGAGGATTTAGTAGCTAAGGGTATTCAGCTAGGTGTTGCAACAGGAAAAGGTCGAAGAGGTTTAAATAGGGCGCTTAATAATAGCGGGATACAACAACATTTTATTGCAACACGCTGTGTTGACGAATGTCATTCCAAGCCACATCCGCAAATGATTTTGGAGTTAATGGAAGAGGCGGGGACGGAGCCGGATCGGACTTTGATGATAGGGGATACCAGCTTTGATTTGCAAATGGCTCAAAATGCCAATGTTGCTAGATTGGGGGTGACATTTGGGGCACATCCGCTTGATAGGTTGCAACCTCATGAGCCAATTGAAGTTTTTTCTAATTTTGGCCAGTTGGCTGCTTGGCTGAACGTCAACGTTTAATGATGGGTAAGCAACTGATTATATGTAAAAGTGAAGATCTCCAGGAAAAGGGTGGTGGTGTTCGATTTACTATCCCTGAGAAGACTGAACAGTCATCAGCATTTGTTGTCCGTTTTGAGGGCAAAGCTTACGGGTACATGAATCAATGCGCCCATTTGCCTGTTGAATTGGATTGGAATGAGGGTGATTTTTTTACGAAGGATCAAAGTTATCTGATATGTGCTACCCATGGTGCCCAATACGATCCGAAAACGGGACATTGCATTTCAGGACCATGTCAGGGTAAAACATTAAAGCAAATTGCCGTGACTGAACAAGGTGGTGTAGTTTCAATTACACTAGATCAAATTTAAATAGATTCATTTTTAAGAAAGAGCAGTATGTCTGATTCTGAACAAAAAAATTCCACATGGGAACGCGAGACGCTAGAGAAGTTGGCCTTCCAGGCAATTAAGGAACAAAGACGTAATCGTTTTTGGAGTATTTTCTTTAAAACGTTAACTCTGATTTATTTATTTTTAATTTTGTTCTACATGTTGAATTGGATAGGCGGGACCAGTGGCCATAGTTCTGAAGATCACACTGCATTAATTGATATTCAGGGGGAAATTGGAAGCCATGATGAAGTGAATGCAGATTCGGTGATTGCTAGCTTGCATGATGCCTATGAAAATAAGCATACAAAGGGTGTAATTCTGCGTATTAATAGTCCTGGCGGCAGTCCCGTGCAGGCAGGTATCATTAATGACGAAATAAAACGCCAACGCAAACTTCATCCCGATATTCCAGTTTATGCGGTTGTTGAGGATGTATGTGCCTCAGGCGGCTACTACATCGCTGTCGCGGCAGACAAAATCTATGTGGATAAAGCCAGTATCATCGGCTCTATTGGGGTGCTGATGGATGGGTTTGGTTTTACTGGTGCCATGGAAAAGTTTGGTGTTGAGCGTCGTCTAATGACTGCAGGAGAAAATAAAGCCATGCTAGATCCATTCTCGCCTGTTAACCCCAAACATAAAGTATTAGCCCAAGCGATGTTAAATGAAGTCCATCAGCAATTTATCAAAGTTGTCCGTGATGGTCGTGGTAGTCGATTGAAGGAAACGCCTGAAACTTTTAGTGGTTTGTTTTGGAGTGGTGAAGCAGGAATAAAAATGGGTCTTGCTGATGAATTGGGAAGTTATGAGTACGTGGCACGGGAAGTGATTAAACAAGAAAATATCGTCGATTTTACAGCTACGGAAGGTTTGGCTGACCGTGTCGCAAGAAAGTTTGGAGCATCGATGACGCAATCTTTGTTTAAGGGCATCAGTTTGCATTAACTGTAATGAATAAATAAAAAAGGCAGATGAGTATCTGCCTTTTTTATTGCCCACACTCCACAAATCAACCTTAGTGCTTTGTCTTTTCTTTAAAATAATTAATGAGGCTATTTGTAGATCCATCATGGTCAGTAACTTTATTTGTACCAGATAATTGAGGTAGAATTTTTTGGGCAATTTGTTTGCCAAATTCCACGCCCCACTGATCAAATGAATTGATATTCCATATGATGCCCTGAACAAAAATCTTATGTTCATAGAGTGCAATTAATTTACCAAGTGCTTTGGGCGTAAGCTCATCAATCATAATGGTGTTAGTTGGTCGATTGCCTCCGAAAACGCGGTGAGGCATCAACTCCATGATTAAGTGATGATCTAGGCCTTGTTCTTCAAGTTCAACTTTTACTTCTTTTGCTGTCTTTCCTTGCATCAACGCTTTGGTCTGTGCAAGGATGTTAGAGACTAATATTTTGTGATGCTCATCCCCATTATCACCAATTTTATATTGACTATGAACAGGGACTAAAAAGTCACATGGAATTAACTTGTTGCCTTGATGAATTAACTGATAGAAAGCATGTTGACCGTTAGTGCCAGCCTCGCCCCAAATAATTGGGCCAGTTGTGTAAGTGATTTTTTGGCCTTCACGACTGATGAATTTACCGTTACTCTCCATATCACCTTGTTGCAAGTATGCTGGAAATCTTGAAAGTCCTTGATCGTAGGGCAAGATTGCATGCGTTTCTGCTTCAAAGAAGTTGTTATACCAGACACCTAGCATTGCTAGTATGACCGGCATATTTTTCTCTAATGGTGCTGTTCTGAAATGATTGTCCATTTCATGCGCGCCTTCAAGCAATGCTTCGAAGTTATCCATCCCTACGTATAAAGCAATGGATAAGCCAATAGCTGACCATAATGAGTAACGTCCACCCACCCAATCCCAAAACTCGAACATGTTGGACGGGTCAATACCAAATTCTTGCACCGCCATTGCATTAGTTGAAAGTGCTACAAAGTGCTTGGCAATGTGTGCATGGTCTTTTGCTGTTTTCAAGAACCATGTACGTGCTGAGCGTGCATTGGTCATAGTTTCTTGAGTAGTAAATGTTTTGGACGCAACAATAAATAGGGTGGTTTCTGGATTGCATGCTTCTAAAGCCTGCGCTAAATGCGTGCCGTCAATGTTGGAAACGAAATGAACATTCAAGTCCTTTTTGGCGAAGGACTTTAGTGCAGTACATACCATGACTGGGCCAAGGTCTGAGCCGCCAATACCAATATTTACAATATCAGTGATAGGCTTTCCTGTATAGCCAAGCCATTGGCCATTGCGAACGCTATCACTGAATTTTCGCATTTGAGAGAGCACGATATTAATGTCTGGCATCACATCCTTGCCATTCACTAATACGGGTGAGTTGCTACGATTCCGGAGTGCGGTGTGAAGCACTGCGCGATTTTCAGTAAAGTTGATTTTTTCACCTGAAAACATTTTCTCGCGCCACGATTCGATTTCACATTGGCGTGCCAATGTGAATAATAAAGACATGGTTTTTTCAGAGATTCTTTGCTTAGAGTAATCTAATAAAAAGTCATTGATTTTTAATGAAAATTTATCGAATCTCTTTGGGTCTTCTGCAAACATGTCACGCATTTGCAAAGGGAAGATTTCTTGAAAGTGTTCGTTAAGTGCTTGCCATGCTGGCGTATTGATTAGATTAGTCATGCTTATTTATTTTGTTGATTTTGCAATATTATAATTTATTTATTACTTATTTGATCTCTAAAATTACACCACTCAGTGGAGGCAATGTAACGAGGATGGAATTTTGATGCCCCATCCAGCTTATTTGTTCGGTTTTAATTGCTGTTCCGTTGCTGATATTACTGCCACCATAATATTTTGCATCGCTGTTAAAAATTTCTGCATATTCCCCTGCCTGAGGAACGCCAAGCCGATAGTTTATTCTTGGTACAGGGGTGAAGTTTAATAATATTAATACGAAGCTGCCATTTCGTGCACGGCGAATATAACTGAGTACAGACTGATCCACGTCTTGGCAATCAATCCAATCAAAACCTTGAGGTTGAAAATCTAGATCATGCAGCGCCGGCAGCTTCGCATAAAGATGATTAAGATCATGGCTGGTGAGTTTTGCACCCTGATGCCATTGTGAATCAAGCAAATGCCAATCTAAGCTTGCATTAACATTCCACTCTCTACCTTGTCCAAACTCGTTGCCCATAAAATTAAGTTTTTTACCTGGACTACACATTTGGTGTGTCATTAGTAAACGCAGGTTTGCAAATTTTTGCCAAGCATCACCAGGCATTTTGTCTAATAAGGAATGTTTGCCGTGCACGACTTCATCATGTGAAAAGGGCAGTACAAAATTTTCACTATATGCATACAACTGGCCAAATGTTAATTTGTTGTGATGGTAGCGTCGGTGGACAGGGTCGTTTTCAATATAGGCTAGGGTGTCGTTCATCCAGCCCATGTTCCACTTCATTGAGAATCCCAGGCCGCCTAGATAAACTGGACGAGAGATCATGGGCCATGAGGTTGACTCTTCAGCGATGGTGAATGCACCCGCAAATTCTTCATGCACCATGATGTTTAGCTGTTTCAAGAAATCAATGGCATCCAAATTCTCTCGACCACCAAATTTGTTGGGTAGCCATTGATCTGCTTTACGAGAATAGTCTAGATAGAGCATGGAAGCTACTGCATCAACCCTTAAACCATCGATATGAAATTCATTCAGCCAATAGTGGGCGTTTGCAATAAGGAAGTTTCGCACTTCATTACGGCCATAGTTGAAGATGTAGGTTCCCCAGTCTTGGTGTTCGCCCAACCTAGGGTCTTCATGTTCGTAAAGGGCTGTCCCATCAAAACGTGCTAAAGCCCAATCATCTTTAGGGAAGTGACCTGGAACCCAATCTAAAATGACACCAATATTCGCCGCGTGGCATGCGTCCACAAAAAATCTAAAATCATCTGGCGTGCCATAACGATTTGTGACCCCAAAGTAGCCTGTTGTCTGATAGCCCCATGACTCATTTAAAGGATGCTCAGAAACGGGCATCAGTTCAATATGGGTGTACCCCATATCCTTAACATAGTAAATAAGTCGCTCAGCTAGATCACGATAATTGAGGAATTTTCCATCTGAATCTCTTTGCCATGATCCTAAATGAACTTCATAGCAATTAAATGGCGCATGAAGCCATTCAGATTCTCCACGTTGTTTAAGCCACTTTGCATCATCCCATTGATAGCTGGTAAGTGAGGAAACTTTTGCGGCAGATCCTGGCCTGGACTCAAAGCAAAAGCCATACGGATCTGTTTTAACAAGAATATTTTCTGTATGACGTTGGCGAATTTCAAATTTATACAGGGCGTCAGCTTCAATGTGTGGAATGAAAACCTCCCAAACGCCACTTGATCCATGGACGCGCATTGGATTAACTCTGCCATCCCAATGATTGAAACTACCAACAACACTAACCCTTTCAGCATTTGGAGCCCAGACAGCAAATCGAACGCCATTAACGCCTTGATGCGTGCAAAGTTGCGCGCCTAATGTTTTGTATGCTTGCTTTAAATTTCCTTCGCCAAATAAATGCAATTCATCGCTAGTTATCATAGGCAAAAATGAATATACGTCGTAGGTGTCTATGACAGTATTGTTTTCATCTATGCGAATTTTGCATGGTGCTTGGATTGATTCGCTCCCTTGCCATTCGAAAAAGCCTTGCGTATCTATTTTATGAGCTGACTTCCACCCATCTGACGTAAAAATTTCTACGCACGCTGCATAGGGCATAAAACATCTAAAGTTATATGTTTTTATTTTACTTTTTTCTGATGGCTCTTGGTGTAAGCCCAAAAAGGCAAATGGGTCGTGATGTTTTGCATCAAGAATCAGATTAAGTTGACTATTTTGCTTAAGTTTTGACAAGATGATTTTCTAAAAAAATATTTATGCTAAGCCCGCTGATTCTACTAGATTGTGGCCATCTAACATGTCTATAATGGCCCTAGGAGAAATAATATATTGCAAACACAATCTAAATGCTGTGCATACATTTAGGGGCTAGATTGGGTTAATGTCAAGTGTAAAACTATAAAATGGGGACAGAATTATGCAGCAGGAGATAGCTTCAACACGTTTTATTAGTAACCTGACTAAAAATACGGTTGCTCTGATATTGGCTGGCGGACGTGGTTCGCGATTAAAAGACCTAACAGGTTTGCGCGCAAAACCAGCTGTTCCATTTGGTGGTAAATTTCGAATCATTGATTTCCCATTATCCAATTGTATTAACTCAGGTATCCGGCGCGTAGGCGTTGCCACCCAATATAAATCGCACAGTTTGATGCAACATATTCAGCGGGGTTGGGGGTTTTTACGCGGTGAGTTTAATGAGTTTGTTGAACTTTGGCCCGCTCAGCAACGAATTGAAGAGCAGTGGTACAAAGGTACCGCTGATGCTGTGTTTCAGAATTTGGACATTATTCGAAATATTCGCGCTGAATATGTCTTGATTCTTGCGGGTGATCACATTTACAAGATGGACTACGGTCAAATGTTGGCGTCACATGTTCGGAACAAAGCCGATATGACAGTGGCTTGTATTAATGTACCCATTGAAGATGCTAAGGCGTTTGGTGTGATAGGTGTTAATGATGAGGACCGAGTAATTGATTTTAAAGAGAAGCCAGAACATCCCAACGCCCTTCCAGATAACCCAGATCAAGCATTTGCAAGCATGGGCATTTATGTTTTCTCAGCGGCATTTTTATATGAACAGTTAATACGCGATGCGGATGACCCGAAATCCGAACATGATTTTGGTAAGAACATCATCCCCCAAATCATCAACAAATATCGTGTATATGCTCATCGCTTTACAGATAGTTGTGTGGGTGGTGACAGAGGGCATTATTACTGGCGTGATGTTGGTACAGTTGATGCTTATTGGGAAGCGAACATGGAATTAACAAAAGTGACCCCAGAACTCAATTTGTATGACAGCGAATGGCCAATTTGGACTTACCAAGAACAATTACCTCCTGCTAAGTTTGTGTTTAACAACGATGGTCGTCGAGGTTCAGCAACTGACTCTTTAGTATCTGGCGGTTGCATTATTAGTGGCTCAAGCATTAATCAATCAGTGCTTTTTTCTGATGTTTATGTGCACAGTTTTAGCAGCGTTGAGGATTCAGTCATTTTGCCGAAGGTTGAAATTGGGCGAAATGTAAAACTAAAACGTGTTGTAATCGATAAGGGGACTGTTATTCCTGATGGTATGGAGATTGGCTTGATAAGGAATTACAA
>CAIVUE010000071.1 GCA_903909015.1 uncultured Methylophilaceae bacterium
AAGATTACCTGATTTGTATGCGTAAAGTTTATCTCCATGCCAGTTATATAACCGTTAATATCTCTTCCCCTAATACTAAAAATTTACGCCAGTTACAAGAAAAAGATGCCTTAGATAGATTGCTTTCAACCTTGAAAGCTGAGCAAAAGGTATTAGCGGATAAGCATGGCAAGTATGTGCCGATTGCTTTAAAAATTGCGCCAGATTTAGAAGAAGTGCAAGTCACAGAGATTGCTGACTTACTTAAAGCGCATTCCTTTGATGGCGTGATTGCTACAAATACTACCTTGGCGAGGGATGCTGTGGAAGGTTTACCAAATGCAACTGAAACGGGCGGGTTGTCTGGAGCGCCAGTGCGTAAAAAATCTACGCTTGTAATTTCTCAACTTTCAAAACAATTAGCCGGTGAATTGCCGATAATTGGGGTAGGTGGCATTTTGAATGGGTCTGATGCCGCTGAGAAAATTACTGCTGGGGCAAGTCTGGTTCAGGTTTATAGTGGCTTGATTTATCGTGGTCCAAGTTTGGTGCACGATATTTGCAAAACCCTTGGTTAGTTTTTAAGGCAAGTTTAGCGCAATACGCTCCAGCTTATAGGGTCAAACGGTTTGCTGTGGCTGCGTAGCTCATAATACAAACCAGAGGTATCATTGCCGCCGCTGTTGCCTACGCTTGCAATTGTGTCCCCGCCTTTTACCGTATCCCCCATTTTGCGAAGCAAGGCTTGGTTATTTCCATACAAGCTCATGTAGCCACCACCATGATCAACGATAATAAGATTGCCAAATCCCCTCATCCAGTCAGCAAATACTACGCGACCGCTAGCGACTGACTTCACTTCATTGCCCTCGTTAGATTTGATAAACAAGCCCTTCCAAGTAAGCCCTGTATCCTGACGGCTATTACCAAATTTATTAGTGATTTCGCCACGAACTGGCAAATTCAGCTTACCTCGAAGCGACTCAAAATTTCCCCCATCGAAAGCATTGCTAGGAAGTGATTCGTTAGTTGCTAACGGCTGTTGTGGTCGCGTTTCAGTTTCTTGCTTGCTTGTGGTGTTTTCGTGGGCTGTGCCAGGGGATTTGTTCGTTGGTATTTGAGGTTTAGGTTGTGATGCTTTTGCTAGACGTTCAACCAATAAAGATAGGCTTTTTTCATCGCGTTTTAACTTCTCAATTTCATTGCGTTGAGAACTAATTTGAGATGAAAGCTTCTCTACAACCTTACTATGTGCTTGTTTCTGAGATTCAAGGTTTTTACGTTCGGCTTCTTGCTTGCTTTTAAGATTGACTACTTCTTTGAGAGCGTTTGCTGTTTCTTCATTTAACTTTGTGACGCGACCTAAATTGGACTGCATTTCTAGAATGAGTGTCTGACGAGCACGTGAAATATAAGAAAAATATTGAAGCTGTCGAGAAATCTCACTCGGGTCCTGTTCTTCCAAAATAAGCTGGACATAGCTTTGTTGACCGCAATAAAGTATTGGAATGTGCTGGCGAAAAAGAAGGCGTTATGCAAGCCGTGGGTATGCAAAATGGTTTAATTGCAGTTATGGTTGAAAGTTGGTCATTTGACTTGCTACCACCAAATGTAAGATTAGATTCTATTGAAGAACTTACACCGCTTGATTACGAAAAACTTCTTGAAGAATCATTGCCCGCACAGACCGCGCTGTTTCCGTCACTTGTGGTTAATGAAACAAACGTGAACGACCCAAAAGCGAGTACCGCAAACTTCAACGCTTAAAAGATGTTTGGAGCGGAAGTTCGCGGCATGAAGAATTTGATTATCCTGACGAACAGTACATGTATTTTATGTGTGCTAAAGAATTTGGATG
>CAIVUE010000072.1 GCA_903909015.1 uncultured Methylophilaceae bacterium
ACAACCGTTTTTCGTCTTCTGTAGACCGTTTAGCAGTTCGTTACGAAAGTTTTATTGAAGAGTTCACCAACATCTTGCAACGTAAGAGTTAAAAATGGCGCGCCTTCGTAAACGTAGAGCGATGAATCAAATCAACGTCGTCCCTTATATCGACGTCACTTTAGTATTGCTCGTGATTTTCATGGTGACCGCCCCGATGACAAACCCTGGGGTGGTTGAGCTTCCTAAGGTGGGTGCAGAGGTGCTCAAGCAGCAGGCTGCACCAATTGTGATCACGGTCATGGCCGACGGTAAGGTTCAATTTCAAGAAAAGCAAATCACGAATGATCAATTATTATTCGAAATTAAAAGCCAAGTGGCGAAAGAACCTGATCGCGCTTTTGTCATTAGTGCAGATAAAAAAGTTGGATATGAACATGTGGTAGAGGTTTTAGCGCTGCTCAAAAAAACAGGCGCTAAGGCAGGCTTATTGTTGAACCCCGCTAACTAGAAATACGCATGATTCGACAGCATGAAAAAGATGTAGTCTGGCCAGCAGGAGCATTTACTGTCGTGGTACATGCGCTGTTATTAGCACTCTTTTTGGTTTCATTTCAGTGGAAGACTGCGCAGCCAATGAATATTGCGCAAGTCGAGTTATGGGACACTTTGCCTAATCCTAAAGCTAAACCAAGCACGCCACCTCCTCCCGATCCAACTCCTGAGCCAGAAAAGGCTAAAGTGTTTGAGCCAGCCAAATTGGAGCCCAAGGTAGCGCCTGAGCCGGAACAAAAAGCGGAAATTCAAACTAAAAAAACTCCGCTATTGCCACCTAAGGTGGAGAAGCCAGAACCAAAGCCAGTTAAACCTAAGATAGAAAAACCTAAAGAAGTGGTTCCGCCAGAAAAAACAAAGGCTGATCCAGAAGCCCTTAAAAAGTTACAACAATCCTTATTGGCTGAGGATGCTCAACCTCAGAAGCACGAGGTCAAACCGGAAGCAAGTCCAAGTGGTTCAAAAACTGCGCAAGTCGCACAGACGGGTTCACCCAATGCTGCCGAGGTGGATAAGTACAAGGGCCTAATTAGCAATAAAATTAAACAGCACGTCAATAAACAATTGTGTGGCGCGGACAAGTCCATAAAAGTTACTTTTATGATTGCACTCATGCCTACAGGCGAAGTGATGGGGCGACCTAAATTAGTCAAGGAAAGCGGCATGTCGTCTTGTGACGATGCGGTTGAACGCGCCATTTTAGAGTCTCAGCCATTACCAGTTCCCACCTCGGCTGATTTGTTTAGTCAGTTTCGCGAGTTAAATTTAATTTTTCGGCCTAACGACACTAACTAATTTGATAGAATTGAGATATGTTTAGAAACCGATTGTTTTTGATACTTTTTTTGCTGCTTCCGCTGATCAGTCATGCAGAGCTGACGGTTGAAGTGGTGGGCGGGGCTGCTCAGCAAATCCCAATTGCCATTGTTCCTTTTTCTTCCCAAGCGCAAGCCAACCAGTTGCAACAAGATAGTCTTTCTAGTGTCATCGGGGCTGATTTACGTATCAGTGGCATGTTCCGAGTGCTAGAAACGCGCGGCGTTTCGAATCAGCCACATTCGCTATCGGAAGTAAAATATAACGATTGGTCAGCCATACAAACCCAGGCTTTAACGATTGGTACGATAGAAAACTTGCCAGGCAATCGTCTGAAAGTATCGTTTAGATTGTTAGACGTATTAAAACAAAATCAATTGTTGGCGATGGAGTTTAATATCGCGGCCTCTCAACAACGCGCAACAGCGCATCGTATCGCTGACATGATTTATGAAAAACTGATTGGTGAAAAAGGGGTGTTTGCGACACGCATTACTTACGTGAATAAAGAAAATGGTCGTTATTCATTGCAGGTGGCGGATGCGGATGGATTTAATCCACAAACAGTCGTTTCTTCAAAAGAACCATTGATTTCCCCTTCATGGTCCCCAGATGGTACAAAGCTTGCCTATGTTTCATTTGAGAAGAAAAAACCAGTGATTTTTGTTCAGTCTCTAGTCTCTGGGCAACGGATTGTGCTCGCTAATTTTAAAGGGAACAACAGCGCGCCATGCTGGTCTCCTGATGGAACTAAATTGGCGATTGTTTTGACTTATAGTGCGAACTCACAAATTTATGTCATTAATGCTGATGGCACAGGATTAATGGAGCTTTCATTCAGCAATGGTATTGATACAGAACCTGAGTGGTCACCTGATGGATCGACGATCTACTTTACCTCTAATCGAGGCGGCGGACCGCAGATCTATCGTATGCCAGCTGCTGGCGGCGAAGCAAAGCGTGTGACTTTTGAGGGTTCGTATAACGTAAGTCCCCACCTGTCAACGGATGGCAAGCTATTAACGTTTATTAAACAAGGCCCCAAAGGGTTCAAGGTTGCCGTGCAAGATTTAGCCTCTGGGCAGGTGCAAACATTGAGTGATACTGCCGAAGATGAGTCGCCAAGCTTTGCACCAAATGGGCGTATGATTCTTTATGCGACAAGTGTTGGTGGTAGAGGGACTTTGGCCGCTGTTTCAGTGGATGGCCGTGTTAAACAGCGATTAAGAGATACTGGCGGCGATGTTCGTGAGCCTTCATGGGGATCATGGCTGAATTAAATCAAAGTGTAAAAAGATTTTTTTGTAGTTTTTTTAGGAGAAATATGATGAAGAAAAGTTTATTAATGAGTCTGTTATTGGTAACGACATTGGCTGCTTGTTCAAACAATGCAGTGAAAGACAAACCGGCAGCGCCGGTTGTGGATAATAGCAAATCAACTCAAGTGGCCCAGCCAGCATCACCAGCCAAAGAAGATGCTGCCTCAACTGCATCAGCCACACAAACTGAACTTGCAGTGAACCCGTTGAAAGATCCAAACAACATTTTATCTAAACGCAGCATTTATTTTGATTTTGATAAAGATGAAGTGAAAGCTGAATTCCGTCCATTGGTTGAAGCCCATGCTAAGTACTTAACTGCAAACCCAAATGCTAAAGTGATTTTGCAAGGCAATGCCGATAATCGTGGTTCACGTGAATATAACTTGTCCTTAGGTCAACGCCGTTCAGTTGCAGTTAAAAAAGCGGTGAATGTCTTGGGTGTGCAAGACAAGCAAATTGAAACCGTAAGTTATGGCGAAGAAAAAGCTAAATCTTGCAAAGATGAAACTTGTTACCAACAAGACCGTCGTGTTGATATCGTTTACGAAAACGACTAATCAAAATGCGTAAACTGGTTCTGATTGTTCTTTGTTTTTTGAGTATCTCGCAATTCGCGAACGCGGCTTTGTTTGACGACAAAGAAGCGCGTCAGCAAATTGTAGATTTGCAACAAAAAACCGACGCTCAGAACCAGGCTTTGCTAGCATCGCTAGAGGCCTTGAAAAAATCCCAGCAGGCTTTGGATCAGCGCATTCTTTCTGTTGAAAATGTCATCAAAAGCCAAGGCCTAATGGATTTACTCAGTCAGATTGATCGACTCAACCAAGAGTTAAGTCGAGTAAAAGGGGATTTAGAATTAGCCCACCACAATATTGAGGTTTCCCAGCAGCGACAAAAAGATTTATATGCTGATACGGATGGCCGTTTGCGTAAGTTGGAAAGTGGGACTGTCGCCGCCATTCCAGCACAGGACAATAAAGAGCCATCAGCTCAAACTGCTAACGCAGTTCCTCCAGCCAATCCCAATCCTGTGGAAGCTAGTGCAGAATTAAAAGCTTATGATAGTGCGCAAGCGCTTTTTAAAGATGGCAAGTTCAAAGACGCATTCGACGCATTCGATAAATTCTTACAAACTTATTCGAATAGTAAACTCACACCAAATGCGCAATATGCTTTAGGGTTCTCTCAATTCTCTTTAAAGAATTACAAAGCCGCCATTGCTACGCAGCAAAAATTGATTGCCCAGTTTCCGGATAGCCCAAAAGTTCCTGAATCAATTTTTAATATTGCGAATTGTCAGATTCAACTCTCAGATATTGAGGGCGCTAAAAAGACTTTACATGATTTAATCACGCAGTACCCAGCCAGCGATTTGATTCCAAACGCCAAGCGTCGTTTGGCTGTATTAGAATCCATTAAGAAATAACTTAAATGGCTTCTGATGAAGCCTTCAATATTATGTCTCTACGTATTTTCGAAATCTTTCATTCTTTACAAGGCGAGTCATCGAGGGTTGGCTTGCCAACGGTTTTTGTGCGCCTGACGGGCTGTCCATTACGCTGTGGTTATTGCGATACTGAATATGCGTTTACTGGCGGAGCAACACAAACTTTCGAAGAAATTTTGGCTAAAGTCGCCAGTTATGAAGCGCAGTATGTTTGTGTTACTGGCGGCGAGCCTTTGGCGCAAAAGGGCTGCCATCAATTGCTTGAGATGTTATGCGATGCTGGCTATCAAGTCTCCATTGAAACCAGCGGGGCAATTGATATTGGAAAAATAGATGAACGTGTGTCCATTATTATGGATATTAAAACTCCAGGATCTGGGGAAGAGAGCAAGAATCTATGGAACAATATTGGGCATTTATCTGCGAAGGATGAAGTTAAATTCGTATTGGTCGATAGAGCGGATTACGATTGGGCCAAGCAAGTGATTACCCAGCATCAGTTAACGAGTATATGCCCTGTCTTATTTTCACCCGTATATAAAACGCTTATCCCAACAGATTTAGCCGCTTGGGTATTGGAAGATCATTTGCCAGTGCGTATGCAAGTTCAATTACATAAAATACTTTGGGGCGAGAAGTCGGGAGTTTAGTCAATGAAAAAAGCAGTCGTTTTACTTTCAGGCGGATTAGATTCAGCAACAGTTCTCGCCATAGCCAAAAGCCAAGGATATCAATCCTATTGCTTAAGCCTGGATTATCACCAGCGCCATGTTGCTGAGTTGCAAGCGGCAAGCCGCGTTGCAAAAGTATTGGCGGCAGTTGCCCATAAAACGGTTTTGTTGGATTTATCGATGTTTGGCGGTTCTGCGTTAACTGACAATAATATAGATGTCCCAGAATCTCCCAGTGTTGGAATACCCGTGACTTATGTGCCGGCACGTAACACAATTATGTTGTCTCTAGCCTTAGCGTGGGCTGAGACTTTGGGTGCGCAAGATATCTTTATTGGCGTGAATGCGCTTGATTACTCAGGGTATCCTGATTGCCGTGGTGAATATGTAGAAGCATTTCAACGTATGGCAAATTTAGCGACTAAAAGTGCTGTAGAAGGTAAAACTATTACAGTGCATGCCCCGCTTATTGATATGAGCAAGGCACAGATTATTCAATGTGGTAATGCCTTAGGCTTTGATTACGGCATGACAGTTTCATGCTATCAGGCAGATGCTCAAGGTCTTGCATGTGGTTTGTGCGACTCTTGTCGGTTCCGTAAAGAGGGCTTTGCTGTTGCAGGTTTGCCTGATCCCACCCATTATCAACCCCTTGTTGGATAGAGGCGATCCGATATATTTTTAATTAGCGCATATTTACCTTGCCAAAGTGTTCAAAAATAACGTAAAATCCGCCCCTTTCTGTAAAAACGATTAGAGAACAAATATTATGGTAATCATTCGACTAGCCCGAGGTGGCGCGAAGAAGACCCCTTTCTACAGCGTAGTAGTTGCAGATTCACGTAATCGTCGCGACGGCCGCTTTATTGAGCGTGTTGGCTTCTATAACCCATCAGCTAAAGAAGGCCAAGAAGGTCTTCGTTTAGATACAGCACGTATCAGTCATTGGCAAAGCAATGGCGCGCAATTATCTGATTGCGTAGCTCGCTTAGTTAAAGACAATGCTAAAGGTCCAGAATTCATCGCTGCTAAAAAAGCAAAAGATGCTGCTAAGGTTGCAAATGCTAAGGCTGCTGCAGAAGCGAAATTAGTGGCTGCTGCGAAAGAAGCTGCTGCTGCCAAGAAAGCTGAAGAAGAGGCTGCTGCAAAAGAAGCTGCTGAAGCTGCCGCTGCAGCCCCAGCTGTTGAAGAGCCTGTAGTTGAGGAAGCCGCTGCTGAAGAAGTTGTTGCTGCCCCAGCTGAAGAAGCTGCTCCAGAGGCAACTGACGCTGAATAATTATTAAGGCTACATGGGTAGCCTTAATGAAGCGTTGTTGTAAAACACTCAGTGAGTAATATGGTAGTCATGGGGCGCATCGTCGCCCCTTATGGCATTTTTGGATGGCTAAAAGTGCAAACCAGCACTGAGTCAATCGAGAGCTTGTTGGACTACCCGGATTGGTGGTTGGGAAGAGACGATAATTCTTCGCAACCCGGCATTAAGAATTCGCCTTGGCAGAAGTACTTGGTTGAGACGGCTAAAGTGCACAACGATACTTTGTTGGTAAAACTCAAAGGCGTGAATGATAGAGATGCCGCTTTAGCATTAAAAAGTAAACACGTAGCGGTGCCACGTGAGGACTTTCCAGAAGCTGAAGAAGGTGAGTATTACTGGTCAGATCTCATTGGATTAAATGTGACTAACCAGCAAGGAATTAATCTTGGGTTAGTGAGCGACGTCTTTGAGACAGGCGCAAATGATGTGATTGTGGTTAAAGACCTAGTCCTTAATAAAGAGCGTTTATTGCCTTTTGTTGAGCAAACAATTTTAGAAGTGGATCTTGTTCAAAAAACGATGTTGGTAGATTGGCCAATTGAGTGGGATGAGTAAGTGAGTCAGGCGATTCGGTTTGATGTAGTTACGCTATTCCCGCCAATGTTTGATGCGATTAGTCAGCATGGAATTACGGCAAGAGCCTTAGAAAATAATTTATATGCTTTGTCACTGTGGAATCCGCGAGACTTCACAACAGACAATCATCGTACGGTGGATGACAGGCCCTACGGTGGAGGCCCAGGCATGGTGATGCTGGCTGAGCCATTAGAGCAAGCAATAAATGCGGCTAAAGCAAGCCAAATAGCTGCGGGGGTGTTGAATCCTAAGGTGATTCATATGTCACCAACGGGCAGGCCGCTTACTCATCAGATTGTGATGGATTTAGTTGCTGAGCAAGGATTGGTTTTGTTGGCAAGTCGTTATGAAGGTGTAGACCAGCGACTCTTGGATCAGATGGTAGATGCAGAGTATTCGATCGGTGATTATGTGTTGTCTGGCGGTGAAATGCCGGCCATGGTATTGATGGATGCAATTGTTAGGCAATTGCCAGGGGCTTTAGGGGATGCGGATTCTGCGATAGAAGATTCTTTCGTAGACGGATTGTTAGATTGTCCACATTACACTAGGCCTGAAGAATATGCAGGTGAAAAGGTGCCGGAGGTTTTGACCTCTGGGAATCATGCAAAGATTAAACAATGGCGTTTGAAAATGTCATTGAAAAGAACTCGGGATCAACGTCCCGATTTATTGGCCGCAAGGTCGTTGTCAAAAGAGGAATCTCGGCTGCTAAAAGAGTTAGAGCAGGAACAAGATTCGTATAACTAGAAGGAGCACGAAAGTGGCAAATATTATTGAAATGTTAGAAAAGGAAGAGATTGCGCGTTTAGGCAAAACAATTCCTAGCTTTGCACCAGGTGACACAGTGGTTGTTGGTGTAAACGTTGTTGAAGGTACACGTAAACGTGTGCAGGCTTACGAAGGCGTTGTGATTGCTATTCGCAACCGTGGTCTTAATTCATCATTCATTGTACGTAAAATTTCATCAGGTGAAGGTGTGGAACGTACATTCCAAACATACTCACCTTTGATTGCAAGTATCGAAGTGAAGCGCCGCGGTGATGTTCGTCGTAGCAAGCTTTACTACTTGCGTGAGCGTTCAGGTAAATCAGCACGTATTAAAGAAAAATTACAGGCACGCGACCGTGAGGTCATGGCGCCAGAAGCAGCAGAATAAGCTTAGCTTCGAAATAAAAAGCCTCAGATGTAAAGTCTGGGGCTTTTTTATTGTCATTAGTTTTATAAATTAAGCTAATATAAAGTGCATGTCTAAGATTAAAGCTCAACAATGTGATGTCTTTGTTAGTGCCCCGTTCGGTGGAGTTGGGCTGACTATTCAAAATGATTGTGTTGTTGGGATTGATTTGCGTTGTAACTCACCATCATCACATCCAATATATGATCCATTACCTCAGAATGTGGCACATCAGATTCAGCAATATTTTTTGCAGAAAAACTTTAAATTAGATATTCCATATGCCGCCTCAGGTACGTCATTTCAAAAGCGAGTTTGGAAAGTTATATCTCAGATTCCTTATGGCCATGTCATGACTTATTCTGAGTTGGCTAAAAAAGTTAATTCTGGTCCACGTGCGGTTGCGAATGCGTGTGGGGCTAATCCATTACCTTTGTTAATCCCCTGTCATCGTGTGATAGCCAAAAATGGTTTGGGTGGTTTTATGCAGGGAGTTGAAGGTGGGCTTAAAATTAAAGAGTGGTTATTAGCCAATGAATCAAAATAACCAGGCCATTTTAGATGAGTTTATCGACAGAATATGGCTTGAAGAAGGCTTAGCCCGCAATACTTTAGATAGTTATCGGCAGGATTTGAGTCAGTTCGCATTATGGCTGGAAAAAGATGCTGCAAAAGATTTATTGCAGGTCGAGCAGTTTGATATTCAACGTTATCTTGCTTTTAAATTCCCAGTGAGTAAGCCTAGAAGTATTGGTCGATTGATTGCGAGCTTAAGACGCTTATATCGTTTTTGTTTGCGCGAAAATAAAATTGGAATTGATCCCAGTTTGCAAATAGAGTCCCCTAAACTTCCCCGCTCTCTCCCAAAAAGTCTCAGTGAAGAGGAGGTTGAGTCTCTGTTGGCGGCCCCTCATTTAGATGACCCTATAGGACTTCGTGACAGAGCCATGTTAGAGCTTTTGTATGCAAGTGGACTGCGAGTATCTGAATTAGTGACCTTGAGAGTGACCGAGGTGAGCTTGTCTGAAGGGGTTGTTAGAGTCACAGGTAAAGGAAGTAAGACGCGCTTAGTACCAATGGGTGAGGTCGCGGTAGATTGGATCTCCCGATATTTAAAAGAAGGGCGCCCAGAAATTCTAGAAAAGCGACTCAGCGAAAGTCTGTTCGTCACGCAGCGGGGCAGCGCGATGACCCGTCAGGCTTTTTGGTATTTGATTAAGCGATATGCCTTGGTGGCAGGTATTCATAAGGCAATGTCACCTCATGTATTAAGACATGCTTTTGCGACGCATTTATTGAACCATGGGGCCGATCTTCGGGTTGTACAAATGCTGCTTGGGCATTCTGATATTTCTACCACTCAAATTTATACGCATGTGGCTAGAGAACGTTTAAAACAATTACATACAGCACATCATCCCCGAGGTTAAGAGAATTTTCTCCCTCGTTCTATCACAACACCTAGGGCTTTTACCCCAGGCAAAATGCCAGGCTTCGACACCCTAATTTTGACCCAGGGCGTCTTAAATTCCTGAATGAGAAGTTGGCAAAGGTGTTCTGCGAGCGCTTCAACTAACTTAAAACTTTGTTCAGACAGTGTCTCGCGAATCCGAGCAACCACGGTTCCATAATCAATGGTGTCTTGAATTGCATCAGTTGTGCAGCTTTCGCTGCTTGGCATGGCGATTTCAATATCAAGAATCACTGTTTGAGGAACGAGGCGTTCCCAGTCTGGAACCCCTAATCTAGTCTGAATCTTGACCTCGCTTAAGAAAATGATGTCCATGCCGATCATGCCTATATGGTTTAGAATAAGTCTTTTGGATTTTAGAGCATCTCGCCATGAATGAGTTAGGTTTTATTGACGTTAGCCCGATTGCGATTCTACAGATTGTTGCTGCTTATATTCTTGGGTCGATTGCCTTCGGTATTTTGATTAGTAAGATGTTTGGTTTGCCAGATCCTCGAACGATTGGCTCGGGAAATCCAGGCGCTACGAATGTGCTTAGAAGCGGCAAAAAATCAGCGGCTGCGTTAACTTTACTGGGGGATGCATTTAAAGGCTGGTTCCCAGTATGGTTTGTGATGCAGCCTGATGGTGGTCTGATGTGGGTAACCAGTGCAGTTGCAATTTCAGTATTTATTGGCCATCTATATCCAGTATTTTATAAGTTTAAAGGCGGCAAGGGCGTGGCTACAGCACTGGGCATTTTGCTCGCCATCTCCCCATGGCTAGGCTTGTTGATTATGGGGACGTGGATACTCGTGTTCGCGATCACAAAATATTCTTCATTGGCAGCTATTATTGCATCTATTTTATTGCCAATTTACGCTGCTTCATTGAATTGGTTTGAGGCTTACCGTGATTATGAGATGGTCTTCATTTTCTTGGCCTTGATGTTAGTGTGGCGGCATAGAAGTAATATTCATAAATTACTCAATGGCACCGAGGCGGGCTTTGGTAAAAACAAGCATTAAGGTTTTTGTAATTCAGCTAAATCCCAGCGAGGTCTGACAGTAAAACTCAGGCTTGCTTGGCTTTCATTGAGTTTGTTTAAGCGCATGGCGCCAGCAAAAGCAATCATTGCCCCGTTGTCGGTGCAGAACTCTAAGCGTGGGTAATGCACATGACAAAGTTTACGTTTGGTAGCGAAGTTCAGTTGTTCGCGTAGCCTTTTATTGGCACCCACGCCGCCTGAAACAATAAGATTGTCGAGCCCAGTCTGGCGTAATGCAGTCATGCATTTTGTCGTTAAAATTTCTGTCACAGCTTCTTGAAACTCATAGGCAATATCAGCTTTGGTTTGAAGATTGCTATCATTTTGATTGGCTAGCGTGAGCACCGCAGTCTTTAATCCACTAAAACTAAAATTCAGGTCGCCGCTGTTTAGCATAGGTCGTGGTAATTTAAAGCGCCCTTTTTTTCCTTGAATGGCAAGTTTTGAGACTGCTGGTCCACCTGGGTAATCCAGCCCCAATAATTTTGCAGTTTTATCAAAAGCTTCTCCAGCGGCATCATCTAAAGTATCCCCCAGTAACTCGTATTCACCAATGTCGGTGACTTTCATGAGCTGCGTGTGCCCACCGGAGACCAATAGTGCGACAAATGGAAATTGAGGCGGGTCCTCTTCTAAAAGTGGGGCTAGTAAATGCCCCTCTAGATGATGGATACCTATGGTAGGGATTTTTAGGGTAAAAGCCAAAGACTCGGCAATCGAGGCCCCGACTAATAATGCGCCAGAAAGACCTGGACCTTTGGTGTAAGCGATGCCATCGATATCCGAAAGTTGAAGCTTCGCTGCGTCTAAGGTGGTTTCAATCAGTGGCAATACCCGTCGAATATGGTCGCGCGAGGCAAGCTCTGGTACAACGCCACCGTATTCTGAATGCATTTCAATTTGAGAATGAAGTGCATGTGAAAGCAATCCGCGTTCGGTATCGTAAAGCGCGATACCCGTTTCATCGCAAGAGGATTCAATTCCTAAAACTAGCATATTTGACTGTTATCTAGATGATGATGCGTTTTTGGACGCAAAGTGTTTGATAAATTGTGGTTTAACCGATAGAATAGCAAACTTTTCCGCAATTTCGACCAAAAATTTAAGTAGAGAGAGTTCTATGTCTAGTGTACGTGTAAAAGAGAATGAGCCGTTTGACGTTGCGCTTCGCCGTTTCAAACGTATTATTGAGAAAACTGGTTTGTTGACAGATTTGCGTGCTCGCGAATTCTACGAAAAGCCAACATGGGAACGTAAACGCAAAGCTGCAGCAGCTGTTAAACGTCACTATCGCCGTATTCGTAACCAAACTTTGGCACCAAAACTTTACTAAAATATTTTAGTAGTTGTTTGGCTGTTTAAAGTTTGTAGTTAAGTTAATTAAGAATTCCGAGGTTGGTAGTGTTATTAAAAGCGCGCATCTTTGAAGATATGAAAAATGCAATGCGTGCTAAAGATAGTGCGCGTTTAGGTGCTATTCGTTTATTGCAATCAGCGATTAAGCAACGCGAAGTAGATGAGCGTATTGAGCTTGATGATATGCAAGTGATCGAAGCGATCGAAAAAATGCTCAAACAACGTCGTGATTCGATTTCTCAATATGAGGCTGCTAATCGACATGATTTAGCAGATATTGAAAAATTTGAAGTAACTGTTTTACAAGAGTACTTACCTCAAGCGTTGACCGAAGATGAAGTGTCTGCCATTTTGGAGCAGGTCATTTCTGAAACCGGCGCAGCAGGTATTAAGGATATGAGTAAAGTGATGGCGGCGGTTAAGCCGCTTGTTGTAGGCCGAGCCGATATGGGTAAAATATCTGGGTTGATTAAAACTAGGCTCAGTGCATAACTTTTAAAATTATCCAAGTAAGTGAAAAAATGAAAAAAGGAGCTTGCAAGCTCCTTTTTTGTTTTGTTTAACAATCCGTTATGATGCACTGTGTGCAGTACTCCAATGCCGTAACCCCAAAATGATTTTGATACGATAAGCCTAAGAATATGATTCCAGAAAGCTTTATCCAAGAACTGATTAATCGCGTTGATATCTATGACGTGATCAATAAAAGTGTTCCGCTCAAAAAAGCCGGTGCAAATTATTCTGCTTGCTGTCCCTTTCATAATGAAAAATCCCCATCGTTCACGGTAAGTCCGACTAAACAGTTTTATCACTGCTTTGGTTGTGGAGCACACGGCACTTCCATCGGATTTTTAATGGAATATCAAGGCTTGAGTTTTGTCGAGGCGGTTCACGAACTCGCTAAAATTGCTGGCATGATTGTTCCGCAAGAAACGCGCGAACTTGATACTCCGCAAAAGAAAATCATTCCAGGGATGCAAGAAGCCCTTCAAACGGCCTTAAATTATTATCGGGCTGAATTGAAAAAATCTCCAAGTGCCATTGCGTATTTGAAGGGGCGTGGGCTTAGCGGGCAAATAGCAGCAAATTTTCAAATGGGTTACGCCCCTGCCGGGTGGCAAAATTTGCAGTCAGTTTTTCCAGAATATGATAGTGATGTTTTAGAAACTATTGGGTTAGTGGTCAAAAACGAACAAGGTAAGCGCTATGACCGGTTTCGTGATCGCATCATGTTTCCAATTCATGATCAAAAAGGCCAGGTGATAGGCTTCGGTGGTCGGGTCATTAATCCTGATGACACTCCTAAATATTACAATTCTCCTGAGACGCCTTTATTTCAAAAGGGACACGAGTTGTATGGCCTTTTTATGGCGAGGCGTGCGATGCGAGATGCCGGGCGTGCCTTAGTCGTTGAAGGATATATGGATGTCGTTGCATTGGCTCAATATGGCATCGGATATGCTGTTGCTGCATTAGGGACTGCAACGACCCCCTTTCATATCGCTAAATTAATGCGTCAAACAGATGAGATTGTATTTTGTTTTGATGGGGACAATGCAGGCTTAAAAGCGGCATGGCGTGCAGCAATGAATGCGCTGCCAGCTTTAACGGATGGTTTGAAACTGAGTTTTTTGTTTTTGCCATCAGAGCATGATCCCGATAGCTTTGTCCGTGAATACGGCAAGGAAGCGTTTGAAGCTAAAATGAAAACAGCCTTGCCTTTGTCGCAATATATCATTCAGTATTTGAGTGCAGACAATGCATTGCAATCTCAAGAGGATAAGGTGAGGTTCTTGAATGATGCTGAACCTATTTTGCAGCAAATCCAAGCACCACGCTTACGCTTATTGTTAAGTAAACGAATTGCCGAGCTAGCTGGTGTCTCGCATGATGAAATACAAACATTAATTAGGATGCCTAGCATTCAACGTCAAAAACAGGCGATGCCTAAACAGGTTCGTACGCCAGTTTCTATCCAGCGTCGTTTCTTGTTAATGCTTTTAATGCGGCCGGATTTAGTCAATGCCCAAGATTTGAATTTAATTAAAGGCGGGACTGAAGAAGATCAGTTATTAATTGCGGGAATTAATGCCGCAATTTTATATCCAACCTCAAAACCTGCTGCGATCTTGCATCACATGCAAGATAAAGCAGATGCTAAGTTAATGCGTGAAATAGAACGAGAGTTGCAGCTTCTGGATGAGAGTTTGGATATAGCGCTCGAAATGACTGGCGCAAGAAAGCAATTAACGGAAATCTCGCAACAGCGCACACATTCAAATTTATTCGATAAAATTAAAGAGAAAAATTTAAGTGACCTGACGGATGAAGAAAAAACATTACTAAGAAGTTTGGGTAACTCACAGCAAAAATAGCGTGCAATTTTAAGGTATAATATCGGGTTTTCCATCACCGGTTCATGGTTATAGGATAGAGGGCAAGCATGGCAAAAGATAAAGATCAGCAAAACGAACAGAATTTTGATAAAACCGACGTGCAAGCCGTTGACGGACGAACACGTCTTAAGCTACTGATTGTTTTAGGTAAAGAGCGCGGCTATCTGACGTATGCCGAAATTAACGACCATTTACCAGATGATGTTCAAGATTCCGAACAAATAGACGGCATCATTGGCATGATCAATGACATGGGCATTCAGGTTTATGAAGAGGCACCTGATGCTGAAGTTTTATTGATGTCAGATGCACCGCCAGCAGTTGCTGACGAAGATGCGGTTGAAGAAGCCGAACAAGCATTAGCCACTGTAGATTCTGAATTTGGTCGCACCACTGATCCAGTGCGTATGTATATGCGTGAGATGGGTACCGTAGATTTGCTGACCCGTGAAGGCGAGATTGAAATCGCGAAGCGAATCGAAGATGGCCTGAAGCACATGGTGCAAGCCATTGCTGCTTGTCCAACAACGATTGCCGAATTGTTGGCAATGGTGGATAAGGTTGAAGCGGATGAACTCAGTGTTGATGATTTAGTTGATGGCTTAATCGACTCAGATGTTGGTATGGATGAAGTCATGTCTGCTGTTGCAGACGACGCGGAAGACGAAGAGTTAGATGATGAGGAAGAAGAGGATGATGACGGCGCGAAAGCAGCTGCTATTTCTGCTGAAGCCTTAGCTAAGCTTAAAGAAGAGGTGTTAAAACGCTTCGCTGTCATTCGCGAGTCCAATAAAAAAATGACGGTGATTTTGGAAAGCAAAGGCTCCCAAGATCCAGAGTATCAAGCGCTTCAAAATTTGATCTTGGAAGAGCTGACGGTTTTCCGTTTCTCAGCTAAGCAAGTCGAAGCACTATGCGGTCAAGTGCGTGATATGGTTGAAAAAGTGCGCGGACATGAACGTAAGATTATGGAATTCTGTGTTGATAAATCTGGTATGCCACGTACGCACTTTATCAAATCATTCCCGGGGAATGAATGCGAACTAACATGGCTTGCGGCGGAACTTGCTGTTGATAAGCCTTATATCGAAAAGTTAGAACGCTTTAAACACTCGATTGTGGATCAACAACAACGTTTATTAGATTTACAAGCCGATGTTGGCATCCCAATTAAAGAACTAAAAGATATCAATAAGCAAATGACCACAGGCGAAGCCCGTGCACGTCGTGCTAAACGCGAAATGATTGAAGCTAACTTGCGTTTGGTGATTTCGATTGCTAAGAAATATACCAACCGTGGTTTGCAATTCTTGGACTTGATTCAAGAAGGTAATATTGGCCTCATGAAAGCGGTTGATAAATTTGAGTATCGTCGTGGATATAAGTTTTCAACTTATGCGACCTGGTGGATTCGTCAAGCAATTACCCGTTCTATTGCTGACCAAGCCCGCACGATTCGTATTCCTGTTCATATGATCGAAACCATCAACAAGATGAATCGTATCAGCCGTCAAATCTTGCAAGAAACAGGTTTGGAGCCAGATCCAGCGACGCTTGCTGAGAAAATGGAAATGCCAGAAGATAAGATTCGTAAGATTCTTAAAATCAGCAAAGAGCCCATTTCTATGGAAACACCTATTGGGGATGATGATGATTCGCATTTAGGTGATTTTATTGAAGACAATGCGACGCTCGCGCCTGTTGATGCGGCTGTCTATGCAAGCTTACGTGATGCAACTAAAGAAGTCTTGGAATCGTTGACTGCCCGTGAAGCTAAAGTCTTACGTATGCGCTTTGGTATTGAAATGAATACTGACCATACATTAGAAGAAGTGGGTAAGCAGTTTGATGTGACGCGTGAGCGTATTCGTCAAATAGAAGCTAAAGCACTTCGTAAGTTGCGTCATCCAACGCGCTCAGAACGATTAAGAAGCTTCTTAGAAACAGGACAAGATTAAGCTTAATTTAAGTCTTTGGGCCTCTAGCTCATGCTTGGTTAGAGCAGCGGACTCATAAGAGATTTCATTTTTGATTTTTTACTGATTGAAATCATAAAGTTATTAATATAATCAGTTGGTTAGTATTTTTTGAATAGACGAAAATACCCCTAAAATTGCTTCCACAGTGCTTCAACGGTTTTTGTGGAAGTAAATTAAGTTTTCGGGCCTCTAGCTCATGCTTGGTTAGAGCAGCGGACTCATCAAAAATGGTGACTTTCGTCAGAAATGGCGATTGAAAAATTGGGTTAATTCAGGGAAGCCTACGTTCATATGAATAGGGTAATCCTGAGCCAAGCCAAAACTACAGTTTTGGAAGGTGCAGAGACTAGCGGAGAGGTTAAGACCTCTTAATAACCGCCACGAACGCCCAACACCTTAGCAAGCTTCGAAAGAGGTGTTGAAGGTGATGAGATAGTCCAAGGAGTAGTGAAAGCTACACAAACTTGAATCCGTTGGTGCTGTGTTCGACTCACAGGAGGCCCACCAGTATAGAAACCCTCATCAGTAATGGTGGGGGTTCTATATCCGTTTAATACAGCACTTGAAGTGCCAAATAAACTGAGCATTTGTTACTTGCCTCAATGTTCTCAAGCCCTTTGCCAGTTGAAAACAATAGGTTGTAATCTTGTACCACT
>CAIVUE010000073.1 GCA_903909015.1 uncultured Methylophilaceae bacterium
CTAATGAGATATATTGTAATGTCGAATGCAGTAAGGGCGAAGAACTAGGCTGGTTTCAGCATGGCTCAACGATTATTGTTTTTGCACCCAAAGGTTTTAAATTATGTAAAAACGTTAAATTGGGTGAAAAAATTAAAATGGGTGAGCCACTTATGAACACGCCTAGAGATTAGCTTCCTCATGTATAAATTTCGTAATAGGAATATCTTTCTTTGACAGCATGAGTGTTGAGGCAATCACGTTACGTAGAATCATTTCAAAAGCTTCATGAATTCTATCCCAATCTAAATTTGTAATACTTTCAAAAGCATTGGCTCGGATTTCGGCCAATTTCTTTGGATTTCTTGCTAATTCAGTGGCTTCGTCGATAAATGCAGATTCATTATCTAGTTTTACAGTCACGCCGTTAATGTTGCTTTTGATGATATCTGCGGCTGCAGCATAGTCATAGGCAACAACCCCTAATCCACTGGCTAAGGCTTCAGTGGTAACGTTGCCAAACGTTTCAGTTTTACTTGGAAATAAGAACAAATCAGCAGATGCATAATGTGCTGCCAAGTCTTCTCCAGATCGCATCCCCGCAAAGAAGGCGCTCTTGCATTGTTCTTTGATATGATCACGTAGAGGCCCGTCACCCACAATAATTAATTTCGAGTTTGGCACTTTTTCGTGAATCGATTGATAAGTCCGAAGTACTAGGTCGATATTTTTTTCTGCTGCCAGTCTTCCAACATAAATGACGGCTAGGGATTCCTCAGTAAGTCCCCATTTTTTTCTCATGGCTAGGTCACGTCTTGCTGGGTTAAATAAATGTGTATCGACGCCACGAGAGACAATGACTAAATTTTTGAATTTTTTTCTTTTTAATTCTTTAGCTAACGCATTAGTCGGCACCAAGGTTGCCAAGGTATTGTTGTGTAACTTTCTAAGATAGCCAGTAATGGTGTTCTTTAAGAAACCAAGTTTGTAGTGTTTAGTGTAGTTATGGAAGTTGGTATGAAATGAACTGGTGACGGGTATTTTTAATTTACGAGCTGCTGAGACCGCTGACCAACCAAGAGGACCTTCAGTGACCACATGTACGACATCCGGTCTATTATGCTTCCATAAATGCACTAGTTTTGCTTTAGCTGGCAATCCAAATTTCAATCCAGAATATTGTGGTATAGCAATGCCTGAAGCCAGCACTTCTTCAAACTGCCTACTCATTTGAGGGTGATCATTCCAATCTTGCCGAGGCCTGATCAACTGGACAGAGTGACCCCTGTGCATTAATCCATTGACCATCCGTCCAATGGTCATAGCAACACCATTAATTTCCGGAGGATAGGTTTCTGTGACTAGTGCAACTCGCAAATGCTCCTGGGTTTGCACATGGGATTCGACAACAAAATCTTTTTGATTTTTCATCCCTCCATAATGTAATTAAATTATTAAAAGTTAATTACATTTAAGTGACGAAATTATTAAAGTCTATAAAAAGAATTTAATAGCCAAGAAAAACTTAATTTAATCCGAGCTTAATTGAACGTTCAGTGGCTAAGAAATGAGAGAGTAAAGCATGGCTTCTCGATAAGCTAGGCATCCAATAGAGAAAAGAAATACTCCTGCTGAAAATAATAGGACGAGGTTGCCTAAAGTTTTAGCCATATTTTTAAAGCCAAATATTTTGTAATGGCTTGAGTAGACTGCAAACAATATCGCGGAAATTATCCAACTGTAAAAAAATATCTTCATCTCACTGATCTCTATTTAAAAAAATAGAGCGCCATCACGACGCCCTATTAAAAATGGGAGATTATTACGAATACATAATGAGAGCTATTTTAGTCATCAATTATGACAAGAATAAGACAATCGTACATTTAGACAATTTTGCAGGGAATTAAAGCATCCTCATTAAATCGATAGGTGGCACATAATCGATGATAACCATCGGCGATGATCACTTTTCGATTGGATTGATCAGCGACCAGTAGTAGCGGTGATAGTGCTTGTTTAGTTTTTATTTTCTTAATATCTCTTCTCACATGCAAGTCGCTTATTCCTAATAGCGACAAACTTGAAGCTCTAAAAATGTCCTTAGCTTTAAAGTGAGAAACCGCTGCTTTTTTTAATTGTTCAACTAGCAACGCAGTAGATTTTTCATCAAACATTAAGCTTAAGTAAGAGGCGGCTGCTGGATAGTCGTGCGCTTCTGGCTCTTCTAACCATTGCACTTCAGTTTTATCTTTTCTTGGCATTTTAAATACCCCTTATATTGGACTAATTCTTGCGAATGAAAAGAACAGCTATTTCTCTAGTGTAGTGAACTTTTATGACAAAACAATGAATTTATTATGAATGGTTGAGGGGTATGCGGGGGGTAACTAAACATCAACAGAAACTCAGTTTAGCGGTGGCCTTCTTTTGCCATGTTGATAGAGTACTTTGGAATTTCTACAACTAAATCTACCGCCCCAACAATGGCTTGGCAAGACAATCTGGAATTTGGCTCTAGCCCCCATGCTTTGTCGAGCAAGTCCTCTTCTTGATCTTCTGCTGGGTTGAGGCTCTTGTAGCCTTCACGGACGACGACATGACAAGTCGTGCAGGCACAGACTTTGTCACATGCATGATCGATGTCGATCTCATGGTTTAATAAACTATCGCAAATCGAATCTCCGATATTGGCTTCAAAGACGGCCCCTTCTGGGCAGAGTTCTTCATGTGGTAATACAATAATTTGTGGCATGTTGTTATCCAATGGCGAGTATTTGTTCGCCGAATCATTATAAAATGAGTTTGTTGAGGTCCTGCCCCGCAAATGCTTTTTTGACGGACTCATCCATTCGTCTTGCTGCAAAGTTTTCTGTGGAGTGGTTGAGGTCTTCAACCATCTTCACGATTTTATCTTTATCATTGCTTTCACAGACTCTCTTTAGACTGACTAACTGAGATTCAATCTCTGATCGTTCATTTTCATTTAATAGATGGCCATCTTGTGAAATTGCGGCATTGATAGCTTCAATTAATCGGTCAGCATCCACGATCGCTTCACGTAAGGCGCGTAATTGTTTATCTTGCTCTGCTGATCCAAATGACGATTTCAACATATTGGTGATTTCATCTTCAGTGAGGCCATAAGATGGCTTCACTATAATTTCAGCAATGACACCGGTCGATTGCTCTTTCGCTGTGACTGACAGCAATCCATCAGCATCGACCTGAAAGGCCACTCTAATTCTGGCAGCACCTGCTGCCATTGGGGGGATCCCTCTTAATTCGAATTTAGCGAGTGACCGGCAATCAGTCACTAATTCACGCTCACCTTGTAAGACGTGAATGCTCATCGCTGTTTGGCCATCCTTGAAGGTCGTAAAATCCTGTGCCCTTGCTATTGGTAAGGTGCCATTACGAGGAATAATACGTTCAACTAGCCCGCCCATTGTTTCTAGTCCTAAGGATAAGGGGATGACGTCAAGTAATAACAAATCATTGTCGCTGCGATTGCCTGCAAGAACATTAGCCTGTATAGCGGCACCTAGAGCAACCACTTTGTCTGGGTCAAGATTAGTGAGTGGCTCTTGTTTAAAGAACTCAGCCACCGCTTGTCGTATTTGTGGCATGCGCGTTGCTCCGCCTACCATTACAACGCCTTTGATCTCATTGATAGCTAGATTGGCATCACGCAGTGCTTTTCGTGTTGGATTGAGCGTTTTAGTGACTAAGGTTTGGGTCAGTTCCACCAACTTTTCTGCGCTGAGCTTGATATTCACTAGCTTGCCAGTGCTCAGTACGCTGGTGATTTGTGCTTCAGGATTTTCGCTTAACCATTCTTTTACTTCGCGGGCTTTCGTTAGCAATAGTCTTGTATCTTCTTGGTTAAGCGGAGGTAGTTTTGCCTCAGCGAGAATCCAGCAGAAAATACGGTGATCGAAGTCGTCGCCCCCTAGAGCAGAGTCGCCGTTTGTAGCAAGGACTTCAAAGATTCCTTTAGATAATCTTAGAATTGAGACATCAAACGTGCCGCCACCTAGGTCGTAGATGACGTAAACGCCTTCAGACGCGTTATCTAATCCGTAAGCGACGGCTGCTGCAGTAGGTTCATTGAGTAAGCGTAGTACATTGAGTCCTGCTAAGCGAGCAGCGTCTTTAGTGGCTTGGCGCTGAGCGTCATCAAAGTAGGCTGGAACCGTAATGACTGCCCCTGTTAATTCTCCACCTAAGGCTTTTTCGGCACGGGTCTTTAATGACTTTAAAATTTCAGCTGAGATTTCAACAGGACTTTTGATGCCTGCACGCGTTTCAATTTGCACCATCCCTGC
>CAIVUE010000074.1 GCA_903909015.1 uncultured Methylophilaceae bacterium
ATGAGTCATGAAATTCGCACTCCTATGAATGCCATTATTGGCATGTCCCACCTAGCTTTGAAAACAGACCTTAATCCACGCCAGCGCGATTATATTAAAAAGATTAGTGGTTCCGGTCAGCATCTCTTAGGAATCATTAACGACATCCTGGATTTCTCTAAGATTGAAGCCGGTAAATTAACCATTGAGCATACTGATTTCGAAGTATCAAAAGTGTTTGATACGGTGGCGAATTTGGTCGCGGAAAAAGCTGTGCACAAGGGCCTGGAGATGGTGTTTGATATTGATGCTGCCATTCCTTCTGTCTTAAACGGAGACTCGTTAAGGCTGGGGCAGATTCTCATTAATTACGCCAATAATGCTGTTAAATTTACTGAGCAATGTGAGATTGTGATCACCGCAAAAGTACTGGAAGAAACCGAGCAGGATTACTTTGTACATTTCGGAGTAAGAGATACTGGTATAGGGCTAACAGAAGAGCAAAAGGGGCGTTTGTTCCAGTCCTTCCAGCAGGCGGATACGTCGACCAGTCGTAAATATGGCGGTACGGGCCTTGGTTTAGCCATTGCTAAGCAACTTGCCAATCTCATGAATGGCGAAGTGGGCGTGGATAGTGAGCCCGGAAAAGGAAGTACATTCTGGTTTACTGCACACTTAGGAAAAGCCAAAGGGGCGATCAGAAAACTTCTACCTAGTGATGAACTGCGCGGCAAAAAAGTCCTGGTGGTTGATGACAATGAAATCGCCCGTAATGTGCTTGATGACTTATTGAGTAGTATGACTTTTGTTGTTGAGCAAGTATCAGGCGGCGCAGAGGCGGTGGAGGAAGTTAAAAAAGCTGCAGCCAATAATTCGCCTTTTGAAATCGTGTTTTTAGATTACCAGATGCCAGGCATGAATGGATTTGAAGCCGCAAGAGGCATCAATGAATTAAATCTTAGCAATAAGCCGCATATGGTAATGGTGACCTCATATGGTCGAGAAGATGTGATCCGTGAGGCAGAAACAGCGGGCCTGGATGAAATATTGATCAAGCCTGTTAATGCTTCTATTTTATTTGATTCTATATTAAGAATTTTAGGTGAGACGCATGAGGTTGGTGGTCATCATCAAGAAACTGCTCAGCTAGCTGAGAAACTCTCTAGTATTGTCGGTTCTAGAATATTGGTAGTCGAAGATAATGAGTTGAATCAAGAAGTTGCTCTAGGGTTGTTAGAGAGCGAAGGCTTTGTGGTTGAGATTGCCAATAATGGTAAGGAAGCCGTTGAGATGGTCAATCAGCACCCATATGACATTGTCTTAATGGATATGCAAATGCCAGTGATGGATGGTTTGACAGCTACCAGAGAGATTAGAAAAATTGATCAATTTAGAGATCTCGCTATTTTGGCGATGACTGCAAATGCAATGGACCAGGATAAAGAAAAATGTGCCGAAGCTGGCATGAATGATCACGTTGCAAAACCAATTGATCCTGATGAATTATTTAATGCATTGCTGAAGTGGATTAAGCCTAAAACCTTAACTCAGGCGAACAAAAATGTTCAGCCAAAAATAGAAGCCAAGGTCATCGAGGAATCTTCTGATCTGGAGGCAATCCCAGGACTAGATACCAAACTCGGTTTAAAAAGAGTCATGGGGAAGATGCCACTTTACTTAACGATGTTAAAGAAATATGTTGAGACTGGGCATACAGCGATTTCTGAACTGCGCAATGCCTTATCAGCAAATGATAATGAAGTTGCGGAGCGTGTCGCACATACCTGCAAGGGAGTGAACGGAAATATTGGTGCAAGTGGCTTGCAATCGATGGCAGGGAGCATTGAAAAGCTGGTGAAAGGCAATCATGACCGCGGCCAACTTATGAAAGAGTTTGAGGTCTTCGCGAATGCACAAACAATTATGGTTGATGCGATTGCCAGTGTTCTGTCGCTGAGCTCTGTTGAACCCAAAGCTTCTTTGTTTGCTGAGATTAAGAAGCCCATGGATCAGAAAGTGCTCGATCAGTTTATCTCGCTTCTTAAAGATGATGACACTGGGGCAACGCTCTATTTAGAGCAGCATGAAAATGATTTTAAGGCCCATTTTTCTGAAATGATTGTTAATAATATCACCGAGGCATTGCTTGAATTCGATTTTGAAAAAGCACTTGCATTGGCGACTACTTAGGGTGATGCCATGTTGGAATCTAAACCTTCCATTTTAGTTGTAGACGATACCCCAGCAAATTTAACGCTGATGAGCGGCTTGCTTCAAGACGATTATCAGGTGCGAGCAGCAACCTCAGGAGAGAAGGCCTTAAAGATCGCCTTTTCAGACAATCCACCAGATTTGATTTTGCTCGATATTATGATGCCTGAAATGGATGGGCACGAAGTTTGTCGAAGACTTAAAGCCGACGAAAAAACGCGTGAGATCCCAATCATTTTCTTAACGGCTATGTCAGAAGCTGAAGATGAGGAAAAAGGTTTAAGGCTTGGTGCAGTTGACTACATTACTAAACCAGTCAGCCCGCCAATCGCGCTTGCTAGAATTTATACGCATATCACAATGCATAGGCAAAAAAAGGCTTTGGTGCTCAGTCAACAAATGTTAGCTGCTGAGATTAATGAGGCAGCTGATTACATTTTAAGTGCATTGCCTGCAGAGTTAAATGGTGAGATTGTCAGTAGATGGAAACATATTCCTTCTACGGCTTTAGGGGGAGATGCCTTCGGCTATCATTGGGTGGATCCCGATCATCTTGCGATTTACTTGCTGGATGTTTGTGGACATGGAGTTGGATCAGCTTTGATGTCAGTTTCTGCGATAAATGCACTGCGCTCTCAGTCCCTTAAAGGCGCGGATTTCAAGCAGCCATCATCTGTCTTAGCTGCAATTAATAACGCATACCTGATGGAAGATCATAACAACAAGTTTTTTACCATGTGGTATGGCGTATATGATCGGGTTGCTCATAAGCTTACTTACGCCAGCGCTGCACATCCGCCAGCTTTTATCAGGACAGGGGATAGTGCTGACAAGACCGAGTTGCTGGAGTTGACAACTGGCAATATGGCCATCGGATTTATGCAAGATTCGAGCTTTAAAGAAGCGATCTTGCCATTGAAAAAGTACAATCAGCTTACTGTATACAGTGATGGTGTTTACGAGATAGAAAAACAGGATGGCGAGATGGTAACGCTACTTGAATATACGGACATCATGAGAAAGTTATCTGACATTAAAATCACTCATGTCGATAGCATTCTCGAAACGATGAAAGCCTTGCAAGCAGTGGAAGGCCCATTTGAGGATGACTTTTCATTGCTTCAGATGAACATTCATCGTGCCTAGAGACGCTCTGCAACTTATAGATTATTTGCCCTGTGTGCCCGACTTTCCGAAGCCCGGGGTAATGTTCAGAGATATCTCACCGCTCATTGCTGATCCACAAGCTTTTCAATTTTCCATAACAAAATTTTCCGAGCTGGCGAGCAAGATCGACTTTACTCACATCCTGGCCATTGAATCGCGGGGTTTTATCTTTGGGGCAGCGCTAGCGAATTATCTTGGTAAACCATTATTGCTTGCCAGGAAGCCGAATAAGTTGCCTTTGGTGACCCATTCACAAGCCTACGGGCTTGAGTATGGACAAGATGCCCTAGAAATTCAGGCAAGCCTTATTCCGGAGCAATCAAGCATCTTATTGATTGATGATGTCATTGCGACTGGAGGCACAATGCTTGCAGCTATTGCGCTTATGTTTAATGCAGGGGCAAAGGTTTCAGGGGCTATTAGCTTATTAGAAATTGAAGCCTTAGGTGGCAATCGTCAGTTAATTGGGAGAGGTATTTCGGCTCAATCTATTCTCTCCGTTTAAAGATATTTAACGAAAATGTCATAATCGACATGTAAAATTAGATTGAAATTTTATCTACAAAAAACTCAGGAAATCGACGCTATGGCCATTAATTTTAATGATACTGACTCAATTAGACATGTGGTGATTGACGGTCGCCTAGATGGCCCAGGATCAGATGCTATTGAGATAAAGTTTGCAGTATTAAGTAAGCTTGAGGGTGGTCGTATGGTTGTTGATATCTCTCAAGTCACCTTCTTAGCATCTTTAGGCATTCGTCTTCTGGTGGTGAATGCAAAAAATCTGAATGTGCATGGTGGTCGTATGGTTTTGTTTGTGGGAGATAATGAAGCTGTAGCTAGTAACTTAGAGGCAACCGGCATCAGCGCATTAATCCCTATGTTTACTGATATTTCAGAAGCTAATCAAGCTGCCCTCGCATAGATTTTAATTATTTGCAGATTCATTCATTAGAGAAGATCAATATAGAGGCCAATCTTTCTGGGATTGGCAAAGCTAATGATTGGCTTAGTGGTCTATTTGAACGATACCATGTCCCTTTAAAGAAACAAGCGGCCATAGATCATTGTCTTGATGAAGTGTTGATGAATATTCTCATGCATGGTGGTGAAAATGCTAAAGACTCCATAATCACAGTCTGTTTTAACGTCAAGACTGCTGCAGATGTTAAAGAGATTTTGCTTTCCATCATGGATTCAGGCATTCCATTTAATCCGCTACAGTTTACTCCTAAGCCTTTGCCTAAATCATTGGACGAAGTTGTTCCAGGTGGCTTAGGGGTTGGAATTATTCAAAGAATGTCAGATCGGTTAGACTATGAATTTGAAGAGGGGCAAAATGTGCTGACTCTTTCTTTTATAATTTGAATCAAAACAATAGGAAAATGATCATGGCAAAATTACAAACAATAATCGTTTCATCATTGCTGGGCATTTCGATGACTGCATTTGCTCATGAAGTGACTCTAGATATGGGCGATCGATGCATTTCACATTCAAAAGTCAGTTTTGAGGACGCGGATAAAGACAAAGATGGAACGCTTGACCGTGATGAAGCCAAATTGGTTTGTAAAGAAAAGTTTGAAGTGATGGATGTGGATAAGGATGGAACTCTTACAAAGGAAGAGCTAAACGCTTGTGGCCAATCTAAACATAAGTCGCATTCAAAAAAACAAAAGAAAAGTACTCAGTAGTTTATATAAATTATTTGTAAAAAAGCCCACCTTAGACGTGGGCTTTTTTATGGCTTAAAAATAGATAAATGGACGAAGTGATACTAAATGAGTCCAGATGCGATATTAATCATTAATGCAATTAGACTGGTGTTAAAGAAAAAAGCTAGCACGCAGTGAATAAGTCCAATTTTACGCATTGATTTATTCGTAAAGCTTACATCTGCTGTTTGCCCTGAAGTGCCAATGACACATGCAAAATATAAAAAATCAATGTAATCGGGCAGGGGTTGGTTGGGGAATAATAAACCGCCATCTTCATGATGGTCGATTAATGTGTAGTAGCTGTGTGCATAATGAAGTGCAAACATTGTTTGCGTGAAGGCCCATGATGAGAGGATCGTTATGATTGCTAATGCAACATGCGCACCTCGATTAAATCCTGAAAGTTCTTTAACTACTCCTAACTCCATCACGATGGCTCCTAAAGAAACAATCGCGGCAATGACTACCATGGTCAGTACAACATATTTACCTTCATTTTGGATTTTGGCTCTTAATCTCATTTTTTCATGGGATGTGTTGAGGATCATTAATGCGGCTAAAAATAGATATAGCAGCGCAGTAGCATTCCACCCGATAATTAATCGAGTGATGTTATGTAGTGCTAAAGAATTAGGCAAAAGGATAAATGTAAGCATGCCAAACAGGAAGGCGCAGAATAGTCTTGGATGGCTGGTGATAAACTTCATGATCGTTTTAGTATATTAAGTAACTGAGCATAGTTGTGAAAATTGTACATTCTAAAAATGCAACCCAATGGAAACTCGGCTCATGTTCTCCTGTGTGAAGTTAACTTTTGGATCATAAGCGAGCCTAAGGAAATATCGACTGATGTCATAAGTTAATGCGCAACCAAGGCCATGAATCGACTGCCCTTGGTTGTCCGGAGAACCCGATTTCAGAAAAATATCTAATGTGATTTTTTGATCTTCCGGCAGTCGTTTATTGACCATTAAATGCGTAATTCTTTGACCGTCAACTACTCTGTTGTCTTCAACCCCATACACTGAGATATTTAAGTCCTGATCTACATGCCATCCTGCGCCTAGTGTAATTGAATCATTAGGATCGAAGTTGATATTGTCATATGGCTTTAGGTTGGTTCTTCCGTATCCGATAATGGCATAAAAAGGTTTGCCAATTTCCGCTGTTATCGCCCCACCTAAAAACCCATGTGTAGCGAGTTGTAAAGATGTGATTGTCTTGATGAAGGTAAAGTAGTCAGTTCTTTCATAACCAGTTCTTACTTGGTTAAAGTCTGATGAGCTTTCTTTGTAGCCAGCTAGCCAGATTGTTTGGTTATCGTTGCTTAATCGAAGGTTGATATCATTTGCATCAGATGCTTTTGTATGGAAATGAGAGTAGGTTATTTTGTAATCAATTGTTTGATCTGTTGAAGCCCCTTCAGCAAAAGCAATATTGCTTATGAACGCTAGTGCTAGGAAGTTTATGCATAGTTTCATCATTGTATTTTATTCGCAATTTCCATGATCAAGCAGATAAGTAGATAAAAATATTTAATGTCCGAATTATCATTAGGTAAACTTATCGTACCAATAAGAACAATTGATTTTACTTCTTTACTTGAGGCTTCTAAAATGCCCTCACTCGAAAATGATTGTGAACAAAGAATTCGAGAAATCTTTTTTGTAATCAATTTAATGTGATGCAGTTACTTTTTAACAACCCATAGGAGAAATATTATGTCTTTAGTAAATACAACGATTAAGCCTTTTAAAGCGCAAGCATTCCACAACGGTAAGTTTGTTGAAGTGACAGAAGCTAACCTAAAAGGTAAGTGGTCAGCATTTGTTTTCTATCCAGCTGACTTTACATTTGTGTGCCCAACAGAATTAGGCGACTTGGCTGACATGTACGGCGAGTTCCAAAAGATTGGTCTAGAGATCTACGCAGTATCAACTGACACACACTTCACACACAAAGCTTGGGCTGACGCTTCTGATACGATCAAGAAGATCAAGTACCCAATGCTTGGTGACCCAACAGGCCAAATCACGCGTAACTTTGATGTGATGATTGAAGAAGAAGGCTTGGCATTGCGCGGCACTTTCATCATCAATCCAGAGGGCGTAATCAAGGCTGCTGAGATCAACGATCTAGGCATTGGCCGTTCTGCTGCTGACTTGTTACGTAAGGCACAAGCTGCTCAATACGTCGCTTCACACCCTAACGAGGCTTGCCCAGCATCATGGACACCAGGTGCGGCAACATTGACGCCATCATTAGATCTTGTAGGTAAGATCTAATTAGTTCTTAAGTAAGACAATCAGGTTGGGTGCGGCGTGTGCCGCACCCCGTTTGATCAAAATCGAAAGGTAATAAAAGATCATGGCATTAGACAGCAACATTAAAACCCAGCTCTCAGCTTATATGGAAAAGCTCGTACACCCGATCGCGATTGTCGCGTCTGTGGATGGCGGCGCTACCTCTAATGAGATGATGGACTTGCTGACTGAGCTCGCTGAGATGTCAGATAAGATTCATCTGACCCAAGATCAAGATCAACGCACGCCATCATTTTCGATTAAACGCTATGAGGCGGGCGCTGCGCCCGTGGGAATTCGCTTTGCAGGCATCCCAATGGGGCATGAATTTACATCATTGATATTGGCTTTGCTCCAGGTGGGCGGACATCCATTGAAATTGGAAGCTGAGAAAATCGCGCAGATCGCTGCGATAGAAGGTAGTTTTCATTTTGAGACTTATATTTCACTTAGCTGCCATAACTGTCCTGACGTGGTCCAGGCACTTAACTTGATGGCAGTGATTAATCCTAAAATCACCAACGTGATGATTGATGGTGGGGTTTTCCAACAAGAGGTCACGGATAAAAAGATCATGTCTGTGCCGACCGTGATGTTGAACGGTGAAGAGTTCGGCGTGGGCCGCATGGAATTAGAAGAGATTTTATCTAAGGTCGATGTAGGCGCGGTTGCGCGTGAGGCTAAGAAGTTAGATGCGAAGGCACCATACGACGTGCTCATCATCGGCGGCGGCCCTGCAGGCGCTTCTGCAGCGATTTATTCAGCACGAAAAGGCATTCGTACCGGTATCGTGGCTGAGCGCTTTGGTGGTCAGGTAATGGATACTATGGCGATTGAGAACTTTATCTCCGTTAAAGAGACAGAAGGTCCTAAACTTGTGATGGCCCTTGAAGAGCACGTAAAATCTTATGAGGTCGATATCATGAACTTGCAACGCGCTAAATCAATTAGCAAAGGTGACATGCTCGAAATTGAATTAGAGAGCGGTGCAAAATTAAAAAGTAAGGCAGTCATTATTGCGACCGGTGCTCGTTGGAGAGAATTGGGTGTGCCAGGTGAGGCACAGTATCGTGGAAAAGGGGTTGCTTACTGTCCTCACTGTGATGGCCCATTGTTTAAAGGGAAGCCAGTTGCCGTTGTGGGTGGAGGTAACTCAGGCGTTGAGGCAGCGATCGACTTGGCTGGTATTGTAGCCCATGTCACGTTGATTCAGTTTGATGAGCAATTAAAAGCAGATGCAGTATTACAAACAAAATTACGTTCATTAACTAATGTGACCATTGTAACTAATGCGCAAACCACAGATATCACTGGTGATGGCAGTAAAATGAATGGTCTAAATTATAAAGACCGTCTCACTGGTGAGATGCATCACCTAGACTTGGATGCGGTGTTTGTCCAGATTGGTTTGTTGCCGAATACGGATTTCATCAAGGGCGGCGACATCAATTTAAGCAAGTTCGGTGAGATCGAGGTGGATAGCCACGGTGCGACTTCAATGCCGGGGGTATTTGCGGCAGGGGATGTGACGACAGTACCCTACAAACAGATCATTATTGCGATGGGTGAGGGGGCTAAGGCTTCATTAGGCGCTTTTGATTACTTGATTCGCCGATAAGTGTTTTGAAACGGCAATAAAAAAGGGAGCGTTAAGCTCCCTTTTTTATTGATAACTTGAATTATTTAACGCGGTTTTTGTATTCCAAAGTGCGTGTATCAATTTCAATTTTGTCGCCAGTTGCGCAAAAAAGTGGGACAGGCAATTCAAAACCAGTTGAGATGCGTGCTGGCTTCATGACTTTACCTGATGTGTCGCCTTTAACAGCTGGCTCTGTGTACGTGATTTCACGAACCAATGAGTTAGGCAAATCAACAGAGATTGCTTTGCCGTTGTAGAAAACGACTTCACATGGCATGCCATCTTCTAAGAAGTTGAGTGCTTCAGTCATGTTGTCAGCTTCAATTTCAAACTGGTTGTATTCTTCATCCATGAAGACATACATGGGGTCAGCAAAGTATGAGTAAGTCACATCTTTTTTCTCAAGCACAACAAGTTCAAATTTGTCGTCGGCCTTGTAAACTGTTTCGCTAGGCGCATCAGTTAACAAGTTCTTAAATTTCATCTTAACCACGGCTGAGTTACGGCCTGATTTGTTGTATTCGGCTTTTTGAACAACCAATGGATCGTTACCGATCATGATTACGTTGCCGACGCGGAGTTCCATAGCTGTTTTCATTTGATGTCCTGCAAAAATTAAGGTGTAAAATGCCGCGCATTATACCTGATTTTTGATATAAACCACCAACTTGGCCGCTAAATCTGCTTGTTTCTCAAATTTTTGAGTTTGTTTAACTGCCATTTTTTTAAGCTTTGGCAAATTTAATAAGAGCGCCTGCCATAAGTCAGGTTTGATTGTCTTATCAAGCCAGGCCTCATGGAACTGATTCAGAATTGGTTCTGAGCTGTTGGAAGCGTCCTCGTTGTAAACAGTTAAAAACGCAGCTAGTTTTTTAAGATGTAGTTTTTCATCTTGCGGATATGTTTGCCAAATAAATGGATTAGAAGCCCATAAAGCCCTTATCCAACTGTCTTCTCCACGAACAAAATTTAGGTCACATGACCACAGTAATTGATCGTAATCATCCTGGTTTAAGAAAGGCAAAATAGTGACTTGTAATTGACCTTGGACTAATGTTTCACCAATATTAAGAGTTTGTTTATTAAAGTAGCTTGTCACGCATGGAAGTATGCTCGTGGCGGGCACAAAACAATGGATTGGTTGTGTGCTATGTGCCATGGATGTAAATAAGCTCTGAATGGGCGCATGAGGATAACTAAACAATGAAACCTTGATTGCATTATCTTGGGGAACCACTTTAAGTTTCTGCCAAAAGGCTTCTTGCGATGCGAGATTTTGTTTAAATGAATTTAGATGATGACTTAAATGGTGTTCGCGAATGAGTCCGCCAGTGTGTTCATTAAAGCCTGGGAAGAAGAATGTCTTCTTGAGACCATTGATGGGGTGGATAGAAGTTTTTGCATGAAAATCATTCACCCATGACTCTGCCGACAAATATTCTAAATTAAGCCAAATTGGCTGGCTTAATGTCATTTTTTGGATATAGGTCTTTGGTAATTCGCATGCGAAACCCTCAATAACGATGTTCGCTACATCAGTATTCTCAAAATTGCTGGCATTAGACCAATAATGAATTTCAATTTTCTTTATGGTTTGTTGGCTCAGTTTTGGATCTAATTGGCTAATTAGTTGCCCGGCAACGTTCAAGTCATCGACCCATATTCTGATCTTGAACTGATATTCATTACAAAGTTGCTTTGAGAGTCGCCACAGGACGCCGATATCCCCGAAGTTATCAACGACTCGGCAAAAAATATCGATACGATTTCTAATCATCCTAAATTAGGCTCGGTATAAGTGACTTCTTGGATCTCGTACTCGTCTTCACCTGATGGCGTCTGAACGCGAACGATATCCCCAATTTGTTTACCCAGCAACGCTTTGGCAAGTGGAGAAACCCAGCTAATCCATCCTTTGGTTGGTTCAAGTTCATCTTGGCCCACAATTCGATAGGTGTGTTCAGTTTCTTTATTTAATGCATAAAGTGTGACCCAGGCACCAAAGAAAACTTTTTCTAATCCTTGTTGCGCTGCTG
>CAIVUE010000075.1 GCA_903909015.1 uncultured Methylophilaceae bacterium
AATCTCACGCAAAGTCATTACAGTGACCCGCGATGGGATAGAAAGCTCTCACAGGTATCCGCATGGGAGCGAGTGAGCTTGTATGGTCTCACCATTATTCCAAAGCGGCGAGTGCATTACGGGCCGATTGACCCAAGAGAATCTCGGGAGATTTTCGTGCGAGAAGCTTTGGCGAATATGGAGTTTGATACCCGTGCGCCGTTCTTTGAGGCTAATCGCCATTTGATTGCAGAAATTGAGGAGTTGGAACATAAGGCGCGTCGCCAAGATGTGCTAGTAGATGAACATACCTTGTTTGCGTTTTACGACAACATCATCCCGGAAGGTATTTATAACGGCGCAAGTTTTGAAACGTGGCGAAAAGAGGCAGAAGCCGGGGTGCCACGTTTGCTTTACCTAACCAAAGATGCGCTTATGCGACATGGCGCTGCTGGTGTAACAGAAGCCCAATTCCCTGAAACTTTTTTGATCGATGGAGTGACTCTGACACTTAAATACCGGTTTGAGCCTGGCCACCCCTTGGATGGCGTCACTGCAACTGTTCCATTAGCCTTGCTTAATCAGCTCAACCCCACCCAATCTGAATGGCTGGTACCGGGCATGATTAGAGAGAAACTAACCGCCTTGGTTAAGGCGCTCCCTAAAACCTTACGGAGAGTTTGTGTGCCTGTGCCTGATTTTGTGACGGGATTTTTAGAACAAGCACAGCATGAGCAAGCCATATTGCCAGCCTTAGCGGATTATATTCAGAAGCAAACAAATCTAAAGTTAAGTGTGAGCGATTTTGATTTAAGTGACTTGACCGAGCATTTGAAGATGAATTTTAGTGTGGTGGATGAAAAGGGTCGAGAGCTAGGGATGGGGCGCGATTGGAATGCGTTAAAAGCTCAGCTAGGAAGTGCAGCGCAATTGACCTTTAGAAATAGCTCACCAAGTATAGAAAAAACGGGGCTGAAGCAATGGGATTTTGGGGACTTACCAAACACACTGACCTTCACTAAAGACAGCCATCAACTGACCGGTTATCCAGCACTCGAAGATCACCATGATCACGTCGCGGTAAAACTTTTTGATACCGAAAGCATGGCTAAAAAGGCGCATAGAATGGGGGTCTGCAGGTTGATGCGTTTTGAGTTAAAAGAGCAAATGAAACAGCTTGAAAAAGGCCTGCCGCAATTTAATCAATTCGCATTGCTGTTGCGTAATCTCATTTCACCAGATGAGCTTCGAGAAGATATGTTACTTGCCATAGGTGACAGAGCATTTATTGGTGAAGATGACCTGCCTAGAACTAACGCGGAGTTTATGACGCTTAAACAGCGTGCCAGAACAAGATTGCCAGCAGTCGTGGATAGTTCTTCAAGACTGGCAACAGCCATCGCCCAAGAGTATCTTGCCCTTACCCAAAGGTTGAACGCTTTGCCGACTAATATGGCGCGAGTGAAAAAGGAAGTTGAAGAGCAATTAGCTTTATTGCTTCCTAAAAAGTTCTTTAGCCAAACCCCATGGGAGCGTTTGCAGCATTTGCCTCGATATCTCAAAGCATTAAAGCTTCGTCTTGATAAGTACCTCAGTGCGATTGATCGAGATGCACGTAGCGCCCAAAACGTACAGATGGTTTGGCAACGTTGGCAAGATAAAGTCAACAGCTTGCGTAAGGCGAATCAAGAGGTCAGTGACGCGCTAGCGGATTATCGCTGGTTGATAGAAGAGCTTCGTGTTTCTTTGTTTGCTCAAGAATTAAAGACTCCATTCCCTGTCTCTATGAAAAGACTGGATAAGATTTGGGATGATTTAAAGTAGCCTCAAATCCGCATCATTTCATCCCTAATGCCCGCTTCATCTAGGCCTTTCCCGATCAATACAAGCCTAGAGATTGGATTTTCTTCTGTCCAATCATTGAGTAGTGTGGGCATATAAAGCGTTTTATGCACAGCATGGATCGCGATTGGGGACGGTTGGTCGATCGCGTGGATAATGCCTTTTAAGCGCAACAACTTTTCTCCGTGCGATTGGCATAGCCATTCAAGTTTAGGTTCCAATTGGTCATAACTCAGTGGCATGGGGAGGGTGATCGTAAAGCTGCTAATCCCTTCATCATGGGCTTTTGCAAAACCCCCCGTAGTTTTTTTACTGGGTGCTCTTAACCAACGTTCTGGTTTAGCTGCTTGGGAAGCGCTATCAAATAAGCCAATATCAATAATATTGCTTGGGGCAATTTCTCCGTGAAGCACTTGATATTGGGTCGCCCCAGCGTTGATTTCAGCTAGCGCGGTTTGTAAGTTATTCATTTGCATCTCAGTTGCCAAGTCTGCTTTAGTGATCATTAATACATCAGCCACCGCAGCCTGTTTTCTAGCTTCGCTGTGGGTGTTGAGTTGATCAAGGCCATATACGCTATCCACCGTGACCACCACCGCATCTAATCGATAAGTTGAGCTAATCACTGGTTCGTTAAGCAAACTTCCCATAATGGGCCCTGGATCAGCCATGCCTGTAGTTTCGATAATTAATCGATTGAATTCAGGGATTGCTGATAGGGCACGCTTAAAGAATAAGTCTCTAAGGGTGTCTGCCATTTCGTTAGTGAGTGTGCAGCATAGGCAGCCTGACTCTAATAAAACCGTATTGTCGACAATATGCTGACTTTCAACTTTTCGTTCTAGATTTTTGGCAAGGATGTCGTCTAAGCCTGTTGAGCCAAGCTCGTTAATAATCACCGCGGTATCTTTCATACCAGGATTGTTCAGTAATTTGTTTAATAGCGTGGTTTTCCCTGAGCCTAAGAAGCCAGTTAAAAGGGTGACGGGAATGCGGTTGTCCATGCTTGGTTGTTTTGTTTTGCAAATAAAGTGACATCTTAGCTGTGTTATCTCAAGCGAGGAACTAAAAGCACGGTAAAATGTGCGCAATTGAATTTCGATCGTATTGTGACTCCAAAGCAATGAACGTATTTTTTGAAGAAGATGGTGGCTTTAAAGTTGCCTCGGTGATGTCTGAAACTGGGGGTGCTTTGCAGGTAGAGTCAGCTAGCGGCAAGCGTTCTAAAATTAAGGCGGCGAATGTCTTGCTGAGATTTGAAAGTGCTTTGGCGAGCTTTATGGAGGCGGCAAATGCTGAGTCTGAAAGCTTAGAAGTCTCATTCTTGTGGGAATGTTGTGGTGAGCCGGAGTTTGGTTTTGAAGAGTTAGCCAAAGAATATTACGGAAAAGCCCCAAGTATGATCGAGTCGGCTGCTGTGGCGATGAGATTGCATGGCGCCCCGATTTATTTTTACCGAAAAGGTAAGGGGCGTTATAAGGCTGCCCCCCCTGAAACCCTCAAAGCTGCTTTAGCGGCCGTTGAGAAAAAACGTTTGCAGGCTGAAAAAATAGAATTTTTAGTAGGACAGCTAAAATCGAAGCAAATGCCAGAGGAGTTAACCCTCAAGCTGGATATGCTTCTTTATGAGCCCGATAAAAACAGTTTGGAGTGGAAGGCTGTTGAGCAAGCTTCCGCAGAGCTTCATATCAATCCTATTCAAGTAATTTCATATGCGGGTGGGATTCAATCTAATCACGCTTATCATTTGGGTGCATTTTTACGAGAATACTTTCCTAAAGGCATTCAGTTTCCTGAGGGTTTAGTTTTATCTGATATCTCTACTGATTTGCCGCGTGCAGAGGTTGAAGCCTTTAGTATTGATGACAGCACTACCACTGAGATTGATGATGCGTTTTCCATTCAATCCTTGCCAGATGGCGTCCGCCGGGTAGGAATTCACATTGCTGCTCCGTCCTTAGGGATTGCCCCGCATAGCACCTTAGATGAGGTCGCCTCGCATCGTCTTTCTACTGTCTATATGCCAGGCAATAAAATCACCATGTTGCCAGCGCTGGCCATTACTCCTTTTAGCTTAGATGAGGGGGAGTGGAAGCCAGCGCTCTCTATGTATTTGGATGTCGCGCCTGATTTTACAATTAGCAATCGTCATAGCAAGGTAGAGTTGATTCATGTCGCAGACAACTTACGTCACGATAGCTTAGAGCCCTATTTCAACGAAGACACGTTGGCTGAAGATAATGGCCATCCTTATTGGGAAAAGCTATCCCTCTTATTTAATCTGGCTGAGTCCCTTGAAAAAGCACGTGGGAAGTATGACCAAAATCGAGCGATTCAGATTGATTACAACTTCTATGTGGAAGATGGGAAAGTAAGTATTGTTGGCCGGCGCCGTGGGTCGCCTATGGATAAATTAGTGGCTGAGCTGATGATAGAGGCGAATAGCCAGTGGGGAGCGTTGTTAGCTGAGCATCAAGTACCAGGGATTTACCGTGCACAAAATGGTGGCAAGGTTTACATGACGACGCAAGCTGAGCCTCACCAAGGATTGGGTGTTGCGCAATATGCCTGGAGCACTTCGCCTTTGAGACGCGCCGTGGACTTGGTCAATCAACGTCAAATTATTGCAGTCGTCCAGGGCAATGAATCCATTTATCCGCAAAATAGTGAAGAGCTCGCGATGATTATGCGGCATTTCGATTTGACGTATAACGCTTACAGCGATTTTCAAACCCGCATGGAACGTTATTGGTGTTTACAGTATTTGGTACAAGAAAAGGTTGAAGAGATTTCAGCGACGGTTTGGCGTGAAAACTTAGTGCGATTTGATCACATGCCATACATTACCAAGGTTCATAGTTTGCCTGACTTGCCTGTCGGTACGCGTGTAACTTTGGAAGTGAAGAAAATTGACACCTTGATGATGGAGATTGATACACGATTTAAGGCGGCGGAAGAATTGATAGTTTCTGAGCCAATTGAAGTGGTAATTGATGATAGTAAGGGTGTGGAGGAAGTTCTGTAGATGTTGCGCGTTGGTAGGAAAATCGCAAGAGCTGTCCATAGAGGGATGACAGGGGAAGAAAGCGTCGATGTTAGCGAAATGGATGGCGTGCGTTCTCTGTATTTAGGCTCGGAGACAGTACAAAGCGCGATGCGCGTGAAAGTGCCTTATGAGTTGGAGCTCGCTTACTCAAGAGGCATGATGATGTTCTTGCTCTTTATGAAGCAACCCAAGGACGTCCTCATGATCGGGTTGGGTGGCGGATCCATTGCGAAGTATATTCATCATTTCATGCCTGAAATGATGGTGCGTGTGGTTGAGATTAATCCACGTATTATCCAAGTAGCAAGAAGCCACTTTTATCTGCAGGATAATGATGAGACCCTAGAAGTGATTGAAGGCAACGGGGTCACTTATTTGCAAGAAAATCCGAATACGACGGATGTGCTACTGCTTGATATTTTTGATAGCCAAGGCGTCCCCCCCGAGATGTACAATCAAAGCTTCTTTGATGATTGTGCGGAGTCTTTACATTTAGATGGCATGATGGCTGTGAATCTTTGGGGTTCAGATAGAAACTTTGATATCTATTTACAGCGTATAGAGCAAAGCTTTCATGGCCGAGTATTGGTTTTACGGACGGGCCGTCCAGGCAATATTGTGGTCTTTGGATTTAAACGACTGCCTCGTGATTTAAGATGGTCGACCTTGAGGGTGCGTGCAAAGGGATTGCAAGAAAAACACAAAATAGAGTTCCTTGAGTTTGTTGAAAAGCTCAAGGATGAGAATTTAAGTACAAGTAACCGCCTCTTGTTTGAAGCGTAAAAAAGAAAGCAATATCGATGAGTCAGCAAAATTATTTCGCCACTTGCCCCCGCGGCCTTGAAGCCTTATTGGTGGATGAGCTTGCTAGCGTTGGTGCAAAAGCCATTCAAGCAACGGATGGTGGGGTGAGCTTTAGCGGTGACATGGCGGTGTGCTATCGCGCTAACCTGGAAAGCCGTATTGCGACGCGTGTCATGTGGCGTGTGGCTAGCGGACCATATGCGACGGAAGATGACTTGTTTAATGCTGCGTACAAATTAGATTGGCCGGGCTGGTTTAAGGTGAGCAACAACTTTATGGTCAAAGTGACAGGCGTTAAATGTCCCTTAAAGAGTTTAGAGTTTGCAACGCTACGGATTAAAGATGCAGTTTGTGATAAGTTTAGGCAGGCGGTGAATAGTCGTCCATACATTGATACCAAAGAGCCGGATGTTCGAATTCACGCTTATTTGGCAGCGGATAGTTATCAGTTTTATTTAGACACATCTGGCCAGGCGCTTTATCAACGTGGCTTACGTCGCGCCAGTATTGAAGCACCTTTACGTGAGAATTTGGCGGCAGGCATTATCAAACTCTCTGGCTGGAAGCCTGGGATGCCATTCCTAGATCCGATGTGTGGTAGTGGTACATTTTTGCTTGAGGCTACGATGATGGCGCTTAATATTGCCCCAGGCAGTCAGCGTAGTTTTGGTTTCGAGAAGCTTAAAAACTTTGATGAAAATCTTTGGGTGAAGTTACGTCAAGAAGCCTTGAAAAAAGTTAAGCCGGTCGTATTTTCTAAAATCTACGGTAGTGACGCAGACCTTCGTGCTGTCCGTATTGCTAAACAAAATCTTGATCAGGCAGGCTTATTAGATGCGGTTCAACTCGCGCAATTAGAATTCACCCAAGTCCCAGCGCCAGCAGGTGAGGGTGTGATGGTGGCTAACCCACCGTATGGGGTGAGAATTGGCGAGGATGACGAGTTGGCAGCACTCTATCCTAAGATGGGTGAGACCTTGAAACGGAATTTTGCAGGCTGGAATGCTTATTTTCTAACCAATGATATGCGCTTACCTAAGCTGATGCGACTTGCACCAAGCAAACGTACGCCGCTATTTAACGGCCCCTTAGAGTGTCGCTTATTTGAAATTAAACTGGTGGCTGGGTCGAATCGAAAGGAAAAGTAATGGCGGATAGTCTCGCTGAACTTCGTCAGAAAATTGACAATTTTGTGAATGAACGAGATTGGGCTCAGTTTCACTCACCTAAAAATCTTGCCATGGCCATGATCGTTGAGGCGGCTGAATTGGTTGAGCACTTTCAGTGGGATACCATACAAGAAAGCTACGAGTTAAGTACAGAAAAGCGTCAACAAGTTGCCAATGAGCTGGCAGATACCTTTGTTTATTTGTTGCGATTGGCTGAGGTGACGGGAATTGATTTAATTCAATCCGCCAATGAAAAAATTGCTTTAAATGATATTAAATATCCTGTCGAGAAATCAAAAGGTAGTAATGCCAAATATACGGTCTATGAAGAGATGAGCGAGAAGTAAGTGCCCCATAAAAAGAATAAGAAAAAGCCCGCCAATTGCGGGCTTTTTCTTTGGGATATTTAAAAAACTAAAGCACTGCTAAAGCAGCATCATAGTTAGGCTCGTTTGCAATTTCTGAGACTAATTCACTGTGCAATACTTTGTTATTTTCATCCAACACGACAACGGCACGTGCTGTAAGACCCGCTAGGCTACTGTCTAAAATAGCTACGCCAAAGTTGGTAGCAAATTGTTCGTTGTTGCGGAAACTTGATAGTGCTACGACATTTTCAATTCCTTCTGCGCCACAGAAACGGCTTTGCGCGAACGGTAAGTCAGCTGAAATACAAAGCACGACGGTGTTGTTGAGTGAGGCCGCTTTTTTATTGAACTCACGCACTGAGGTTGCACATGTTGGTGTATCAATACTTGGGAAAATGTTCAAAATCTTGCGTTTTCCAGCGTAATTTTCTAGCGTCATCGTTTCACGTTTTGCATTGGCGAGTTCAAAGTTACTCGCAGTTTGTCCCGTTGCTGGAAACCTACCCCCGATGGTGATTGGATTGCCCTTTAATGTCACTGAGTTTGTCATGATTGTTTCCTTATTGGCATTGTGAAATATTTACTTGAGTATTTTAGTACATTATTGCTGATTTTGTTTGTTTTGATTGCACATATTGATCTAATTAAAGCCGATTATCAAAAAAAGTCCTGTGATATAATTGCACCCTTTAAATAATTAAGCGATGCACTTCTGTTCGTCAATTTTTCGTGAAAAGCAGTTTGCATTCAAATTTACATACTCACCCTCTTGAATTAAGGAATACAGCAAATGTCAGCAACCGTTGAAATCATCAGCAAACTAGAACGTCGCATGACGGTAACCGTGCCGATGAAACCAATCGAAGATGAAATTCATCAACGTATCAATCAATTGATGCGTACAGCTAAGTTGCCAGGCTTTCGCCCAGGCAAGGTGCCAGCGAAATTAGTACAACAACAATACGGTGCTCAGGCACGTGATGAGGCCTTGACGAATGCGGTTGAGCGTTCATTCTCTGAAGGGGTTGAATCAAATAAGTTACGTGTTGCTGGGTACCCAAGCATTGAACACAAGCCATTTGCAGATGCTGATAAAGAGTTTGAATATGTTGCAACCTTCGAAGTATTCCCGGAAGTTGAACTGGGTGACTTGAGTAAAGTAAAGATTGAACGTCCATCGCTAGAAGTTGCTGAAGCAGATGTTAAGAAGACTTTGGATGTGCTTGTTAAGCAACGTGCAACATTTGAACCAGTAAAACGCGCTGCCAAAAAAGGTGACAAGGTGAAGCTTGGTCTAAGTGCTTCAATTGACGGTAATGAAGTAGAAAGCACAGGGGCTCAAACCATAGACTTAGTCATTGGCGAAGGTGGACGTGTTCCTGAGTTTGATGACCATTTGGTGGGTGCTAAAGCCGGTGCCGAAGCGACATTCGAAATCACTTACCCTGCTGACCATCAACCAGAGCAATTAGCGGGTAAGACAGTTTCCTATAAAGTGAACTTTGTAGAAGTGGCGCAAGTAAAGTTACCTGAAATCGATGCGGCATTTGCTAAGACGCTTGGTGTAGATGATGGTGATGTTGAAAAAATGAAAGCCGAAATCAAGGAAAGCCTGTCACAGGAAGTGAGCAAGCGTGTTCGTGCCAATGTCAAAGAGCAAGTGTTTGATGCTTTGGTAGCAAATGCAAAATTTGAATTGCCAAAGGCACTCCATGGCATGGAAATTGATCGTTTGATGCAAATGTCACGTCAAAACCTCGAGCAACGTGGTGTGGATTTAGCTAACGTTACGCTTGAGCCTTCAATGTTTGAAGAGCAAGCTAAACGCGGTGCAACATTACGTTTGGTATTGATGCACTTGGTTAACGAGCACTCATTGCATGCTAATGCGGATCAGGTCCGTGCGATGGTTGATCAGTTCTCATTGAGTTTCGAGCGTCCAGAAGATGTTGTGCGTTGGTACTACGATGATGTAAAACGTCTTGACGAGCCAGCAGCATTAGCGACAGAAGAAAACGTTGTAAACTGGGTGTTGGCAGCTTCAAAAGTCACTGACAAAAAAGTTAAATTCGATGATTTAATGACTAATGCCTAATTTTTAATAGGGTTACTAAGAGATGAAAGAAATAATGAGCAGCATGGATACGCAAGGCCTTGGTTATATTCCGATGGTGGTTGAACAAAGTGGCCGCGGAGAGCGCTCTTATGATATCTATTCGCGCTTACTTAAAGAGCGTGTGATTTTCTTGGTGGGCCCAGTTAATGATATGTCAGCCAACCTTGTAGTCGCTCAGTTGCTATTTTTGGAAGCTGAAAATCCAGATAAAGATATTTCACTTTATATCAACTCGCCAGGCGGTTCTGTGACAGCCGGCATGTCAATTTATGACACCATGCAATTCATTAAACCTGATGTGAGCACCTTGTGCATTGGTCAAGCGGCAAGCATGGGTGCTTTTCTGCTAGCTGCCGGCGCTAAAAATAAGCGTTTTAGCTTGCCTAATTCCCGCGTCATGATTCATCAACCCTCTGGCGGATTCCAAGGTCAGTCATCCGATATTGAGATTCATGCAAAAGAGATTTTATATTTGCGCGGCAAGCTTAATGAAATCTTAGCGCACCATACAGGCCGCACTGCTGATGAAATCGACCGCGATACAGAACGTGATAATTTCATGAGCGCTGAACAATCAGTGGCCTATGGTTTAATTGATAAGGTCATTGAGAACAGACCGGAAGCGGCTTAAGTTCAATATTTATATGGTGTTAGCTCTGCTTCAAATCTAAATCGAAATACATAGGAATAATTAATGACTACAAAGGCAACAGACGAAAAACTACTTTATTGTTCGTTTTGCGGTAAAAGTCAGCATGAAGTAAAAAAATTGATTGCTGGCCCCTCTGTATTCATTTGTGATGAATGTGTCGACCTTTGTAACGATATTATTCGTGAAGAAGCGTTAACCATTGACGGAGAAAAAGGGAGTGATAAAAAGCTCCCAACCCCAAAAGAAATTTGCGCGATTCTTGATCAGTATGTGATTGGTCAGGTGCAGGCTAAAAAGAGCCTAGCCGTAGCTGTTTATAATCACTATAAGCGTTTAGATCAGCCATCTGCTAAGGATGATGTTGAGATCTCTAAGAGTAATATCTTGGTAATTGGTCCAACAGGCTCAGGTAAAACTTTACTTGCTCAAACCCTGGCTAGATTGTTGGATGTGCCTTTTGTGATGGCGGATGCGACTACCTTGACTGAAGCAGGGTATGTAGGTGAAGACGTTGAAAACATCATGCAGAAGTTGCTCCAGAAATGTGACTATGACGTTGAAAAAGCGCAGCGCGGTATCGTTTACATTGATGAGATCGATAAAATCTCACGCAAATCAGACAATCCATCGATTACTCGTGACGTATCAGGTGAGGGTGTTCAACAGGCATTACTTAAGCTCATTGAAGGTACGATTGCCTCTGTACCACCACAAGGTGGTCGAAAGCATCCAAATCAAGAATTTGTTCAACTTGATACGACTAACATTCTATTCATTTGCGGTGGCGCATTTGACGGCCTAGATAAAGTGATCCGTCGTCGCTCTGAAAAGGGCGGAATAGGATTTGGTGCTGAAGTAAAGAGCAAGGAAGATGCGCGAGCAATCGGTGAAGTGTTGCGTGACGTAGAGCCAGAAGACTTGATTAAATTTGGATTGATTCCCGAGTTTGTGGGTCGTTTGCCTGCGATTGCTACCCTCGAATCGTTGGACGAAGATGCATTAATGACCATTTTGGTTGAACCAAAGAACGCCTTAACCAAGCAGTTTGCTAAGCTTTTCAAAATGGAAGGTGTCGATCTAGAATTCCGTGAAGAAGCGCTTCGTTTAATCTCTAAAAAAGCACTTGAACGCAAAACGGGTGCCCGTGGCTTAAGAAGTATCATGGAGCATGCCTTACTTGAGATTATGTTTGATTTACCTTCCATGCCTAACTTGATCAAGGTAGTGGTTGATGAAGGTGCAATTAAGGGTGAAAATCCACCTATCCTAATCTACTCAGATGAACCACGTTTGGCTGAGTCAGCAGGCTAAGTAGTTCTCTACTGGCTTGTTGCGTATTAAATATATTTCGCGCTAGCACTTGAAGCGTCGGTGTTAGTCCCCAATTAGATTGCATAGGTATTCGGCCCGTCGCTGAATAGTGCAAATACTAAAGGTTTCTCATGACAGAACAAACATTGCCAGCTTTTTCCGCGGATTCGGGATTTTTGCCACTATTGCCATTACGCGATGTGGTGGTGTATCCGCATCTTGTGATCCCACTTTTTGTTGGGCGAGCTAAATCTGTTAAAGCGCTTGAGCTTGCTTCAGATGGCAATAAACAAATCTTTCTAGTTGCGCAAAAATCGGCCAACAAGGATGAGCCAGAAGCTTCTGACTTATATGAAGTTGGCACAATTGCAACCGTGTTGCAGATGCTTAAATTACCTGACGGCACAGTGAAGGTGCTGGTTGAGGGTGTTAGCCGTGCAAAATTGATTGAGTTCCAAGATACTTCCGATTGCTTTACTGGCAAGGCCGAGGTGATTGAAGAAGCTTCAGAAGATGATCCTGAAATACAAGCCTTGATGCGCTCTGTTTTTACACAGTTTGATCAGTATGTGAAACTCAATAAAAAAATCCCACCTGAGATCCTCACCTCACTTGCGACCATCGAGGATGCAAGCCGTTTGGCAGATACCATTTCTGCTCATCTAACCCTAAAACTAGAAGAAAAACAAAGCATCCTTGAAATGTTCAGTATTGCTGAACGACTAGAGCATTTGTTGGGGGTAATGGAGGGTGAGATTGACATCTTGCAGGTTGAAAAACGTATCCGTGGTCGCGTGAAACGCCAAATGGAGAAGAGCCAGCGTGAGTATTATTTGAATGAGCAGGTAAAAGCCATTCAAAAGGAACTTGGCGAGCAAGATGAGAATGCAGACATTGATGAATTAGCTAAACGTATAGATGCGGCTAAGATGCCAAAAGAAGCGCTTGATAAAGCAACTTCTGAAATGAAGAAACTCAGGATGATGTCGCCTATGTCAGCGGAGGCGAGTGTTGTTCGTAACTATATTGAGACTTTGGTGAATCTTCCTTGGAAGAAGAAAACCAAAATCAGTAAGGACCTCATTGAAGCGCAAAGAATTCTAGATGAAGACCATTATGGTCTCGAAAAAGTAAAAGAGCGTATTGTTGAGTACCTTGCTGTTCAGCAGCGCGTTGACAAGTTAAAGGCGCCAATTCTATGTTTGGTCGGGCCTCCTGGTGTGGGTAAGACTTCACTGGGTCAGAGTATTGCGAAAGCGATTAACCGTAAGTTCGTTCGGGTCGCTTTAGGTGGTGTGCGTGATGAATCAGAGATTCGTGGTCACCGCAGGACTTATATTGGCTCGATGCCAGGCAAAATATTGCAAAGCATGGCAAAGGTATCAGTCAAGAACCCATTATTCCTATTGGATGAAGTCGATAAGATGGGCCAAGACATGCGCGGTGATCCATCATCTGCATTACTTGAAGTACTTGATCCGGAGCAAAATCATACGTTTGTCGATCATTACGTTGAAGTGGAATATGACTTATCTGATGTGATGTTCGTTGCGACCTCTAATTCAATGAACATTCCTGAAGCTTTGTTGGACCGTATGGAGATCATCCGACTAGCTGGCTATACCGAAGATGAGAAATTAAATATTGCGATGCGTTATTTGGTCCCTAAGCAACTGAAGGCGCACGGTTTAAAGACTAACGAAATTGATTTTACTGAAGCGGCTGTTCAAGAGATTATCCGTCTCTATACCCGTGAAGCTGGCGTACGAAGCCTTGATAGAGATATTTCCAAGGTTTGCAGGAAGGTGGTCAAAGATTTACTCACGGCAAAACAAGGGCTACCAAAAGAAGGAAGACTGGATCAAGTAAAAATTACGCCAGAGAACCTAGAGAAATATTTGGGTGTTCAACGTTTTGATTTTGGGCTGGCTGCGAAAGAAAATCAGATTGGCCAAGTAACAGGCTTGGCATGGACCCAAGTCGGTGGTGATTTGCTGACCATTGAGTCAGTGGCCATGCCCGGAAAAGGTAAGACGATTACGACGGGTAAGCTTGGTGATGTGATGCAAGAGTCTATTCAAGCTGCGATGAGTGTGGTGAGAAGCCGTGCTAAACGCTTAGGCATCCCTGAGGACTTCTACGAGAAGAATGACATCCACATCCACTTCCCTGAGGGCGCAACCCCAAAGGATGGTCCAAGTGCAGGGATTGGCATTACAACCGCGCTGGTGTCTGTGTTGACCAATATCCCAGTGAGGGCAGACGTCGCGATGACTGGCGAGATTACCTTGCGAGGCGAGGTTTTGCCGATTGGGGGTCTGAAAGAAAAACTCTTGGCAGCCCATCGTGGCGGCATAAAAACGGTTTTGATTCCAGATCAAAACATTAAGGATCTCACAGAGATTCCTGATAATGTAAAAAATTGCTTGGACATTCACCCCGTCAAATGGATTGATGAGGTCCTGGAGTATGCTTTAGAGCGTATGCCAGAGGCAGTAGTCGATGTTGTAGCGGTTGCGGAGGCTGGCAATGACGCCAAAGCGGTTGAGGTTTCTGGAATAACTAAACATTAATTGAGTGTTTGGTGGTTAAAAGCTTGACATGGGCTTTTGACACTTGATATAAAGTAAGTCAGCGGGATTTTAATGTCTCGTTTATAAAATAATTCGAAAGGGGATACAAGTGAATAAATCAGAGCTAATTGATCAAATTGCAAAAGCCGCTGGAATCTCTAAGGCAGCTGCAGGTCGTGCATTGGACGCAACAACATCAGCAGTAACAGGCGCATTAAAAAAAGGTGATTTAGTTACACTAATCGGTTTTGGTACATTCTATGTTGGTAAACGCGCAGCACGTAACGGCCGTAATCCACGTACTGGAGCAACAATTAAGATCAAAGCAGCAAATTCTCCTAAATTTAGGGCTGGCAAAGCACTCAAAGATGCTGTAAACTAGCGGACTTCGTTGGTTAACGAATGGGTGATTAGCTCAGTTGGTAGAGCGTCGCCCTTACAAGGCGAATGTCGGCGGTTCGACCCCGTCATCACCCACCATTCAACCAGCGAAAAGTCGTTACAGTATCTATTATGTAGCGCAAAGTTTAGGAGTGGTAGTTCAGTTGGTTAGAATACCGGCCTGTCACGCCGGGGGTCGCGGGTTCGAGTCCCGTCCACTCCGC
>CAIVUE010000076.1 GCA_903909015.1 uncultured Methylophilaceae bacterium
CCGCCCAAGTTAAAACCAGTGACGCTTTGACCAATCTGCGTGTTAGGCGTCTCATGAAAAAGCTCACCGCCTAGTTGTAGGGAAGGGGTGAATTGGTAGAGAGTGGTTGCGCCCAAATACCAGCTATTTTGATTCCCATTGCCTGGATTAACTCGATAGCCTATTCCGCCGTAATTAGTCCATTTATCCTTGTTATATTGTATCCATAGAGGAATAAAGGCTTTGATCTTGCCCATGTTTGCCCGTAAGGATGAATCCCCAGTGGGGAGTTCCAGCATTGGGTAAGTCCCGACCATGAAGGAAGACTCTTCGCTATCAATATTAATGAATCGATATTTCACTCCGACTTCAGTATTATCTAAACCAGACACTTTATTATTCGCAGTTTTTTCATAGGAGTAGCGTGGCTGTGCATGAAGTTGTAGGTCTGGTGTGAGGCCATAGTTGATATCAATGCTAGGCATTGCGACAGAGGTTTCTTGTTGCCGCCAAGATTTAGTGGCTGCATAGTTAATCTCCCAATGCTGATATTCCACTGGTTCTGGATCATCGGTCACGAAAGGTGGCCCGGCTGAGGCTAACGATGCAAATCCAAGAAATAGCAGAGCTATTGCTTTATGTAATTTTGCGAGTTGATTGTGATGCCTCATTCTTGAATGAATTTTTGTTCGTGTATTAATGCCCTGAACCTTTAGCGGCCCTTTGAGGGAACATTATAAGCCCTAGACTAATAAGCCCTAGTAACACAAGAGAAGCTGTGTAACGACTGAGGGCAAGACCGCCGTGGTTGATTGGTTTGTCTAAGAAATCGCCTAGAACTGCTCCAAAAGGTCTGGTGAGAATAAATGCTGACCAAAAAAGGATCACTTTAGGTATCCTCGTCCAAAGATGTGCAGCGATGATTATCAAAAGCAAGCCCCCAAAAATATATATTCCCCCGGTATAACCAAGTCCAGCCGTATCTGCCGTCCAGTCACCTAGTGCTGTTCCTAGGGTTTGAGAAAACATAATGGTCACCCAATAAAACAATTCTGTTTTATTGTCGCCGATCGTATTCATTGATACGTGACCTAATGTTTTGTGCCAAAGGAAAAAGGAGAGGGCAAGTAGGGTAAGCAGGAGGGTTGTTCCGCCAGCGTATCCAATACCTAAAGATCGATCAGCAAAGTCTGCCAGAGTCGTGCCGACCGTAGTCGTCGCAATAATGGTGATCCAATAAATCCATGGGTGAAATAACTTAGCACGTATTTGAGTAAACACTGCTATAAAAAAAATGAGTGCAAAGATCACAGTACTCACTAAATAACCAAGTTCCATAGACATAGAAACCGCGTCACCACCGGTTTCACCTAAAGTCGTTGCAAAAATCTTGATGATCCAGAATGTTAGCGTTATTTCTGGGACTTTGCTGAGTAAGTTTGAGTTAATTTGATTCATTTCTTAATTTACCTATTTTTCTGCTTGGCAGCTGAATTTTTCTGGGGATCCACTAAGATCTAAATGACAGGTAAGACGAGTTTTTCCATTAATGTCTTTTTGTTTTAAAACCCAACCATCATTGATCTTCTCTAGCATCGAGTATCCATAATTTTGAGAGGATAAACTTTGTATGGTTTTAATCCCCTTAACCATTTCAAAATTAGCAGGAAGGGGCTCTGTAAATGTTGGCTCGAGCAAAGATCCACCAAATCCTGTGATTAAGGATAGTGGTGCATTATTATCAAAGCTATTTAATTCAAACGTATGAATATGTCCTTGAAGTGTTAGTTGAACGTTCTTAGGAAATAAACTTGCATGCTGACTTAGTTCCAATGCTTTTACCAACGTGTAATTTCCACCATAAAATCCTGTATTTTCTAAGTATCCATAGCCTAGGATAGGATGATGTAATACCAGCCAGTTGTTTGGTTTATTTTCGGCAAGCTTTGCAACTACCTTAAACTGATCTTGATACGCATTAATAACACGATCTGAATCTTTCGTTTGTTTTTCTAATGCGCTTGAAGAGTCAAAAACAATGAGTTGCTGATCTGGACCAAGTGAAATTGCATATGGAATTGAAAATTCTGAAGCTATTGAATCTTTTGTCTCGCATGCACGTTCAGGTTTAAATGGATCCGGATCTAAATATCTATACCAACCCTGACCGGCGCGTTGGCATGACTCGTGGTTGCCCCTAGTAAAAACCCAAGGAGCAGCTTCAAGAAGCGGTTTTAAAGGCTCGAAAAAATCTGCCATCCATGTATCAAAGCCATAACCATGAGGACTTTTTTCACAGCCTGGCGTGGTGCATTTATTTTCTCGATAGTGATAATCGCCTACATGAATCACTAAGTCTGGTTTTTCAGCAGCAGCGCTTACTGCAACCTTTGCTAAAGGCCAGAGTGAGGCATTTTCACATGCCTGAAATTCGTCTGGAGCTTTCATACGACAGCCCGTATCGCCAAGCAAGACGATTTTTTTTGGTTCAGCATTTATTTTAGGTAATTCTTTGCCGTCAAATTTAGCTTGTTGATTTATTGACGACAAGGTTAATTCACATACCGATTCTGGAAAGATTGCAGGTTTATCTTTCGATAGCGTGCCCTCAACAGGCCTTGCTCTGGTGTTCATGGCTTGAATTTGATTGTTGACTAAAATCGACGGGCAAGTGCTTGCATTAGTAACTAACCTAATTGTTGATTGTCCATTTCTATCAATTGTCGATACAACTGCAATGTTTTGCTCATGCGCTGCGTAGCAAATCGGCATGTTCAGTAAGGCAGTGCAAAGGACTGCCTTAAGGACTAAATGAAATTTTTTGTTCCACATAACTAAATTTTTCTATTTGAGGCTAAGTAATCTTAGGGGACGCCTGAGCATTATTGGTATGAATAAATTTGAACTAATTAATGCCTGAGATTATTTAATATGTTTATTGCAGCGGCATGACAATAGGGCCTCTAATTCGAAAAGATCTTCAGAGTTCTAGCGCTGAGGATTAATAAAAATAATTATGTATTTAGTGCATGAAGTATTTTTGTCATGTCTTTGCAACAAAATCTGGTGATTATGTTGTAAGCATACATAAAACTCATCCTAAATTTTATGTTGCTGGGGTAGCGCTTTTTTCTTGAGAAGTTTAGAGAGATTTAAAATCAAATATGAGTTTTGTAAATCCGTCGCCAAATAAATTTGGGCGCTTCACAGTGATTGCTGTTGTTATTTCTTTGCAGCTTCTTTTGGTCCTACTATTTGAGCATAGCCTTTCAATCAAGCTGACTGAGGTTACGAAGACTTCTATCGCAGCAAGGTTGATTGAAGAATTTAAAAAACCACCTCCACCTCCACCGCCAGTTAAGCCACCAAAAATTAAAAAAATTGAGCCGCAGCCGTTTGTACCAAAACCAGAAATCTCACCCCCGGCAGAGGTGAAGCCGCAGATTCAGGCCACCACGGAAATAACGCCTGAGGTCCCTGTGACACATGTTCAGGTTTCAGCGCCTGTTGTCCCCTATACGCCAAAGCCAGATCCGGTTGTGGTTTTAGCAAAACTTGATGCCTCTGCTGGCTGTGAGAGGCCAGAATATCCTCAAGCATCGTTGAGGGCTCAAGAGGAGGGCGTAGTGGTGTTAAGTTTCTTAATTGATGAAAACAGTACAGTCAAGGAAAGTCGTGTTGAGAAAACAAGTGGCTTTCGAAGATTGGATAATGCTGCACGTGAGGCTTTAAGTTTATGCAAATTTAAAGCGGGTACTGAAAATGGTAAGCCTGTACCTTCTTGGGTGAAAATAAAATACGCATGGCAATTAAATTAAAAATGGAGATAAAGATGAAGTTAGGTTCGTTAGTAATTTTAAAAAAACTTGGACAGGTGGCGGCTCTGTGTTCAATCACCACAATTGCATTCGCAGAAGCCACGTCTGAAGCTTTGGTGTCTAAAGCACCAATTAATCCTTATGGTTTAGAAGCACTTTGGGGTCAGGGTGACTTGGTAGCTAAAGGTACGTTAGTCATCTTGCTTATTATGTCTGTTGGCAGTTGGTATACCTTGTTTGCAAAATTTAGAGAGCAAAGTAAATTATTTTCGAACGCTAAGGACGTTAATAATGGATTTTGGCAAAACGATTCATTAGAAAACAGTATTGGTCAGTTAGATCAGGATGGGGCTTTTAGGTATGTCGCTGAAAATGTGGTCTCTGCAAAAAATGATTATGCGGGTGATTTGGCTAAGCAAATTCCAATGACGACTTGGATAGAAATGGCATTCAATCGTTCTTTTGAAGAAATTCAGGCGCGCCTTTCTGTTGGTCTGGCATTTCTTGCGACGGTAGGTTCTACCGCCCCGTTTATTGGTTTATTTGGAACGGTGTGGGGGATTTACCATGCGCTAACTGCTATTGGAATTGCGGGACAGGCTTCTATTGATAAGGTGGCGGGCCCCGTTGGAGAATCATTGATTATGACGGCCCTAGGCCTTGCGGTAGCGGTTCCCGCAGTGTTGAGTTACAACTGGTTAGTACGTCGTAATAAGGCTGCCATGGCTAAAGTACATTCGTTCTCGGCGGATTTAGAACGTGTGCTTTTAGGTGGCTCTAAGCCAAAGCAACATTAATCTGGTGGAATAAAGACCTAATCATGGCGATGAATTTAAATGTTGGAGATGAGGAAGAGGTCATCTCTTCGATTAACACCACACCCTTAGTGGATGTGATGTTGGTGTTGTTGATTATTTTCTTAATCACCATCCCGATTGCTTTACAGACTCACCCAGTGAGTTTGCCTAAAGAGATTAGTCAGCCGAGCAACAATAAATTAAGTGATATTAATATCTCATTGGATGCTTCTGGTAAAGCGTATTGGAATAAAGAGCTGATTGAGAGCCGAGAAGGCTTGCTTTCGCATCTTAAAACCATTTCAAATGCTAACCCGCAACCAGAAGTCCACATTTATGGGGACCAGAATGTGGCGTATGAACATATGGCAAGGATTTTATTAGATTGTCAGCGTGCTGGGGTATCTAAGGTTAACTTTTTGACTGAGCCACCACCAAAGGGATAAACCATGGCCATGAATATGAATAAAAAAGATGAAGACATCTTTATGGAAATGAATACCACCCCGCTGATTGATGTGATGTTGGTGCTATTGGTGATGTTGATTATTACCATCCCTCCACAATTGCATGCCTTAGGTTTGAATATGCCGGTGCCTACTAAAGAAGTGAATCCAATGCCTCCACAGATCACGCACATCGATCTTGATGATGCAGGTAAAATTTATTTTGATGGTGATTTGTTGTCTGGCAAACCTTCGCTGGAAGCAAGAATGAGTGCAATCGCTGCAAAAGGCGATCAGATGGAGCTTTATCTAAAACCAAGTAAAAAAACTCAATATAAGTATGTCATCTCAGTCATGACCGCAGCCCAGAAATTTGGGCTGAATAAAATTGCCATTGTTGGTAACGAGCGTTTTGCTGATTGAGGCGAGTACTATTTCTTTGTAATAAAAGCTTTTTTAAAACGTCATAAAACTTATCATTAACTGCAATAATTCTCATTCATAGTTAATCCAATATTTTTCATTTTTTTGGAGTTAACCGTGAACTGTCATTTCAAGCGAACCATTCTCGCAACGATTGTTGCTCAACTATTTACTGTGCATGCGTTCGCGGATGACACTCCTCAAGCTAAAGATGCTTCAAGCGATACACAAACGATTGTGATTGATGCTAAGCGGATTGCTGGCTCTGTATCTAAACAAGCCCAAGAAGATGCCCCTAACTTGATTAACGTTATCACAGCCGAAGAAATTCAAAAAATGCCTGATATTAATGCAGGTGAGGCTGTTCGTCGTTTGCCTGGTGTTTCCCTTGAAACTGATACGGGTGAAGGTCGCTATGTCTACATCCGTGGTTTAGATGCTGACTTTAATGGTACGACCTTTAATGGAATTAGATTACTTCCATCTAATCCTGCATCTGCTTCTACTGGCGGTGGTGGTCGTGCAGTTGCTTTTGACACTATTCCTTCAGGCATGGTCGGTTCAATTAAAGTAACCAAGACAAATCTTCCTGAGCAGGATGCTGAGGCTATTGGCGGAACAATTGAAATCACATCAAAGCAAATGCCGCTAGATGGTAAACCATTTTTTAATGGCCACGTTGGGACTGGTTTTGAGCCACAAGGGAACTCAGCTATAGGAGATTTTAATTTTACAGCTGGTATGCGTTTCGGTGGCGGGGCTGATAAAAAAGATGGTGAGATGACCAGCTATTCGGATAAACCATTCTCGATCTTGGTGACTGGTTCGTATTACGAAGACTCCCGAAATATTAATGACGTAGAGCCAAGCACAAATGGAGGCTTGGCGGGTTTGCCAACTGGTTCAAATACTCCTTGGGACGAACGATATTATCAATATAATCGAAAAAGACATGGCGTAGGCGTTGATTTAGGTTATCAGCCAGATGCTAATAACTCATATTATTTGAGAGCATTCGATTCCGGCTATACGGAGAAAAAACTCGATAATATTTTGAATGTTGATACTAATGATGGGACTGGCACGGGTGTCAATAGTAGTGGTGCGGGGCTTGTCGGAGCAACTAGCCCCCTCTTGTTAACCAGGAAGTTAGTCGACCACAAAGAAACTCTCGATAATCAGACAATTTCATTAGGTGGTAAGAACATTTTTGATGATAAAACTTTGGATTACTTCGTTGCTTATGGAAAAGGCTCCTACAAGATTAACAGCGATGCAACTTCTAACTTTATTAACGACATAGGAGGAACAATTTCCTATACGAATGCGGGCGCTGGCGGAACGCCAATTTGGCAGCCTACTGCTGCTCAATTAAATCCTGCAAGCTACTTACTTGCTGGTCTTAAATCAACATTGGGAAGCGTCAAGGACGACGAATACTCAACTGGTATCAATTTTAAAACGCCAGTTAAGTTAGCTAATTTCCAAGAGGAAACAATGAAGGTTGGTTTAAATGCCCGTTTCAGAACGCGCGATAGTGGGTATCAATACTTATCAGCCAATACTGATGGAGCGGCAATGTCCAACTTTGTATCCGGCCCTAGCGTAACTTTTTATAATGGGCAATACAATATTGGTCAATTAATTAACCCAGGTCAATTGCAAAATCTTTATCCGATAACTAATTTAAATGTTCAACGCTCAGCATTGTCTCAACAACATGACACGGAGAATGTTTACGCAGGTTACGCCCAATACGAATTCAAGCAAGATCGCTTAAATGTAATTGGCGGTCTTCGCTTTGAACAGACAGAAGCAAAATATGGGTCAAATGGCGTCGATGGATCTGGAAATACTGTTCCTTATAACAACACAAGTAGCTATGGGAATTTATTTCCAAGTATTCAAGCCAAATATGAGCTTGACCATTCTACTTACTTAAGGGCTGCATTTTCATCGACTATTGCAAGGCCGACATTTGCTCAAATTAATCCAGCTGTTTCAACATCAAGTAATTACTTGGGAGCTTATACTTTAGTTTCTACTGGCAATCCTAATGTCAAGCCAACAACAGCAAACTCTTATGATCTGTCCCTTGAAAGATATTTGGATAATGCGGGAATTATTTCTATCGGCATTTTTGACAAAGAGTTATCAAATTATATTGCTTCACGCACTAGCACCACAAGTAGTGTAAACGTGCCTGGCCTTGCAGGCCCAGTTCTGTTTGGGACATATGAAAATATCGGTGACGCAACAGTGCGTGGCGCCGAGTTTAATTATGAACAACGCTATAAACAGTTGCCAGGAATCTTAAGCGGTTTAGGTACTTCACTAAATTATACCTATGTTGATTCTAAGTTTGAGCAGTTTCCTGGTGTTTATTCATCAATACCTGGTACTTCTAAAGATACGATCAATGCATCATTATTTTACGATAAGGATAAGTTCTTTTTTAAAATATCAGCCTACTACGCTTCAGCAAGTATTTGGTCGCTTGGCAATAACTCAGGCAAGTTAGCTGATGCAGCCCTAGGTGGTAACGTTAATCAGTATTATGACGACCGACTCTCAATTGATATTGGTGCTTCATACCAATATGACAAAAATATCTCGGTTTACTTCAGTGGTAAGAATCTGAATAACGACCCAGTGACTTATTATTACGGTACTAAGGCTAATACTATTCAACGTGAATTTTACGGTCCGACTTACTTGTTAGGCGTTAACTTTACTTATTAGTAATTGAAAACCAATCAGGCTGATTTCATGAAAAAAATAAATACGCTATGTTTTACTTTGATGTCAGCCTTGATCGGGTTTGCCTCAGTTCAATCAACAAATGCCGCTGAGGCAGAGTATAAGGTTCTCAATTCAATTGAGGTGGGTCCTGCTACTAAGTGGGATTTTAATGTAGTTGATTCTGCAAGAGGATCGCTTTACCTCAGCCGCGCAGATCACGTCGATGTAGTTAATCTTAAAACCAAAAAATTAATGGCCACTATTCAGGATACTTCTGGTGTCCATGGGTTTGCCTTAGCGCCTGAGTTAAAACGTGGGTTTAGTTCTAATGGTAAAGCCAATACTTTTACAGTCTTTGATCTTGATACATTGCAACGTATAAGAGATGTGCAGGTAAGCGGTAACAATCCAGATGTGATTCTTTATGATCAAGCGTCTCAACATTTATTTGTTTTTAATGGTAAGACCAATGATGTGGATGTGTTTGATGGTCAATCAATGAAACAATTAAGCACCATTAAAGCATCGGGCAGACCAGAATTTGCTGTGCTGGGCAAAGAAGGTAAGATTTTCTTTAACATTGAAGATAAATCACAAATTCAAGTGCTAGATATTAAGGCTAATAAAATTGTATCAACCTGGAATTTGAAAGACTGTGCTGAGCCTACTGGCCTTGCAATCGACATTAAGTCAAATCGTCTTTTCTCAACATGCCAAAATAATAGGGTGCTCGTCACAGATACAGTTGATGGTAGACCTATAACAACATTCCCAATTGGCGCTAAGCCAGATGCAATTGTCTATGACGGGACAAGAAAGCTTCTATTTACTTCTAATGGTGGAAACGGCGGGTCATTATCAATTACTCGTCAAGTTGGTCCTGATGAATACAAAACAATTGTGAATGTAGTGACTGCACCTGGTGCTAAAACGATGTCTTACGACGAGCAGTCTGGTCTTGCTTACGTTCCTTATGTAAGTGGTGATAAATTTTATGTGTATGAAATTGGTCAAGCACAATGAACAATCTTAAAAAGGCACTTTCGCTATTGGCTCTTGGACTAATCATTCAATCATTGGGTTGTGAGGCTGAGACAAATTTATACGTCGCAGGTGATATTGCAGATTGCCGAACAGAGTCCTTTGAAAAAACTGATGCTTTCAAAACTGCAGCTTTAGTTAAAACACATCTTCAAAATGATCCTAAAGCGCTAGTTGTGACGCTAGGTGATAATGTTTATCAAAATGGCACCGCCTCAGAATTTGCTGAGTGCTATGGAAATACATGGGGCCAATTCAAAGATAGAACGCTTCCTTTGCCAGGAAATCATGATTACAACACTAAGGATGCGGTTCCTTATTATAATTATTTCGGAAAGCAGGCTGGCCCAGATCAATTAGGTTATTACAGCATCAATTTTCAGAAGTGGCACGTCCTCTCACTCAATAGTAATTTAACCGGGGAAGCTCAGCAAAAGCAGATTGACTGGGTTAAAAAGGATTTAGCAGACCACAAAGACATGTGCACAATTGCTGCATGGCATCATCCAGTGCTTAGTTCGGGTATGCACGGAAATAATGCCATTATGACGCCCTTCTGGAACATATTACAATCATCTGGGGCTTTGCTAGTTCTTGCTGGACACGAACATAATTACGAGCGATTTTCACCTCAGGATGCTGACGGAACATCTAATACATTTAATGGACTAACTGAGATTATTGTAGGTACAGGGGGAGTTAAGCTCAGGCCTTTCGGTAAGCCAATTCATAACAGCGTTTTCTGGGATAACACTTCTCATGGTGTTCTTCATCTAACCCTAACAGATGAACAAGTGGAGTGGCAGTTTGAATCAATAGATGATGGCACTAACCATGACCGTGGAATCCTGACTTGTCATTCCAGTAATTAAACTTTTACTTCAAATAAATTATCAGCAAAGTTTACAATTGATAATCTTATCTAACCTTATATATTAGCTAGGCTAAGGCTATTCCATAGCGAGTATCAATAAAATTCTTAGTAACCCAATATAAGCGTTACTTTAAGTAACGCTGAGATTCAAAACTTGAACGCACTAAAATCACCGAGAAACCAACTCTGCTTCCACATTTACTTCAACGGTTTTTATTTTGTTCAATAAGCCATTGATTTATATTAATTAATATTTCTTGAAGCTACTCATAATCTATTCAAGAAGTAGATTTTAGGTAACAAAGTACATATAAATCAGTAACTTAAGTTTGTAAAAAGTAGTGAAATTTGCTTCCACAGTGCTTCCACACTTTCTGTGGAAGCAAAATAACAAAACTGTGGAAGTAATTTAAAAGTTTCGGCCCCTTAGCTCATGCTTGGTTAGAGCAGCGGACTCATGAAAATTGTGCCATACGTTTGGAAACTGCGTATGGGATGGTGTCAAATTCGGTGAAACCTGACGGCAGTGATGCACAAGGCAATGCTGAGCGAAGCCTAGTAGAAATACCAGGAACGTGTAGAGACTAGACGGCACCCACCTAAAGCAATCGTTATGATTGGTATGGTGAAGGCATAGTCCAGGGAGTGGTGAAAGCCACACAAACCAGAATCCGTTGGTGCTGTGTTCGACTCACAGAGGGGCCACCAATAAAAACCTCATCAGTAATGGTGGGGGTTTTTCTTCCACAAAATCCTTTGCTTTTTTTCTTGCATGATCTTACATTTACATCATGCCTCCGAAAGTCGAAACTAC
>CAIVUE010000077.1 GCA_903909015.1 uncultured Methylophilaceae bacterium
CATCAAGTAGTTGGCACATACCGAATTCTTAATCCAACTATGGCAAATGAAGCTGGCGGTTATTATTCAGCAGGTGAGTTTGACATTAGTCGATTACAACACCTTTTTCCAAGAATGGTCGAGGTTGGAAGAGCCTGCGTTCACCGCGACTACCGTAACGGCGGCACGATCACTATGCTTTGGGCAGGCCTCGCAAAATACATGCAAATGAATCGATATGAATACATGATAGGTTGTGCAAGTGTTCCCATGGCAGATGGTGGACATATGGCAGCCAGTCTTTATAATAACCTTCAAGAGAAATATTTGTCGCCCCCTGAATACAGAGCATTCCCGCATTGCCCATTACCAATGGAAGCTTTACAAAATAACCTAGAAGTTGATTGCCCTCCCTTAATTAAAGGCTACTTACGACTAGGGGCTTACATATGCGGTGAGCCAGCTTGGGATCCCGATTTTAATAGTGCAGATATGCTTGTCATGTTGCCACTTTCACGTATAAACAGGCGTTATGCTGCCCATTTTTTTAAGTAATGACATAGACTCATCACTAGCTATTCGCTTAATAAGAATTGCACGGATAGTTATCCACACATTTTATGGTGGATTTTTAGGTATGATAATCATGCCTACCGCCACAAAAAAACAACGCAATTGGATTGTTAGTCATTGGTCTAGAACATTACTAAGCATTATGAATATTAAAGTCATGACAGAAGGTCGCCTTCCAAATCATGATTTGGTTAATACCATGTTCATTGGAAACCACATCTCATGGGTTGATATTCATGCACTTAATAGCATTCGTGCAGTAAGGTTTATTGCAAAATCTGAACTCAAAAAATGGCCAATTTTTGGTTGGCTGGCAAAAAAATGCAATACCTTATTTATTGAACGCGAACAAAAAAAGGATGCTGTTCGCATAATAGAAGAAGCTTCAAAAAGTCTTAAATTTGGAGATTGTTTATGCTATTTCCCAGAAGGCACTACCACAGATGGGACAGACCTTCTGGCTTTCAAAGGGAGTTTGATGCAGGCTCCGATTAATGCAAACTCAACTATTTGGCCATTTGCTATTTATTATCCAGATCTTAATAACCAACCTAATATCAAAATGGCATTTGCTGGTGAAACAACATTGATAGAATCAATATGGCAGATAGTTTCAATAAGCAATCCTAAAGTGGTGTTAACTTTCCTTCCACAAATAACATCGCTTGGTCACGAACGAAGGGGCTTAACTATCGCCGTTAGACATGCAATATCTAATCATCTTGGAATGGGTCATCAAACTCTCAATCCGTGAAATGCATACTAATTGGCGCATCAAGTGCATGGCATTGAACCTGAGAAATCGAGCCGTCATCCAAACAAAATGCTGTCAAAGCTCCTCCCCATAAACACCCCGTATCCAAGGCATGCACATTATTGGAAGTATGCAGACCCAATGCTGACCAATGCCCGAAAATAATCGGCGTTGCAGAAGACTCTCTTTCAGGCACCTCAAACCAAGGAATATATCCTAAAGGTTTATTGTGCAACTCACCCTTAAATTTAAACTCCATCTCACCATCTTTGCTACAGATACGAATGCGCGTCATCGCATTCGTTATGACGCGTAATCTATCCCAACCTTTTAGATCATCATTCCAGGATGATGGCTGATTACCATACATATGTTGTAAAAAATCACGGTAATCTTCTGATCGCAATGCCTGATGAACTTCATCCGCCAATTCTTTGGCTTTTGTAGCTGACCATTGAGGCAGCAATCCAGCGTGCACCATTAAATATTTTTGATCCATGTGAATTAATGGCTGATGTCTTAACCATGCCAACAGAATAGGAGCGTCTGGCGCATCTAGTAAAGTTTGAATAGTGTCGCTTCGATGAGGACTTACAAAGCCCTCGGCGACTACAAGTGTATGTAGATCATGATTTCCGAGAACGGTTACAATACACGACTGATGATCAAATACCCATCGCAAAACTTCTAAAGAGCCAGACCCACGATTAATTAGATCGCCAACTAACCAAAGCCTGTCTTCGGAGGGATTGAAATGAATCTTTTTCAGCAGTGCCTGAAAAGAATGAAAACAACCTTGAATATCACCAACGGCGTAAGTAGCCATATTAACAAAAAATGGCCATCATTAGATCACCCCAATATAGCCATATAGTCTTGTAAAAAGGCTTATTTCTTTCCTGCCTTAAAGTTAGCGCCGCCTTGATTCGCCATATAAGCAACTGCATTTGCAACTTCGCCATCTGTCAAATCAGAATTACCACCTCGCGCTGGCATAGCTCGAATACCTGCAATCGCATGTTTTACTAAGGTTTCATAACCTTGAGCAATTCTTGGACCCCAAGCAGATTTATCTCCAATCTTAGGAGAACCTAGAGCTCCTACTGCATGACAAGCTGAACAAACAGCTTTAACGACTTCCTCGCCACCCTTATCAACGTGAGGCCCAGTCTCAACTGTTGAGACGGAAACTTGCGCGACCGGCTTAATACGTTCTTCGATTTTGGCAGCAGCAAGCTTTGGATCTTCTGGAACATGTGTTGAGTCAACAGTCATAAATAATTTAGCAATTAATACAATAACCAAAGTAGGTGCAAAAATACCACCTAAAATTGCCAACACAACCTGGCTAACTGGGGTAGGGGGAAACTCGTGCTCAGACATATCTATCTATTCCAATCCAATAAAATTTTATAAATTAAAGATTTTGTTAGTGAATTATACTGGTAAGGTAGGTAGCTTAAAAGGGCAATGTCTCACATTCGGACAATCATTACCCCATTTGCTATAATCCGCATACTTCAATATGCATGCGCCCGTAGCTCAGCTGGATAGAGTGTTGGTTTCCGAAGCCAAAGGTCGTGGGTTCGACTCTGAAATTTTTCTTAATTAATATCAATTAGTTGAGAGAAAATCAGTCCTTCATGACAGTCAAAAAACCTTGTTGTTACACAATGTGTACACAGCGAGGAAAAATGGCTTCTATCATCAAGCGTAAAAATGGCTGGCAAGTTCAAATCCGCAAACAGGGCTACCCTGCCCTCTCCAAATGTTTTGATAAGAAAGCCGATGCTGATGTTTGGGCTAGGGTTACTGAATCTGAGATGGATCGTGGCATATTCCTAGATAGATCGGAAGCGGATAAGACATTATTAGGCGACATTCTGAAGCGGTATTTATTAGAAAAATCACCACAAAAACTGGGGTACAAACCAGAAAAGTCCAGAATTAAATTACTTCTAAATCACCCACTCTCAAATAGACCACTCTCAACACTTAAATCATCTGACATTTCAAACTACAAAAACTCAAGGCTACAACTGGTTAGCGGAACAACGATCAACAAAGAATTAAACTTACTTGCAAAGGTGATTGATACCGCAAGAATAGACTGGTCAATAAACACGGCTAATCCCGTGAGAATGGTAAGCAGACCTAAAAATAACAGAGCTAGAGATAGAAGACTTCACCCTGGGGAGCTTGAACGGCTATTGCAAGCAACGCAATCTGAATGCTTATACAGCATATTAATTTTCGCAATAGAAACAGGTCTAAGACGTGGAGAGATCGCAAATGCAAAATGGGCTGATCTAAATCGCATAAAACATATATTAAATATTCCCGTGACAAAAACAGGTGTCCCCAGACAAATACCCTTATCAAGAAGAGCCATAGAAGTCTTAGATAGCATACCAAAAAGAGACAGTAAAGATATCTTTGGCTTACGCCCCGAAAGCATCAGCCAGGCCTTTGATAGGGCTTGCTTAAGAGCTGGTATTAGAGATCTTCACTTTCATGACTTAAGACATGAAGCAATTAGTAGATTATTTGAAAAGGGATTTAATGTAATGGAAGTTGCAACAATAAGTGGTCATAAAACTCTACAAATGCTGCAAAGATATACTCACCTAAGAGCTGAAAATCTTCTTGAAAAATTGGGATGAATTGATTCGCCAAATGTCGGTTATTACAATATAAGTTATTGATTTTAATGTTAATATTTATACATACAGGATTTAGTACACATAATGGTGTGAAGCCAGCGGACTAAAATGGAACTTTGGGTCTTTTGCTACTTTCCTGAATGCTCATAGAACGTACTCAGGAATTCCTCATGTATTACACTTGAGTAAAGATTCTTCATGTAAGTGAAATCTAACGCACCACTTGGATAAAAGACTGGTTCAAAATCAGTTTTAAACATTTCAGGATCCTTGATCTTAGCTGTGCTATTGATGACCTCTGAGTAAGCATCCTCCATGACTTGTCTTAACTCTTGTAAATGTTCTGCTTGGCAAATAAATGAGTCATGAACAGGTAAGCAAAGTATTCCCTTGCTCATCATTCTCATCATGACCGACTCCGCAACTTGAGAGTCAATGAATTGAAACTTAAGTCCAAGACCCTTCCCTTTGATGTCTGTGATTAATGGATGTTTCTTAACTAGCAATGCCTCTAAAGATTTGGTATTCAATCCAAGCTGGTTGACTAAGTTACCATGCAACTTATAGTTGCCTTTCTCATCATTGATCACAGCGTTAACATAGTTCTTAATGATCTTTCTTTTAGATTTATATGGCTCAATTTCTTTGTCATACTCAACGCCATCATACCTGAGACCCAAATCATATAAATCGCCCTCTGGTATAGGTTGATTAGCCCTCAGATACATCAGCCGTGGATGTAATTCTGAATAATCTATTTCAACGGTTGGCTGGCCATTAATGGTAATAAAGCTACGATATTCGCTTGGGATAAATTGCCACCAGCCTCCATAGAAACGTCCTCCGTGTTCAAAACTCCCTCTAGCGAAGATCCTCCTCAATTGGACATGCAAGAAATTAAATATCCGTGGCTTGTACTTCTTTTTTCCAAACACCCAATCAACCCGATATTCCTTTTTCATCATGCTCTTAATCATCTTATCTAGCTTGTAGTTTTCCACGGCCAAGCAGATAGCATGTTGAGTTAGGAACTTATTGTAAGTCTGAAGATTATTTCGCCAATGAATTATTTGATCGTTGTCTTTAAAAGATTGAATTTCTTTTGACTGAGTTACTGGGTCATAGCCTTTTAGGACAATTACATCTTGTTTTATTGGGAGTTGTTGTCGCCAAACATATTTAGTTGATTGAAATAACTTAAGCAACTCGCCAAATGGTTTGATTGTGGTTGGGATGCGTTCCCCATCCTTATTCTTGAAGCCTTTCCTTCGTGTAACCCAACCGAAAGATTGAAGTTCCTCTAAGACTCTCATTACAGCGGTATGGCTTAGGCCATCTATCTGATATTGCTTTTCACCATAACCACTTTTACTTGTTGGCACACCTAACCCACAATTATTATTCCGACTTCCGTAGACCTGATACAACCCTTCAATGATACTTGTGGCGGCCGTTGAAATCGCTTCAAGCATTCGCTCTTGGGGTTTGTTGATAAGTTCTTGTTCAAGCCTAGACAAGACTCCTTGAACTACCTGTGAGATTTGATCTTCAAATTTACTATCTAAGTACAAATTAATGTACTTCAAATGAATATTTTGAATCTTATTGTATTCCATCACATGACTTCTATGAATCTCATCTATTGAG
>CAIVUE010000078.1 GCA_903909015.1 uncultured Methylophilaceae bacterium
CTAAACCAGCTGCTACTGAAATGCGTTTTGGCTTTGAAGTTACTATGTACGTAATGAACAAGTAATTTTAAAGATTCAAAAAAAGGGAGCTCAGGCTCCCTTTTTTATTGCCCTTTATTCGGAATTCACTTTACTTAGGTAAAGGAAAATCTTTGGGCAACAACACCCAAATTCTTCCAGATTGCTTCATTGATCCAGCCATTTTTCCTGCATCAGGCCCGGATCCCCAGAAAAAATCTGCGCGAACACCACCTTTAATTGCACCGCCCGTATCTTGGGCCATCATCAACCGATTTAATGGCTTATTAGAATTTGGAAGATTGGTTGACATGAAAATTGGCGCTCCCAGCGGAACAAAACGAGGATCAATCGCTACTACGCGTTCAGCCAATATTGGCGCACCTAATGCGCCTATTGGACCCGGCAAGCCTGCTGGTAACTCTCGGAAAAACACATAACTTGGGTTTGCATTAAGCAAGTCTCGCAACTTACCAGTATTGTTACGCGCCCAATCTTTAATGCCTTGCATGGAAGCTTTATCAGCAGTTAACTCACCTTTATCAATCAATAAACGACCAATTGACTGATAGGCTTGTCCATTTTGATCAGCATAGCCAATGTGCATCTTTTCACCATTATCAAGATGAACCATCCCTGAACCTTGAATCTGTAAAAAGAACAAATCTATTTGATCGTCCACCCAAACAAATTCTCGCCCTTGAAGCGGTGAATTATCTGCCTCAATCTCACCCCGGTTGTAGTAAGGGATTAGTTTGGTTCCAACAACGCGTCCACGCACCCTTTTGTTTGCTAGCTCTGGGTAAATGCTAGCTAGCTCAACAGTAATTAAATCGTCTGGCCGGGCATAAACCGGAAAGCGATATTTATCGTTCTTGTTGCGACTTCCCTTAATAACTGGTTCGTAATATCCCGTGATTAATCCTGTCGTTGAGCCATCAACATTTGTCGTGCGATAGACGACAAAATTATTTTTAAAATATTCAACGATCGCTTTTGAAGAAGGGTTAATCAATTTATCTGCTTCACTACAAACCACTTGCCAAGCCGGCTTGGCTTTCAATGAAGAGCACCCAAGCTGCCATGCTGGCCAAGCCTTAGTGACATCATCTTTAGAAATCGCATCGAGCTCTTGCCAATCGGCTGCTTTCAACAAACCATAATCTGGAACTTTAACTACCTCCGGTTTTGGTTCCGTAGACTTTGGAGGTTCAGGAGGCGGCAAGGCCACGGAAGGGCAACTGCATTCTGGCGTTACCGGAGTTGCTACTTGAGTTGGCTTAATTTGTATTTTTTCGCAGGCGTTCAATAGCAAAACGCATGACAACAAAAAAGATAAACGCAGGATCTTTTTATACTGCATCAATGCAAAACCCTTGGCATAGATAAGGTAAAGGAAGGAATTGGTGCATCAAATTGTGTCCCATCCACAGCAGTAAATTGATAGCTGCCATGCATAGTACCCACCGCCGTATTTAAAACGGTACCACTTGTGTACTCGAAGAAGGCCGCTGGCTGAAGTAAAGGTTGTTCACCAACAACGCCCAATCCACGAACTTCTTGCACTTTTTGTTCTGCATCAGTAATGATCCAATGACGGCTAATTAACTGAGCGGCAACACTTCCAGTATTTGTAATCGTAACGTGATAAGAAAAAGCATAACGGCCAGCCTGGAGATCAGACTGGTCAGGTAAAAATTCTGTTTTTACAGTAACCGAACATTCATAGTTTTTATCAGTGGTCATGTAAGCCTAGGAAATCAAACCAGAAGTAGGTGAACTTGGCGTAGCTGAATATAGTTTTTTAGCCATTCTTCCAGCCAGAAAAGCTTCACGACCAGCTTCAACCGCCTTCTTCATCGCCGATGCCATTAGAATGGGATTGTTTGCACCCGCAATTGCGGTGTTCATTAGAATACCTTCACAACCAAGCTCCATTGCAATGGCAGCATCAGATGCTGTGCCCACACCAGCATCAACCAGCACTGGCACTTTAGCATTTTCAATAATAATTTGAAGATTCCAAGGATTCAAAATGCCCATGCCAGAACCAATCAAAGAAGCAAGTGGCATCACAGCACAACAGCCGATCTCTTCTAGTTGCTTAGCGATGATAGGATCATCAGAGGTATAGACCATGACATCAAATCCATCTTTAACTAAAACTTCAGCGGCTTTAATTGTTTCAATCACATTTGGATATAAGGTATTTGGATCACCGAGCACCTCAAGTTTGACTAACCGATGTCCATCCAACAATTCACGCGCCAAACGCAAAGTACGCACAGCCTCATCTGCAGAGTAGCAACCTGCTGTATTAGGCAAATAAGTAAATTCTTCAGGGGGTAAATATTCAAGCAAAGATGGTTCGCCTGCATTTTGTCCAATATTGGTACGACGAATTGCCACAGTGACTATTTCTGCACCACTGGCATCAATCGCTGCACGTGTTTCTGTAAAGTCTTTGTACTTGCCGGTTCCAACCAGCAAGCGAGAGTTATATGATTTACCTGCAATATTTAATGTGTTCATATTTACCTTTAGCCACCACCAACTGCGCCAACAATTTCTAATCGATCCCCATTTTGCAAAGTCACTTCAGCAAAAGTGCTTTTCGGTACAATTTCACCGTTTCGTTCAATCGCTAAGCGCTTTCCAACGAGTCCGAGCTTTTCAACCAAAGCACCAATCGTCATCGCATTCGCATCAAAACTTCTAGGATTTCCGTTAATTGTAATTTGAATCAATTGGATATGTGCCCGAAACTGGCCGAAAGAAAAACGGCCTGTGTTGTCAAAATTAATAGCCTATTTTACGTAGTTTGCACACCTTTTGGCAAACCCAATCAATCCTACAATCGGCACCATTTTTGACTCATCAAAAGCCACTAATCAAGTTTTTAGGAATAGCATTTGCATGTAACAACCCCGCTTGCGTAGAATAGGGGTCTCGCATCATGCGGGTGTAGTTCAGTAGAACGCTAGCTTCCCAAGCTCGATACGCGGGTTCGATTCCCGTCGGCGCTGGTTAGGGGTGCTGAAATTACGCTCAGTCTCACAGGTTAAGGCTTTGCCTTAACATCAAACATAGCAGATGTAATGATGGAAATATTACATTGGCTATTCCTACTTACATTTATACAGATAGACAAGGCACTTACTATTTTCAAAAGAGGGTGCCGACAAATAGCAAAGTAGCTAAGGAATTTATTCGCCTTTCACTTACTACTAAAAATCGTGAAGAAGCCTTAAGCATTGCTAAAGAGCTAGCTAGAGTATTTGATGAGTTACCTAAAAATCATTTTCAATCAGAAAGTGACTTAACTGAAACAATCGAAATTCTAAAAAAACACAAAGATAAAAATAGTCTTCAAAATCCCATCAATCAATCAACTTACTATCAAAGGCTTGAGGCTAAGTTTGTTGAGGAAATTCGATTACTAAGGGAGGAAATAAGGAACCAAGGTAGAGCCAATTTATTTAGCATAAAGATATCTGAGGCTATGAATCTCTTTATTGACGAGCGTAAATTGAATTGGAAACACAATAGTGATTCAGAGCTAACCTATAGAAAAGAGGTGCTAACCATTCTATTAGAGCTTTTCGGTGACATCCCAACATCGACACTTGAATC
>CAIVUE010000079.1 GCA_903909015.1 uncultured Methylophilaceae bacterium
GCCTTTAAACTCTTCATAAATGACATCATCCATGCGTGAGCCTGTGTCTACAAGGGCTGTTGCAATGATTGTTAATGATCCACCTTCTTCGATATTGCGTGCTGCACCAAAGAAACGTTTAGGGCGTTGAAGAGCGTTTGCATCCACACCACCAGTCAGCACCTTTCCTGAAGCGGGCACAACCGTATTGTAAGCGCGCGCTAAACGGGTGATCGAGTCTAGTAGAATGACCACATCTTTCTTGTGCTCAACCAAACGTTTTGCTTTTTCAAGAACCATTTCTGCTACTTGAACGTGTCGAGTTGCAGGCTCATCAAATGTTGAGGCAACGACTTCACCTTTGACTGACCTTGTCATTTCGGTCACTTCTTCAGGACGCTCGTCGATGAGTAGGACAATTAAGTTTACATCAGGATGATTAGCCGTAATCGCATGCGCGATATGTTGCATCATGACAGTTTTGCCGCTTTTTGGACTAGCTACCAATAATGCACGCTGACCGCGGCCAATTGGAGCAATCATATCAATTACTCGCCCCGTGATATTTTCTTCACCACGAATGTCGCGCTCTAGAATTAATGGCTTGGTAGGGAAAAGCGGTGTTAAATTCTCAAAGAGAATTTTGTGTTTAGTGTTTTCTGGAGATTCGCCATTGACGCTATCAACTTTGACTAGGGCAAAGTAACGCTCCCCATCTTTTGGGGTGCGAATTTCACCTTGTATGGTGTCCCCAGTATGTAAGTTAAATCGTCTAATCTGTGAAGGCGAAACATAAATGTCATCTGGCCCTGCCAAATAAGAAGTATCTGGTGATCTTAGAAATCCGAATCCATCTTGCAATACTTCTAGTGTCCCATCTCCAAAAATACTGTCCCCTTTTTTTGCTTTATTTTTAAGCAAAGCAAAGATCAAATCTTGCTTGCGCATGCGACTGGCATTTTCGAGTTCGTTGGCAATAGCCATGTCGACGAGCTCTGTGACGGGGAGGTGTTTTAGGTCTGATAAATGCATATGAGGAGGCTCACTGGAAAACGAAATTGCGATAGAGGGAAATGAAGAAGAAACTGAAACTATTGATAATTTGTCTGGTTCCGAAGGAACCAGACGTCACACTATATGGTTTAAATGTTGCTGTCAATAAAAGCGGTAAGTTGTGATTTTGATAGAGCACCAACTTTAGTAGCTTCCACATTTCCATTTTTAAATAGCATTAGGGTTGGAATGCCACGAATACCGTATTTAGGGGGGGTGTTTTGATTCTCATCAATATTAAGCTTTGCTACTTTAATACGACCCTCATATTCTTTAGCAACCTCGTCTAAGATGGGTGCAATCATTTTGCAAGGACCGCACCACTCTGCCCAGTAATCCACTAAAACTGGTAGTGATGACTGTAAAACTTCTTGTTCGAAGCTTGCGTCGCTTGTGTGAATGATATGGTCGCTCATTGTGGTAAACCTTTTAATTGAATATTAATGCTTGAATTAGGGATAATTGAAAACTGATATTTTGCTATCCTAGCGAAAAAACAGGCGTTAGTGAAGTGCCGTCTTCACTTCTTTTTTAATTAAACACTGTTTCGTCCTAGTATTTGCTTGTCCTGGTGATATATTTATTTTTAGAAATCTTTTTTAAGGTTTTAATGATATGCGTAATACTTTTCGAATCTTATTGGCATTTGCGCTAATTGTGCTAGTGAACCTTGAGTCCCATGCTGAAGTAAACAATAACTTGATGATGAAAGATCTTGCTGGTAAAGAACATCGTTTAAGTGACTATCGTGGTAAATGGGTCTTGGTGAATTTTTGGGCGACTTGGTGTCCGCCTTGCTTAGATGAGATCCCTGATTTTGTATCGTTATATGAAAATAAAAAATCGAAAGAATTGGTCGTATTAGGAGTCGCGGTTGATTATAAGAGCGAACTTGATGTTCGTAATTTTGTTGATGACATGCTAATTCCGTATCCTATTATTTTAGGTAATACAAAGATCTATTCCCAATATGGGGCACCGGAGATTTTGCCAACGACTTACATTTACAACCCGCAAGGTAAGTTGGTTAAAGTGAAGCGAGGTCAGGCTTCAAAACAATACATTGAGCAGCTAATTAATTCTAATGACGCTGGATTGACTAAATGAGGTCGTATTTTTTTGACTTCATTTAGTCAAGTTTCATTTAGGTAGGAGTTTCAATGCTCACTCCGTTCTCGTCGAGAACGTTTAAGTTGTTTTCTGTCGCAAAGTGCATCAATTGACTATAGCCTTCTGGGTTAATGTCCTTGAGTTTTAGATCGACTGCTAAACAACGCACTCCATTAACCACGCGTGGCTTTAGATATGGAGAATATTTAAGTTTACGGTCTGCACCAAAACTTGCATATGTGCTGCACATTCTATCAACCCAGTCGCTTGGTCGGAATGGTTTCCCAGCGCGTGTTAAGCCTTCGATGATGATTTCTTTAGTCGTTTGATTCATATAAATTACCCAGTAATCCTAATAACAAGATGCTTAATTTTTATGGTTGCACTTGGCAGTTGCAACTAATCAATGTATTCGAAAATTTTAACAACCGTCTTGACGCCGCCAATCCCCCGAGCAATTTCTACAGCATCATCAGCTTCTTTGTGCGTCACTAGGCCTAGTAGATATACCGCTCCATTTTCCGTCACTACTTTGACATAATTAGCAGCAAATTTATTTTCCTTAATGAAGTTCGCTTTTACTTTTGACGTAATGTAAGCATCATTTGTTCTTGAGCTAATTGAGGAGTTAGGACTGATTTCAAGGTAGTTTTTGATGCTGGCGACGTTCTCAATTGGCTTAACGAGTGACTCAGCTTTTTTCTTGTTCGCTTCATTTGAAACTTCGCCTGTGAGGACTACTTGGCGATTATAGCTAGTCACGTTTACATGAATGCTTTCTTTTAGGCTGTCAGAAATGGCTTTTCCAGCCTTAAGTTCTATTGCTTGGTCTTCAACATAGATGCCTGAGGTGCGTCTATCAGCAGCCATTGCTCCGCCGGCTGCGGCACCACCAAGTACGACAGGGACGCAAGCTGTAAGTTGTGTGCTTAGCGAAATAGCTAAGATCATGACGCTGAGCGATTTTTTTGTAAGGACATGCATTTAATTAACTCCTAGTAAAAGACAATCTATAGCATCACATAAGCAATGCAAAATAAGAACATAAGCTTCTTGAATTCTAGCTGGGCTGTGATCTGGTACGCCAAGATGAATATCGTGTTCCTCTAAAAGTTCTACCAGCAAGCCACCATCGCCGCCACTAAAGGCTATCACTTTCATATTACGTTCTTTTGCCGCTTTAATGGCATTTAAAATGTTTGAGGAATCCCCGCTTATGCTAATTACCATAAGCACATCTCCCTCTTGGCCGAGAGCTAAAACTTGCTTTGAAAAGACATGGTCGTAATTATCAAATTTAGCAATAGATGTCAGCGTTGTACTATCAGCATTTAGAGAAATGGCTGCCAAGCCAGGACGTTCCATTTCGAAATGATTTAGCATGCAAGCACTAAAGTACTGGGCATCGGCAGCTCCAGGACCGTTCCCGCAGGCAAGCACCTTCTTTTCTTTGAGGAAGGCTTCTACAATGATTTCTGCAGAAGCGGCAATCCTTTCACTTAGTAGATCAGCGAGCGCTAATTTTAGTCTGCCGCTTTCTTCAAACTGCTGATTAATGCGGGCTGTTAAATCCATTGTTTGCATTCAATCTATTATTAGGTTGGACGGCTAAGCTCTGTGTCAATTTAGTTTTATTCGGAGGATTCTAGCACGACGCCATTAGCAGTAAAGCTTGCGTTTGATAAAGTGCGAATGATTTCACCGCTTGCGCTAATGTCAATTTTTCCTGAAAGTCCATCGATGCTAATGCCATCTTTTGGGAGGGGATCAAGGTTGATAAGTATTTGATAAGCATCTGCTCCTAGAGCAAACCATCGTTGAGCCTCACCCGGAGGTAGGTCTGAAGCAGCTTCTTTGTAAGCTGCAAACTTTTGGTTTTCCCTGTCCAGCATCCAAGGAGAGTCAATGAATCTAATCCCTTTTAAGACGCTATCATCAGAATCAGTAGGTATTCCGCTATAAATTTGTGATGTTCCGAATGATGGGATGGTGGGGTTCATGAATGGCCTTACATAACGTGCTGTTTCATTGTCAGTGGCAATAAAAATGACGTCACTATTTTTTTCATTCGTTATATTTTTAATTTTTTCGCCATCAAAATTCTTATCAACTTCTGCAATGTTCGATGATTCACCGCCAGATTCTAACCACGCTTCGCTAAAGTTTTTCGCAATAACACTACTTTCAGGCGATGGTGATGAAATAATAGTAACTCTTTGCATCCCTAGACTACGTGCAGTTTTAACAATTTGTCTAACTTCATCAATGGCTGAGAAGCCAAAATCATAGACTGATTTGATGGTTGAGTATTTTGGGGAGAGAAATAATGTTTTGATTGGCACATTAAGTTTACGGGCAACATTTTCTTCTTCTTTTGAAAAAGAGCCGATTAGATATTTAACCCCTTCATCATTCGCTTTTTTATAGAGTTGCTCTATCGAAACTTTATCTTGATGACTGATATAAATTTTGATGTCTGCAATCTCATTGGCATTGGTCTTTGCTGCTGAAAATCCTCTTTCAATAGCATCACAAAATGGATAAAGCCCTTGGTCTGAAAAAGGCAATAAAAGGCCAACCGCACCATGAAGTTTGTTCTTTAAGCTTTTTTGTTTTGCTTGAACGGTTGGAAATAGTTCTTTTGCAATGCTTTCGTTAGCTGGATGTTCTGCATAGGCTTTCTGCCAGCGTTCAATCGCTTGCTCATTGCGCTCGGTGCTGCCCTCAAGTTTTGTAGCCAACGCTAAGTCAATCCAGCCTTGAATAATGGTGTCTGGACTATTACCTCGCATTTCAGTGAGTGTGGAACGGCTTAGCACCGAAATTATTTCCCAAATCTTTTCTTGATTACTTCGAATCTCTTCTTGGCTGGTGGAGCTTGCTTTGATGAGTTCAGTATCTGCTAAAGCCCTTTGTTCTATAGCTCGAAGTGCGTCAGACTGGTTTTCATATGCGACTGCAAGGCTTATGTGTAAACTTACATAAGCTTGTGAGTTAAGTGTTGTGTTTGATTGTAGGGGCAACAGTTCCCTGAAGGCAGTGTCAAAATCACCATCTAAGTTAGCAAAAATGCCAATGAGAAGATTCGAATAGGGGGACTGGCTAGCAATGTTAGAGGCTGCGACCTGTGCACATACTCGGTCACCTTTTTTTACGCAGCTATAGCTTTCTTCAAAATAATCTTCGACGTTTTTTTTTTATTTTAGAATGTTGTTCTGCATAGGCTAGGTTGCTGATGCTTAATATCGCTACCATGACTGGAATAGTCAATATGGATTGTATGAAAGTGAGTTTGATTTGAGTGTTCATGATGTTCCCACATTATATGTGGTCGCGACCCCGATTGGAAATCTCCAGGATATAAGTCTGCGTGCGCTTGAGGTTTTGAAAAGCGTTGATTCTATTGCGGCAGAGGACACTCGACATACTTCTCATTTGCTTTCTCATTTTGCAATTCAGAAAAAACTGATTGCAGTTCATGAGCATAATGAGCAAAAGTCAGCCCAGTTTCTGCTTGAGCGCATTCAAGCGGGTGAGTCTATTGCATTGGTGTCGGATGCTGGAACCCCTGGGATTAGTGATCCTGGTGCAATTGTGGTTGATCTACTGCGTAATGCCGGTGTTAATGTTGTTCCTGTCCCTGGAGCAAGTGCTGTCATTACTGCGCTTTCTGCTGCAGGAATTACAAAGAATGGTTTTTTATTTCATGGATTCTTGCCTGCTAGTGGATCGCAGCGTCGAAAAACTTTGGAATCTTTAAAAGGGTTTACAACAACTTTAGTTTTTTATGAGGCGCCACATAGGATTTTAGAGTGTGTGGAGGACCTGGCTTCTGTGTTGGGAGGTGAGCGACGAATAACGATTGCCAGGGAGCTCACCAAGACTTTTGAAACTTTTCATCGCTGTGCGCTGCAAGAAGCTAAAATGTGGTTGGAAGCGGATCAGAATCAGCAGCGTGGGGAATTCGTTTTGTTGGTTGAGGCCGCTGCTGCTGTTGAAGTGGCGGCAATCAGTGAAGATGAGGAGCGAGTACTTCGATTGTTGTTAGAAGACTTACCATTAAAACAGGCTGTAAAATTAGCGACTGAGATTACAGGGGTGAAGAAAAACATCCTTTATGAATTTGCACTAAAAATTAAAGACAATGAGCATGAATAAACTTACCATCACCCGTCCAGACGACTGGCATCTTCACTTGAGAGATGGAGAGGCGCTGAAGACTTTGGTGCCAGATACGGCCAAACGCTTTGCTCGGGCCATCGTTATGCCTAACTTGCGTCCTCCAATTACTTCAACGCAATTAGCAATAGAGTATCGTCAACGAATTTTGGATGCTGTACCTGATGGGGTTGATTTTGAGCCGCTAATGACTTTGTATCTAACAGACAATACGTCTGCTGAAGAAATTGCAAAGGCGAAAGAGAGTGGGTTTGTTCAGGGAGTTAAGCTTTATCCTGCAGGCGCTACTACCAATTCAGACTCTGGGGTAACGAATTTAGACACTTGCACAAAAGCGTTGGAGGCAATGCAAAAATTTGGCATTCCTTTATTAATTCATGCAGAAGTGACTGATACAAATGTTGATGTATTTGACCGTGAAAGAGTTTTTATTGATCGTCATTTAAAAACGCTTTTGGCAAGATACCCATCACTTAAGATTGTGCTTGAACATATTACAACTAAAGATGCAGCTGATTTTGTAGCTGCTGCACCCATTAATTGCGCCGCAACCATTACACCTCATCATTTATTGATGAATCGCAACGCAATGTTCACTGGTGGGATTCGTCCTCACCATTATTGTTTGCCGGTTTTAAAACGTGAGGAACATAGATTGGCGTTGGTCAAAGCGGCTATTTCAGGAAGTGCTAAATTTTTCTTAGGAACTGATAGCGCCCCACATGCGAAATCAGCTAAAGAGAATGCCTGCGGATGTGCTGGAATTTATAGTGCTTACGCAGGAATCGAACTCTATGCAGAAGTGTTTGAGGCTGAAAATTCCCTAGATAAGCTGGAAGCTTTTGCTAGCTTTTATGGCCCTGATTTTTACGGCTTGCCAAGGAACAGCACCAAAATGACTTTGGTGAAAGAAAGTTGGAGTGTGCCAGAAAGTATACCGTTCCTTGACGAATCCATCGTTCCAATGAGGGCTGGTCAATCCATTTCGTGGAAGGTTCTTTAGCATTAAAGGGATTCACCTTCGCGTGTTAAAATAAACGGGAAGCTGGCTAGACAGTCGCCGCTCATTTATGAGGGGAGGAAAGTCCGGGCTACACAGAGCAAGATGACGGCTAACGGCCGTACGCTGAAATCTAGCAATAGTATAAGGCGCGGAATAGGGCCACAGAGACGAGCGTATTAAGTTACGGTGAAACGCGGTAACCTCCATCTGTAGCAAGACCAAATAGGCTGGCAATGGCGTGGCTCGCGCTGCCAGCGGGTAGGTTGCTTGAGCGTACAAGTAATTGTGCGCCTAGATGAATGACTGTCACTCGTTGAAAGATGGGAACAGAACCCGGCTTATCGGTCAGCTTCACTTTATCTTTCTAAAGATTCTTTGTCATTTTCCTAAAACAATCTTCTCAATGTGATCAGCTTTTTTTAGCATTTCAAGAAAATTCTCTTATCACCTTGTGCTGATTACATTTTTTAAAACCACCCAAAATCCCACTCTTTATAAGTGACATTCATTAAATTAGCTATGCTCTTATTTTAAAAGGATATTTTATTTTAGCTAAAAATTAGCTAAGTCATTGTACTGTAAAGGAAAAATCACAAAAAAGGCTTGCAAAGGCCTTTTTTTTTATCTATAGTGTCAACAAGTGGGTGAAAGTGGTGTTTTGTGGGAAATTTGCTTGGCTCATCTCCAGGTAAGGCAATCAGTTTTCTTATTTCACACCCACGATACTAAAGGTGCTTTATGTTTCGCGGTGCATCATCATTAAGTTTAGATGTTAAAGGAAGGCTAGCTGTTCCAGCTAAGCACCGTGATGCCCTATTGACCCAAAGTGCAGGTCAGTTGGTGTTAACTGCGCATCCTCACCGTTGTTTGTTGCTTTACCCTCAAGTGGCTTGGGAGCCTATTCAATCTAAAATGATGTCGCTGTCTTCGTTTGATAAGCGCTCAAGTGCCTTGCAGCGTTTGCTGGTTGGTTATGCAGAGGACATTCAAATGGACGCTGCAGGACGATTGTTAGTTTCACCGGCCTTGCGTGATTTTGCTGGGCTAGATAAGCAGGCAATGTTGGTTGGTCAGGGTAGTCATTTTGAGATTTGGAATCTTGAAGCATGGCGCACTCAATTGGATATCGTCATGGCAGGCGAAGATTTGGCGTTACCCCAAGAATTAGAAGGATTCTCACTGTGAGCGCGAGCTCACTTTCAATCGGTCCGAAGTCAAATGTAGGAGAGGTGCCAGTACACATTACGGTGATGCTTGAAGAGGCTGTCGATGGTCTTGATGTTAAGCCATCGGGCATTTACGTTGATGGCACATTTGGGCGTGGCGGACACAGTCGCAAGATTTTGGAAAGATTGGGAAATAAAGGCCGCTTGATCGCGCTTGATCGTGATTTAGCAGCAGTAAGTTCTGCGGCGTCTATTCAGGACGCTCGTTTTCAAATTGTGCATCGTCATTTTGCAGCCATGGAAGAAGTGCTGAGCGAGCTTGGTGTTTCTGCTGTGGATGGCATTTTGTTGGACTTAGGTATTTCCTCACCGCAAATTGATATTGGTGAGCGCGGTTTTAGTTTTAGATTTGATGGTCCATTGGATATGCGAATGGACCAAACGAATGGGCAAACTGCTGCAGAATTTGTTGCAGTAGCTACAGAAAAAAAATTGGCGGAGGTTATTAAAAATTATGGTGAAGAACGGTTTGCTAAACAGATTGCAAGGTCGATTATTGCGTCACGCACAAGGGGGGATGCCATCACCACTACTAAACAACTTGCCAAGATCGTGGCAGATGCCGTCCCAAAAATCGAGCCTGGCCAAGACCCGGCGACGCGCACTTTTCAAGCTCTCAGGATTTTCATCAATCAAGAGCTTGAGGAGTTGTCGGTAGTTTTACCGCAGTGCTTAAGAAAGCTTGCGCCAATGGGTAGGCTTTCTGTCATTAGTTTTCACTCTTTAGAAGACCGTATCGTGAAGCAGTTTGTGAAAGGTGAGCAGGACAGAGATGACTTGCCAGCAAATTTTCCTGTGATGGCAAAAGACTTACCTAAGCCAAGAATGATGGCAATTGGCAAGGCACAGAAACCAAGTGCGGCGGAAGTGAAGAAAAATCCACGTTCACGAAGCGCTGTATTGCGCGTGGCTGAGCGGACAAGCGTGAGTTTGTAATGACAAGGTTAAATCTTATTTTATTTGTCGTGTTGATTCTTAGTGCGTTGAGTCTAGTGACCTCGCAGCATAAGTCACGAAAATTGTATTTTGAATTACAGCAAGAGCAAGAAGCAGCAAAGCTGCTCGATACAGAATGGAGCCAGTTGCAGTTGGAGCAGAGTACATGGGCAATGCACAACCGATTAGAACAGGTTGCAACAGATTTGTTGCATATGTACGTGCCGGACACAAAGCGTATTCAAATTGTTGCGGTTGACGATGTGCCAACGCAACAGGCAGAAAAGCCAGTAGTTCAGTTAACAAAATAATGGATTAGTAAATACTATGGCCGTCGTTCAACAATCAATCAAATTACCACAGTGGCGTCGACGCCTTCTGTTGATTTTGATTTTGTTGGGGTTCGCTGCCTTGATCGGTCGTGCGGTTTTATTACAAGGTGTTCGTCATTCTTTTTATCAAAAAGAAGGAGAGGCTCGGTATACCAGAGCGATTACCCTTTACGCACATCGAGGCATGATTACTGACCGAAACGGTGAGCCTTTGGCAATTAGTTCTCCAGTAGAGTCAATTTGGGCAAACCCTGCAGATGCAAAAGCGAGTCAGGAGCAGATCGAGAAAATGGCACAACTCTTAGAAATGAGAGTGGACGAGCTATCCGCCAAAATTGCGAATCAGAATCGTGATTTTGTATATCTGAAACGTCGCATTTCCCCGGAGTTAGCAAATCATGTGATGGCTTTGCATATTCCTGGCATTTACATGCAACAGGAATATAAGCGCTTTTATCCTGCTGGCGATGTTACATCGCATCTGGTTGGTTATACCGGTTCAGATGAAAATGGATTGGAAGGTTTTGAATTGCAGTACCAAAACTGGTTGTCTGGAAAAGCTGGAAGCAGGCATGTCATTAAAGATCGTCAGGGGCATATTGTTGAGGATTTAGAGGCTGTTAAATTGCCACAGGATGGTCGAGATTTAGTGGTTTCTATTGATCGTAAGATCCAATACTTGGCTTACCGTGAATTAGCAAAGGCTGTTGAAGAGAATAAGGCTAAAGCAGGTGCAGCTATTGTAATGAATGCCAAAACGGGTGAGATATTGGCGATGGTTAATTTGCCTTCATATAACCCAAATAATCCTAACAAGGATACGGCTAAATCTCGAAACCGCGCCATTGTTGATACTTTTGAGCCCGGGTCAACCATGAAGCCAATGACCATTGCTGCGGCAATTGAAACCGGAAAATATACGCCGGAGACAAAAGTTGAAACAGCGCCAGGAAGCTACAAAATTGGCACAGCTACAGTGCATGACTCTCATCCTAATGGCTTATTAACGGTGGCTCAGGTTATCCAAAAATCTTCAAATGTGGGCGCAGCTAAAATTGCATTGTCTCTTGAGCCTCAATATATGTGGGGCGTATTTAATCAACTAGGTTTCGGTACGATTACGCATATCAATTTTCCAGGCGAGGCCTCTGGAAAACTTAGAGGCTATAAAACATGGCATCCGATTGAGCAGGCGACGATCTCTTATGGCAATGGGATTAGTGTGACTTTGTTGCAAATCGCGCGTGCTTATACGGTTTTTGCTAATGATGGTGAAATGCGTCCAGTGACATTACTCAAATCGAAAGATTTCTCTGTTGGGCAACAGATTTTTTCTAAAGCGACAGCATTAAGTGTTCGCGACATGTTGGAAACGGTTGTTCAGCCCGGCGGTACTGCACCAAAGGCCCAAGTAATGGGGTACAGGGTGGCGGGAAAGACTGGTACTGCGCACAAGCCTGGCATTGGCGGATATCAAGATAAGTACATTGCATCTTTTGTGGGCATGGCACCAGCAAGCAATCCTAAGCTGATTGTCGCCGTCATGATCGATGAGCCTAGTAATGGCCAGTATTATGGTGGAGCAGTTGCTGCCCCAGTCTTTAGCTCTGTGATGGGCGCGACACTTCGAATGATGGGCGTGCCTCAGGATGCGCCAAATAACAATGTAATTTTACCTCCTGCAGACTTCCCTGAAGTGAAGGAGGCTGCATGACACGGCTCGCTCTTACTTCTTTGAAGGCTCAAGCCAAAATTCACCATATGACCGCGGACAGCCGTCAAGTTCAGCCTGGCAGTTTGTTTGTTGCTTATAAAGGCGAGTCTGCTGATGGCCGCGCTTATATCAATCAGGCGATTGAAAAAGGGGCGGTCGCTGTTATTTGGGATGATGCCGATTTTGTATGGCATGCCGATTGGCAGTTGCCAAATCAACCTATATCTCATCTCAAACAACATGTGGGGAAAATTGCAAGTGAGTTTTATGGGGATCCTTCAAAAAATATATGGATGATTGGGGTCACAGGCACCAACGGGAAAACAACTTGTACCCATTGGCTGGCACAAGCCTTTTCGGCAGTTAATCGTCAATCCGCAGTGATTGGTACATTGGGAAATGGTGTTATGGGCGACTTATCAAAAACCATGAATACCACCCCTGATTCGATCCTTTTACATAGTTTATTGGCAAGTTACCTAGCAAAGAAAATTGAAGTGGTAGCCATGGAAGTTTCGTCGCATGGACTAGATCAAGGTCGTGTGAATGGCGTGGCTTTCGACGTCGCTGTATTTACGAATTTAACCCGTGACCATTTGGACTACCACGGCAGCATGCAAGCCTATGGAGAAGCTAAGAAAAAGTTATTCGATTGGATTGGCTTAAAGGCTGCTGTAATAAATCGTGACGATGCCTATGGCGTAAAACTAGCTTCCGAATTAAATGTGAAAGGTCTGTCCGTCATAACCTACGGCTTAAATGAAAATTTCTCCGGTGCGAATGACATCGCTGTAAAAAATATGCAATTAAATGAAATGGGTATGACTTTAGAAGTTTCAACTCCTCAGGGCGAAGCCACTATTCATGCCAATGTCATTGGCCAATTCAATGCTTATAACTTATTGGCTGTTTTAGCGACATTACTAGCATCAGGTGTTTCCTTGTCTGATGCGGTTCACGCACTCTCACTGATTAAGCCAGTGCCTGGTCGTATGCAACAGTTAGGGGGTGGTGAACATCCTTTAATCGTCGTTGATTATGCGCATACTCCTGATGCTTTGGAAAAAGCACTTAACTCCGTGCGTAGTCTGCTATTGCCAAATTCAGAACTTTATTGTGTTTTTGGTTGTGGTGGTGATAGGGATGAAGGTAAGCGCCCACTAATGGGCCGAATCGCTTCAAATCTAGCGAATCATATTGTTGTGACTTCAGATAATCCTCGTAGCGAATCACCTAATCGCATTATTCAATCAGTAATGACGGGTGTTAACCAAGAGGCGGTAAGTATTGAAGATCGTGCTGAGGCTATTAGATATGCAGTTAAGCGAGCGCGAAGAGGTGATTTGGTGCTGATTGCAGGTAAAGGGCATGAAGAATACCAAGAAATCGCCGGGGTGAAGTACCCATTTAGCGATATACAAGTTGCAGAAGAGGCTTTGCAGGGGAAGGCCGCATGATGCGCTTATCTGAAGCCGCTGTTGCAACTCACGCGCAAATGATTGGCGATGATGTTGAATTTTGTTGTGTTGGGACAGATAGTCGCGCGATTAAAAAAGGGCAGTTATTTGTTGCGCTCAAAGGTGAGAATTTTGATGGCAACCAGTTCGCCATTCAGAGTTTAGAAAATGGAGCGTCAGCGGTTTTACTATCTTCTTCGTCAGAGGGTGGCCCTGCATTGGTTGTTAAAGATACGCGTCTGGCATTAGGTGAGTTGGCTGCATATTGGCGTGCGAAGTTCGAAATGCCTGTCATCGCAATTACAGGTAGCAACGGTAAGACGACAGTGAAAGAAATGTTAGCAAGTATTTTAAAAATAGCTGCCGGCAATGACGCTAGCATTTTAGCGACAAAAGGAAATTTGAATAATGATATTGGCCTGCCTCTGACCATGCTTGAATTGAACAATCAGCATGAATATGCCGTTCTGGAAATGGGGATGAATCATTCAGGCGAGTTATCTTATTTGACGCATCTGGCTAAGCCTAACATCGCGTTAGTGAATAACGCTGGCAGTGCCCATATTGGTGAGCTCGGTAGTTTGGAAGCAATTGCAAAAGCCAAGGGTGAGATTTTTGAAGGCCTAGCAGTTGGTGGTACTGCGATTATTAATGCAGATGACCAATACGCTGATATGTGGAAAAAACGATCTAGCGAATACAAGCAAGTGACCTTTGGCATCAATGCAGATGCCGACGTTAAATCCAAATATCAATTACATCCAACGGAAAGCCTGATTAGTTTGAGTGCTGGAATGGGGTCGGTTGAGTTTACTTTGCCAGCCCCTGGGTTGCATAACGTATATAACGCTTTGGCTGCAGCCTCTGCTGCACTGGTGTTGAATATTTCTTTGACTGAAATCGCTGAGGGGTTAAGTACATTTTCAGGTGCGAAGGGTCGTTTGCAACCTAAGCAGGGTTTTGGTGGTGCAAGATTAATTGATGACACTTACAACGCTAATCCGATGTCGATGAAAGCTGCAATTGATGTGCTAAGCGGCGTCGAGGGTAAGCGAATTTTTGTGATGGGTGATATGGCTGAGCTAGGCGTTGATGCGCCAGGTATGCATGCAGAAATTGGTCAGTATGCAAAAGATGCAGGAGTGGAAAATTTTTTTGCTTTAGGTGTTCTCAGCCATGGGGCCGTAAAGGCTTTTGGTGAGAATGCAGAGCACTTTGAGTCAGTGGATGAATTGGTTGAGGCGCTTAAGAAGGCGATGAATGCTGAAGTGACGGTTCTAGTGAAAGGCTCCCGTTCTATGCGGATGGAGCGGGTAGTGGATGCAATTGAGTTGGGACAAAAAAATAACGGGGGGATTCACTAATGTTGTTAGCGCTTGCACGTTGGTTTGCCCATGATATTCATGGGTTCAATGTCTTCAATTACATCACATTACGTGCAGTGTTGGCGACAATGACGGCTTTGGCTATTTCATTTGTAGTTGGTCCTAAGTTAATTCGTAAATTGACTGAATATAAGGTTGGCCAATCCGTCCGCGATGACGGTCCTCAAACGCATTTGGTTAAGGCCGGAACGCCAACGATGGGCGGCGCGCTCATCCTGGTAGCGATTGCGATTTCAACTTTACTATGGGCTGATTTGAGTAATCGTTACATATGGGTTGTTTTGTTCACAACTCTTGGTTTTGGCATCATTGGCTTTGTCGATGATTGGCGCAAAGTGGTTTATCGCAATCCAGATGGCTTATCTGCCAAAGAGAAATATTTTTGGCAATCTGCTATTGGTTTTGCTGTGGCAATTTATTTGATGCAAACAGCTACTACACCAGCTGAAACTACTTTGTATGTGCCATTTTTTAAACATCTGATTTTCCCGATGAGCGCAATTAGTTTTGTTGTGCTTACCTACTTGGTCTTAGTTGGCAGCAGTAATGCGGTTAACTTAACTGACGGCTTAGATGGCTTGGCTATTATGCCAACCCTAATGATTTCTGCAGCCTTAGCAATATTTGCTTATGTCACAGGCCATTTATTATTTTCTAAATATCTTGGTATTCCTTATGTCCCAGGGGCTGGAGAGTTAACAGTTTTTTGTGCTGCTATGTCTGGCGCAGGACTCGGATTTTTATGGTTTAACGCATACCCAGCTGAAGTTTTTATGGGAGATGTTGGCGCTTTAGCTTTAGGTGCTGCTCTAGGTGCAGTTGCAGTCATTGTTCGACAAGAGATCGCTCTCTTTATTATGGGTGGGGTATTTGTCGTTGAAACATTATCTGTTGCCATTCAGGTCAGTTATTTCCGGTACACCAAGAAAAAATATGGCCAAGGGCGCCGTATTTTCTTGATGGCACCCTTACATCACCATTACGAGCAAAAAGGCTGGAAAGAAACGCAAGTGGTAGTGCGCTTTTGGATTATCACCATGATGTTGGTCTTAGTTGGATTGGCTAGTTTAAAAATACGATGAAATTCGAATTAAAAGATAAACGAGTGTTGGTGTTGGGTCTCGGGGATACCGGGCTTTCAGCATTACGTTGGCTTCATCGCCAAGGAGCTCTTTTGTCTGTAGCTGATACACGTCAAACACCACCTGGGCTAGCGTTATTGGAAGAGGAATTACCTGATATCAAGTTGTATTTGGGCGCGCTCACTAGTGAACCTTTTGAGGGATTGGATTTGGTTGTGATTAGTCCAGGGGTTTCCCTGGCTGAGCCTATGGTGCAAGAAGTGATCAAGCGAGGTGTGCCTGTAATAGGGGATGTTGAGTTGTTTGCACAACATAGGTCATCAGCCGCAAAAGTGATTGCAATTACAGGGTCGAATGGCAAAAGTACAGTGACCACTTTGGTGGGCGAAATGTGCAAGATTTCAGGGTTAAAAACGATAGTGGCAGGCAATATTGGCTTGCCGGTGCTTGATACGTTGGACGGAGAGATTCCAGATGTTTATGTGCTTGAGCTTTCTAGTTTTCAGCTCGAAACAACTTCATCTTTAAATCCAACGGCAGCTACGGTACTTAATATTAGTGAAGACCATATGGACCGTTACGATGGGCTTGAGGATTATGCGGCAGCTAAAGCGCGCATATTTTTTGGCACTGGACTGCAAGTGCTAAATCGTCAGGATCAAATCAGTATGGATATGGCACTAGAGGGTCGTGCTTGCGTCACGTTTGGTTTAGATGAAGCAAATAAAGACAATGATTTTGGTTTGGTTCAAAAAGACAATACCACGATTTTAATGCGCGGAAAAAATGAATTGGTAGCAACACAAGAAATGAAGATTTCTGGTTTGCATAATGCAGCGAATGCGTTGGCAGCCATGGCCTTATGTGAGGCGACTGGTGTGCTGCAAGAAGCAATGATTAAAGCCCTGAAGGAATACAAAGGGCTTCCTCATCGTGTTGAGTGGGTTGCAGAAATTGGCAATATAACTTTTTATGATGATTCGAAAGGTACAAATGTTGGTGCAACCTATGCGGCACTTCAAGGACTAGTTGGGCCAAATGATTCAAGTAAGATTGTCTTGATTGCAGGCGGCGATGGCAAAGGTCAGGATTTTTCACCATTAAATGAGATTGTTGCTAGAAATGCGCGTGCAGTTGTATTGATTGGCCGTGATGCGCCTGAAATTCAAAAGGCATTGAAAGGAACGTTAGTAAAAATCGATAAAGCTGAAACTTTAGAGCTTGCCGTTAGGGCCGCATATCATCTGGCAAAGCCTGGTGACGCGGTATTGCTTTCACCAGCATGCGCCAGCTTTGACATGTTTCGGAATTATGTCCATCGAGCAGAAGTTTTTGTGCAAAGCGTTAAAGCCTTGGCTTGCCAGGAGGCAGTTGCATGATGCCAATGCTGAATAATCGTAACAAAATCACAGGCGTAAGCTATGACCAAGCTTTGCTCTGGATCACATTGATATTGCTTGCATTTGGCATGGTGATGGTTTATTCCGCATCAATTTCATGGGCTGAAGGTAAGTCTATGACAAACCATCAAAGTTCTTATTATTTAATTCGTCATTCAGCCTTCCTAGTGGGGGGTGTTCTTATTGGTCTGGTTGCGTTCCAAGTGCCAACAAGAATTTGGCAGAAATCGGCCCCACTATTATTTTTAATTGGGCTTGCAATGTTGACGCTAGTGCTTGTGCCTGGAATCGGCCATAAGGTGCTTGGTAGTCGTCGCTGGATAAAATTGGTTGTTTTTCAAATACAACCTTCGGAATTCATGAAGTTTCTAGTAGCTGTTTATGTTGCTGATTACACCACGCGTAAAGCGGCATTAATGGATAGCTTTAAGCATGGGTTCTTACCTATGTTGGCAGTGATGTTGCTGGTTGGCGGCTTGTTGTTGATTGAGCCGGATTTTGGTGCTTTCGTTGTGATTGCCTCAATTTCAATAGCAATTTTGTGGCTAGGCGGCATTAACTACAGAATTTTTGTGGGCCTCATTATTTTGCTTGTGATTGGATTCATCCTTTTGATTTGGACTTCACCTTATCGATTGCAACGTATTGTGGGCTATATGGATCCATGGGCAGATCCCTTTGGTAAAGGGTATCAATTAACCCATGCATTAATTGCATTCGGTCGTGGCGAGTGGCTTGGTGTAGGTCTTGGTGCAAGCGTAGAGAAGTTGATGTACTTGCCAGAAGCCCATACCGACTTTTTATTGGCGGTGATTGCTGAAGAGCTTGGATTTGTAGGGGTGGCTGCTGTAGTTGGATTATTTGCTTGGATCGTGGTGCGCTCTTTCAAAATTGCTAAAGAGTCTGTTGGTAATGAGCAGTATTTTTCAGCCTTGTTAGCGCAAGGGATCGGAGTTTGGCTTGGGGTGCAAAGCATCATCAATATGGGTGTGAATATGGGCCTATTGCCAACGAAGGGTTTGACATTGCCACTCCTTTCATTTGGTGGCACGGGGATTTTAGCTAATTGTGTCGCTATAGCTGTGTTACTCCGCATAGATTGGGAAAATAAGCGCTTATTTAAGGGGATCCAAGTATGAGCGCTAAAACCCTTATGGTGATGGCTGGTGGCACAGGCGGACATGTTTATCCGGCAATTGCAGTGGCTGACTATTTGAAAGCAAGCGGATGGAACATTGTTTGGTTGGCGACTGAACTTGGCATGGAAAATCGATTGATAGAAGGTAAAGGTTATCAAAAAGCCATGATCACGATGCAAGGCGTCCGTGGCAAAGGTTTGCTAGGGTGGTTACTGCTTCCAATTAAGCTAGTTAAGGCCTTAACCCAAAGTTTTAGTGCTATGCGCAAATATCAGCCTAATGTCGTGCTGGGTATGGGTGGTTTTGCAGCTTTCCCTGGAGGCTTGATGGCGAGAATGTTAGCAAAACCACTAGTAATCCATGAGCAAAACTCAGTGGCTGGTCTGACGAATAAATTGATCGGCAAAATTGCTACGCGTGTATTAGCCGCTTTCCCTAGGGCGCTCGAAAAGGCGAGTGTCGTTGGTAACCCTGTTCGATCAGATATTACTAACATCGCGAAACCACTGACGCGCTTCAAAAAACACCAAGGCGCACTTCGTATATTGGTGGTTGGAGGGAGCTTAGGTGCTCAAGCATTGAATGAATTGATTCCTCAGGCTTTAGCAGCAATACCTCTGGAAAATCGTCCTGTTGTTATTCACCAAGCTGGAGTGAAGCACATTGACACCCTAAGAAAGAATTACGCTGAATATGCTGTAGACGCTGAATGTTTAGCCTTTATAGAAAACATGTCCGATATGTACTCATGGGCTGATTTTGTAATTTGTCGTGCTGGCGCAATGACCGTCGCTGAGTTATCTGTAGTGGGCTTAGGGAGTTTATTAGTGCCATTTCCATTTGCGGTGGATGATCATCAAACCACAAATGCCGCTTATTTGGCAGAGAACGATGCCGCTTTTTTAGTGCAGCAAAAGGAATTAACGAAAGAGAAGTTGGTAGGGATTTTAATGTCCTTAACTCGAAGCAGTTGCTTAAAAATGGCTGAAAGCGCACGCGCTTTGGGTAAGCCAGACGCCACTTTTGATGTGGCACGCGTTTGTATGGAGGTTGCTCGATGAAACATAAAGTCAAAAACATCCATTTTATTGGCATAGGCGGCTCAGGCATGAGTGGCATTGCTGAAGTATTAATTAACTTGGGTTTTCAGGTAAGCGGATCTGATTTGGCCAGCAATAGTGTCACGGCTAGATTGGTAGCTGCTGGGGCGACGGTCTATCAAGGACATCAAAAAGAAAATTTGATAGATGCGGATGTCGTGGTTGTTTCTAGTGCGGTAAATGAATTAAATCCTGAAGTCATGGAAGCGCGTATCAGAAAAATTCCGGTAGTACCACGAGCACTAATGTTGGCTGAATTGATGCGGTTTAGACAGGGGATTGCGGTAGCGGGTACGCATGGAAAAACGACAACAACGAGTTTGCTTGCCAGCATTCTGGCTGAAGCTGGCATGGATCCTACTTATGTGATCGGTGGCAAGTTGGAGTCAGCAAACGCGAATGCCAAATTGGGGACGGGTGAATACATCGTGGCAGAAGCGGACGAGTCTGATGCTTCATTCTTGCATTTGACCCCAGTCATGGCCGTAGTGACCAATATTGATGCTGATCATATGGACACATATGAGCATAGCTTTGACAAGCTGAAAACAGCGTTTGTTGATTTCCTGCAGCAGTTACCTTTCTGGGGCATGGCTGTTGTTTGCGTTGACGATGCCAATGTTCGAGAAATTCTGCCGCGTATTACTAAGCCTGTGATGACTTATGGTTTTAGTGATGAGGCTCGCGTACGTGCGATTAATGTTGTAGCGCATGACGCGAAGATGCAATTCACGGTTCAACGGATTAACGGCGTAACGACTGAATTTGATGTGACTTTGAATTTGCCTGGAAAACATTACGTGCTGAATGCATTAGCAGCAATTGCCATTGCGAGTGAGTTAAATGTTTCAGATGCAGCCATTATCAAGGCTTTAAAAGAGTTTAAGGGTGTTGGTCGACGTTTTGAGCGTTACGGTGAAATAAAAGTCCCAACAGGGGGCACCTTTACATTGATTGATGATTACGGTCATCACCCAGTTGAAATGGAAGCAGTGATAGCGGCGGCCCGTGGGGCATTCCCTGATAGAAGATTAGTTTTAGCATTTCAGCCACACCGCTATACAAGAACGCGTGATTGCTTTGAGAGTTTTGTAAAAGTGCTTTCTAGTGTTGATGCAGTTTTACTTACTGAAGTTTACTCAGCTGGAGAACCAGAGATTGTAGCTGCAGATAGTCGAGCATTAGTTCGAGCTATTCGGGTGGCTGGCAAGGTTGAACCATTGTTTGTTGAGACAACGGCAGAGCTTCCTCAGGCAATTGCTAATACTGTGAAAAGGGGCGATGTTGTCATTGTCATGGGTGCAGGTTCTATCGGACAGGTTGCAAGCCTAACAAGGGATTTATGCAAGTGATGGCTCAAGCCCAAGCTCAAGGAACATTGTTGATAAACGAGTCTATGGCCCGTTATAACAGTTGGCGCGTTGGCGGCAAAGCTGATCGTTTATATATTCCTGTCAGCTTGGATGATTTAAGTTTTTTCTTGCAAAGTTTGGATGCAGGCGAGCCAGTTCATTTTGTAGGGTTAGGTTCAAATTTGTTGGTTAGCGATGAAGGGGTGAGAGGCACAGTAGTCGTAATGCATAACGCCCTGAATAGGCTGGAAATGGATGGAGGCATGGTTTATGCCGATGCTGGGGTGACCTGCGCAAAGCTTGCTCGGTTTACAGCAAAACATGCGAAACAGGGTGGTGAGTTTTGGGCAGGAATTCCAGGTACTGTTGGTGGCGCGTTGTGTATGAATGCGGGTTGCCATGGCGGGGAAACTTGGGACAGCGTCTATCGAGTGTTAACGATAGATTCAAAGGGGGTGATACATGAACGTCACGCGTCAGAATTTTTGGCTACTTACCGTCATGTTGAAATGCCCGTTGAGAATGAATGGTTTGTAGGAGCTTGGTTTAAATTGGCTGATGGTGATGCTGAAATGTCAGAGCAGAAAATTAAAACGTTACTAGCTAAACGATTAGCAACTCAGCCCCTTAACTTGCCGAATGCAGGGTCAACCTTTAGAAATCCTGAGGGCGATTATGCGGCTCGATTGATTGAGGCTTGTGGCTTAAAAGGACACATGATTGGTGGTGCGCAAATCTCAGAAAAACATGCCAATTTCATTGTTAATTTGGGGGATGCGACTGCAAATGATATTCAGCAATTAATAAGTTTGATGCGAAATAAAGTTAAAGAGAAGTTTGGAATTAGCTTGCAACAAGAAGTGCGAGTGCTAGGCAATGAAATGGGTGGAGTGAAATGATTAATCAATTTGGCAAGGTGGCGGTTCTCTTGGGCGGAAAGTCTGGTGAACGAGAAGTGTCACTTAAAAGCGGATCGGCTGTATTGGCAGCCTTGCAAGCCCAGGGTATTCAAGCCGAGGCTTTTGATCCTGCCGTGCGACCTCTTCATGACTTAGAAAAATATGACGCTGCTTTCATTTCTTTGCATGGTCGATTTGGCGAGGATGGCAGCATTCAAGGCGCTTTAGAATTCTTTGGGATTCCATATACGGGCTCTGGAGTCATGGCTTCTGCGATTGGAATGGATAAGTGGCGTACTAAGTTGATTTGGTCAGCGTTGGGAATAAGCACCCCCGCTTATGAGGTTGTCGATGCGGACTCAGATTTTTCAGCTATTGAGAAAAAGTTAGGTTTACCTCTGTTTGTGAAACCTGCGAATGAAGGCTCAAGTATTGGAATTAGCAAAGTTAAATCAGTTGGAGAATTGAAAGCAGCTTACGAAATCGCAGCTAAATCAGACCCATTGGTAATTGCTGAACAGTTTGTAGGTGGCGGGGAATATACCGTTGGCATTGTAGGCGATCGGGTTTTGCCGATAGTGCGCATTGTGCCAGCTAATGATTTCTACGATTTTGAAGCCAAATACCTGCGTGATGACACGCAGTACTTATGTCCATGTGGGTTGAGTAAAGAGCAAGAAGCCCAAATCCAACTAGAAGCTTTAGCGGCTTTTAGAGCAATTGGGGGCTCAGGATGGGGGCGTGTGGATTTCTTAATGGATGAAGCTGGCAAACATTACTTTTTGGAAGTGAATACTAGCCCAGGCATGACAGATCATAGTTTAGTGCCTATGGCTGCAAAAGCGGCTGGCGTTTCTTTTGGGGATTTAGTGAAAGAGATCTTAAGTTTGGCAATTAAGCACCACGGAGTCAAAACCCTTGTGGGATAAACCAAATATTTTGAATTGGATTGCAAATGCCTTATTTGCAATTGCATTCCTACTTTTTTTGTATGGGACATTGTTTGAGGTTGTGCATTTGCCGATATTTCCACTCAATGAGGTTCGCGTGGAAGGTGAGTTGCATCACGTAACGCGTGAGCAAGTGAAGATGATTTCTAGTCGGTATTTGCAAGGGAATTTTTTTACTGTGAATTTAGTAAAGACACGTCAAGCGTTTGAGAAGCTTCCGTGGGCTAGAAACGTAAGTGTGAGAAGACGGTGGCCAAACCGACTAGAGGTGGTTATTGAAGAACATCAAGAGTTGGCTCGCTGGGGAAATATAGCATTGGTCAATACACATGGAGAGCTTTTTCATGGGGCATCTGATTCGGATTTGCCGGTGTTTTATGGACCGGGTGATGGCGTAAAAGAGGTGGCAGAGCACTATGGGAGCTTTAGTAATCTAATTTTGCCAGTAAAGATGAATTTGACAGAAGTGACTTTGACGCCGAGAAGATCATGGCAGGTCACAACGAATACCGGAATGGTGATTTCGTTGGGTCGCGAAGAAATGGATAAACGCCTTGAAAGGTTCGTGAAAGTTTACAGCAAAACCTATGCAGGAATGAAAGGCAATTTAAGTTATGTCGACTTGAGATACCCGAGTGGATTTGCAGTGAGAAGCCCGATGGCATTGGCTGCACTAAAACCGGTATCTGTGGCATCAGAATCTAAAGTGCCTAATACAACTAAAGCTAAAGATGTAGCAATAAAGAAAGATGGCAGCAAGAAAGTACCGCTAAAAAAAGAGCAACTTAAGAAAGATGTATTGAAAAAAGCCAAGGCCTAATCAAATGAATATGAATAAAAGTGAATTAGAAAAAAGTGGAGAAATGCGATGAGTAGAGCTAAAGAAGAGAAGAGCCTCATTATTGGCCTGGATATTGGGACATCTAAAGTAGTCGCAATCGTTGCCGAGCTAATGGCTGACGGCAACATGAATGTGATCGGCTTAGGTCAGCATGTATCGCGTGGTCTCAAAAAAGGTGTCGTGATCAATATTGATTCTACGGTGAATGCAATTCAGCGTGCAATTGAGGAAGCTGAGTTAATGGCTGATTGCACAATCAAAAATGTATTTACAGGCATTGCTGGTAGTCACGTTCAAAGTATCAACGCCCGTGGGATGGTCAAAATTAAAGATGCCGAGGTCACCCAGGCAGATGTATCTCGAGTGATTGAAACGGCGCAAGCAATTGCACTTCCATCAGACCAGCAAATTCTGCACATACTGACTCAAGAATACATTATTGATGGACAAGAAGATGTCCGTGAACCACTTGGTATGAGTGGCATGAAATTGGAAGTGAAGGTTCACATTGTGACAGGCGCTGTTGCTGCTGCTCAGAACATTGTTAAGAGTATTAAGCGTTGTGGCTTAGAAGTGAGCGATTTAATTCTTCAGCCATTAGCCTCTAGTGAAGCTGTCTTAACAGAAGATGAAAAAGAGTTAGGTGTATGTCTGGTTGATATCGGTGGGGGAACTACAGACATTGCAGTCTTTAAGCAAGGTGCGATTCGTCATACGGCAGTAATTCCAATTGCTGGAGATCAAATCACTAATGATGTTGCCGTTGCCTTAAGAACGCCAACGCAATCAGCAGAGGACATCAAAATTAAATATGGATGTGCATTGCGTCAATTGGCTGACCCACGTGAAGTGGTTGAAGTGCAAGGCACAGATGGTCGGGAATCCCGCCAACTTTCAGTGCAAACCCTGGCGGAAGTCATTGAACCTCGTGTGGTTGAGCTTTATGAATTTGTATTGGCTGAACTTCGCCGAAGCGGACTTGAAGAAATGATTGCTTCAGGCATCGTGATTACTGGGGGCTCAGCAATGATGAAGGGCATGGTCGAATTGGGTGAGGAAATTTTTCATATGCCAGTAAGACTTGGTTTGCCAAGGTATGTAGGCGGATTGTCTGAAGTGGTAAGTAGTCCACGATATGCTACAGGAGTAGGCCTGTTGTTGATTGGAAAAAGGCAAGTCGCGCAACAAATTCAAGTGAGTTTGGATGCCAATTCATTTGGTCGAATTTTTGAGCGAATGAAGAATTGGTTTCAGGGTAATTTTTAGTAGTAAGTAGTAGTAATAAAGAGCAGTAAAGGCAGAAGTAATTTAGTTTAGGTAGATATCAAGGAGAAATACAATGTTTGAAATTATGGATAAAGAGTCCCAAGAAGCCGTGATCAAGGTTATTGGTGTGGGCGGATGTGGCGGTAACGCTGTAGCACATATGATTGAAAAAAATGTTGGTGGCGTAGAGTTCATTTGCGCTAACACTGACATGCAAGCGCTTAAAAAGAGCCAAGCTAAAACGGTGCTTCAAATCGGTATGGACATCACTAAAGGTTTGGGTGCTGGGGCTAAACCAGAGATCGGCAGAGAAGCCGCTTTGGAAGATCGCGATCGTATTGCCGAGGTGATTGATGGCGCTGATATGTTGTTCATCACTGCTGGTATGGGTGGTGGTACAGGAACTGGTGCAGCACCTATTGTTGCTGAAGTTGCAAAAGAAATGGGTATTTTGACCGTTGCTGTGGTCACTAAGCCATTTGCTTTTGAAGGCAAACGTAGCAAGGTTGCTTCAGAGGGTTTGGAAGAGCTTTCTAAACATGTTGACTCACTGATCATTATCCCTAATGACAAGTTAATGGAAGTTTTGGGTGACGATGTAACATTTATCGATGCTTTTAAAGCAGCGAACGATGTACTTCATAACGCTGTTTCTGGCATTGCTGAAATCATTAATTGCCCAGGTTTAGTGAACGTTGACTTTGCTGACGTGCGTACAGTGATGTCTGAGATGGGAATGGCAATGATGGGATCTGCAGTTGCTACTGGTCCAGATCGCGCTGTGTTAGCAGCTGAACAAGCTGTCGCTAGCCCACTTTTAGAAAATGTAAATTTAGCAAATGCGCGTGGTGTTTTGGTGAACATTACAGCGAGCCATTCTTTCAAAATGA
>CAIVUE010000080.1 GCA_903909015.1 uncultured Methylophilaceae bacterium
ACACCCGCTTGCACATCATAAAATCGGAACAAAAGGCGTGACAACGTGCTTTTCCCAGCGCCGCTATGGCCCACTACCGCGGTGGTTTGACCAGGTAAAATCTCAAAAGAAACCTGGTTCAATATTTGACGGTTAGGCTCGTAGTGGAAAGAGACGTCTTTAAAAACCACATGCGGGCCAAGGGACGATGAATGAACTACCAATGGCAAGGCGTTGGCCTTGTCTGCGATCTCCTGATGTGTTTCAAGCAGACCAAACATACGATCAATATCCGCAAGCGATTGCTTCATCTCTCGGTAAAGCACCCCTAAAAAATTAAGCGGAATATAGAGCTGTATCATCAGCACGTTCACCAACACCAAGTCGCCAATCGTCATTTGGCCTTTTGCCACACCCGAACTTGCTAAGCCTAGAATACAAATTAAACCAATGCCGATGATGGTCTGTTGGCCAAAATTTAAAAGAGCTAAAGATTTTTGTGATTTGACCGCAGCCTGCGCATACCTTCTAAGGTTTTCATCGTAGCGTAGGGCCTCATATTGCTCGTTACCAAAATATTTGACCGTTTCAAAGTTAATCAACGAGTCAACAGCCCTCTGATTTGCCTTCGAATCTAGATCATTCATTTGCCTTCTAAAGTTGGTACGCCACTCGGTCACTACAATGGTAAAAATCACATATGAGGTCAGCGCGATGAGCGTGATCACCACAAACCAGAGGTTATACACAAAGAAGAAATAACCCAGCACCATCAGGAGCTCAATGAGCGTCGGAATAATGCTGTAAAGGGAGTATGAAATAAGCGACTGAATACCTCGCGTCCCCCGCTCAATATCCCTGGTCATCCCACCTGTTTGCCGCGACAGATGGAAGCGGAGGGACAAGGCGTGCACGTAATTAAAGACCTGCAAGCCAACTTTCCTAACTGCACTTTCGGTCACCTTGGCGAAGATCAACTCCCTTAGCTCACCGAAAAAAGAGGCAGATAAACGCAGCAATCCATAGGCAATAATTAAACTGACGGGCACTACCAGCAACATCTGAGATGCCGAGGTGATGCTCAAGGCATCCACAATTTTTTTGAGTACAATCGGAACACCAAGGTTGGCGACCTTGGCGGCAATCAAGCAGAGCAAGGTAACAATAACCCTCACCTTAAATTGCCAAATATACGGCATTAAATTCCTAATCACCTGCCAATCACCATGCTGACGAGTTTTGATGTGAGGATTATTTTCAGATTTAAGATGACGCATATGTGGATTTTTTAATCGTGATCCGGTTAAAGGAATAAATTTTAGGCTGATAGATTTTTGCCACATACAATACATCGGATTGAGCAGAAATAATAATTTAATCAAATAAAAAAACGGAGATTTTTACGCTTTTTTATTGACCTAAAGCCGACAAGCCTTTAATATCACGCCTTCACCAATTCCTCGATAGCTCAGTTGGTAGAGCAATGGACTGTTAATCCATGTGTCCCTGGTTCGAGCCCAGGTCGAGGAGCCAAATACTAAAAGGGCCGCTAATTTAGCGGCCCTTTTTTATTGCTTAATACTGATCATTCTCGCCATATAATTGCACCAACCATTAGCCAGGTTTAACTTTGATGACGACACCTAACACCCAAGCCAACAATCCACTGCACGGCATCACGCTGGAGGCGATCGTCACTGCGCTATTTGAACATTACGGCTGGGATGGCCTCGCTGACCGAATTCCCGTCAATTGTTTTATCAACGACCCCAGCATCAAATCCACGCTCAAGTTTCTCCGAAAGACCCCATGGGCAAGGGACAAGGTAGAAGCATTGTATTTAAGCATGCCACGAAGAAAGACATCAGCCAATTAATAGTTATTGCTATGATGCATAACGCATCAATTATCCAAGAAAGCCTCTATGAACGACCGTATCCGCAACCTGCTTGCACAGATGGAAGCCGCTGAAAAAGAGCTAGAAAAGGCCCTACAAGAACGCCAAGTACATCTCAACTTTAGCATTAAGGGTAAGCGGGTTGAGTTTGAGCAGTCGGTTAAAGAGGCGCATAAGCAACTAAAAATCGGGCTCATTAAATGGCTGGGCAATCGCCCGATTAACTTGCTCACGGCCCCGATTATCTATGGCATGGTGTTCCCCATGCTACTGCTGGATGCCTGCATCAGCCTTTACCAAGCGTCTTGCTTTCCTATCTACAAAATTCCCAAGGTCAAACGTGGCGATTACATGATCTTTGACCGTCATCATCTAAGCTATCTGAATATCGTTGAGAAGAGCCATTGCATGTACTGCACCTACGGCAACGGCCTGCTAGCTTATGCGACCGAGATTATTGCACGTACTGAGCAATACTTCTGCCCGATTAAACATGCCAGAAAAATGATGGGGCGACATGCGCGCTATGCCAACTTTGTTGAGTATGGGGATGCGGAGGACTACCAAGCCAAGCTTGAGCAGTTTAGAGCTGACCTGGCCAAAGAGCTCAAAGCAAAAGATAAAGAAGTTTGTGATGGCAGAGGCTGAGCAATTAAGCGCGAAGCCTAATATAGCCAACCTTCCCAGGGGCATGATTAAGGCGCTTTCGCTCAAGCAACCTTATGCTTGGCTGATAGCGAATGGGTATTTGTTGGTGGATGATCGCACATGGGGCACAGCGTATCGCGGGCCGATGCTCATTCATGCCAGCAGGGGCATTTATGAAGAGTATTACGACTACCTGGTAGCGAATACTGACATCCCCCTACCCAGCCAAGATCAGTTGGGCTATGGGGGTGTGGTGGGCATTGCAAGGTTGTTGCTGTGCGCCAGGCCCGATGAAATACCACCAACCCTAACGAGAGAACAACGAGCGCATTTTAGCGGGGTGCCGCGCGATGGTTTTGGATTCTTATTTGAGAATGCCAAGCCGTTAGAATTAATGCCCTGCCCCGGCAAGCTCGGGATTTTTGAAATTGATATGGATGCGCTGTTAGATGCGCCGCCGCCAGCACAGACATCGCTGTTTTAATTTAAGCCTACCAGCGCCCTTCAATACTAAACATCACCGTGCGATAGCCAAAGTCATTGGCGAGAAGTTTCCATTCATCCCCCGACGTGATGTACTTGTTTTGGCGACGCATATCTTCATCGAGTAAATTCTGCGCAGATACACGCAAATTAAACTGAGGATTGAGCTTGTATAGCCAAAACGCATCTAGCAGGGCCCTAGCCTCGGTAAATGCCTTTTGCTCGCCAGGGATATCGGTTTCGCTGCGACCTGAGAGCTGCATTGAAATGCCCATGCTCGATTGCCACCTCGGGATGCTCTGGTCCCAGCCCATGGACATGACGTATTTCGGCGTGTCGCGAGCATCTCGGGTAATGCCTAAACGTGCATCGTCCACACGGGCATTGGGCAGCGTCAAGTGCGCCTTGGCGGTGCCCCCAGGGATTCCCCACTGGTCGGTATTGACCTTACCATCCAACTCCACACCCCAGTGCAGGGCGTCGCCCTCGTTATAAGGGCGCTCGATCCAGCGCCCAGCCTCCGACATCAAACGACGCTCAGTAAAGTCACTCGTCGCTCGCACATAAACGTTGGCTGAGAGTACGCCAGCCTTCTGTGCGAGGTAGCGTTCGGCGACCACCTCGAAGTTAATGCTGTGCTCAGGCTTGAGGTTCGGGTTGCCGCGTGAGTCAGCATCCAGCGGCGTGTTTTGCGTAATACTGCGTGTGAGTGTTGCGGTGATTTCATTGAGTCTTGGTGTTTTCATACCCGCGCCCAAAGATGTTCTAAACACCCACGCCTCTTGCGGCTGCCAGCGCACCGCGACCGAGGGCAACAGGGCAAAGTCCTGATGACTATTGCCGTCAGAGTTGAGCGCCATATTCTCCATACGAAGCCCGCCTGTCACCGTCACGCTATCTTGCGGCGTCCATACATCTTGAAGCCACAGCACCTGGTCTTGAGAAGATGAGTGATATTGGGTATTGGTCGTATCGGAAAAGGCTTGATGATCCTGATGACTGAGCTTGTTATATTCCACACCGAGTGACAAGAAATGCAAATCAACCGGCTGATCCCAGCGAAGCGCACTTGCGAACTCATCCTCATCGCTCTTGGTATTTTCATTAATACTATGGTTTACGCTTGTGGTCCTGGTGACGTCAAGACCATTGTGGCGATTATTGAGTGAGAATCGACCACTTAACTTCGATTCACCAAAGTACTTCTCCCCCTCTAAACGCAGTCTTAAGTTGCGGGCTGATCCGTCCTCAATACCATCACGGTCTCCATTAAGGGATAGAGGTGTTGATGCATTTGCAGCACTATAGAGTGAGCTGTGGGTCTTTTTTTCAGAAGGTCCTAAAAACACCATGCTGGAGAGCGTCACGCTATCACGGCCAGATTTCCAAGTCATACGTGGGCTAAAGGCATGGTGACCCATCTCGTTTGAACCGCTAGCATATTCCAGCTCTGAAATGCCTGATGAATTTCTACTTAAACTTGAATTAGCTGGTGATTTTGAAAAGTTCAGAGAAACAGGCAGTACCCATGAAAAATCCCCATTTTTTCCCGACTCTGACCATGACAATTGCTCGTTTGGCTCACCATCTTTGAAGCCTAAGGCAGCTTTAACTTCAGTTGCGGCCTTGGAGACGCCCTTCTTGAGGACGATGTTGACGGTGAGGGGTGATGAGCCGCCAAACTCAGCCGACGAGCCCCGATGGATCTCGACCCGCTCAATATCGCTGGCAGGCATCCGGGAGAATGCCCCCATGGTGCCTCCAGATTGTTTCTCCCCATCAATCATCACACGAATAGAGTCGCGCGACATGCCGCGTGCGCGTGCGCCGCCCGCACCAACCTCAACGCCGGGCAACTTGCTAATGACCTCGCCCGCCGTCATCACGCTTAGGTTTTCAATCTCCTTGCGGCCGAACACCATCTTTTGCGTGGCGGCGTCCTTACGCACCTCGGTCTCGTCACGAGCGCCGACGACGTCCACAGATTCAATTTTGAGGGTCTCCGCGGCCCAGGGGGAAGATGAAAATAACCACAGGCAGAGTAAATACCATTTAGGGGGAGACATGTTCGTTATAAATTTTTTCAAGATTAAAATACGCTACACTGACCACAAGTTAACATGAAGGCTAACATGAAATTGTTAACAAAAGTTTACAGCGTCCCACTTAGTGCCCTCAAGAAACTGGGGCCTGGGCTCATCACAGGCGCCGCTGACGACGACCCCAGCGGCATCGCCACCTACTCACAGGCGGGCGCCCAATATGGCTTCGGCCTGCTGTGGACCATCGTCCTCACCTACCCGCTCATGGCCGGCATCCAGATGATCTGCGCACGGATCGGACTCGTGACTGGGAGAGGGCTCGCGAGCAACCTACAGCGCTACTACCCGAACGTGTTGACCCTGCCGCTGATCCTGCTGCTGCTCGTCGCTAACGTGATCAACATCGGGGCAGACCTGGCCGCGATGTCTGACGCGGTGAGGCTGGTCTTTGGTGGCCCTCGCCTGATTTACTCGATAGTGATCGGGGTGGTTTGCCTGCTGATGCAGGTCATGATCCCCTACCACCGCTACCTGCCGATACTCAAATGGCTGACCCTCTCCCTGTTCGCTTACGTGGGAACGGTGTTTGCCTCGCACGTGGACTGGTCGAATGTCGTCCAGGAGACCCTGCTGCCGCACCTGAGCCTGGACGCCAAGTACGTCCTGCTCGTGGTGGGGGTTTTTGGCACCACCATCAGCCCCTACCTCTTTTTCTGGCAGGCCGCGGAGGAGGTCGAGGACATCTCGGACATCCGAACGAGGCACGCCCTCATCGAGCACCCAGAGCAGTCTAAACGCCAACTCAACCGGGTATGGGTGGACACCGTGATGGGCATGGGTTTCTCGAACGTCATCTCATTCTTCATCATCCTAACCACGGCCGCGACCCTATTCCCTGCTGGCATCCACAACATCCAGACCTCTGCGGAGGCCGCGGCCGCACTGAGGCCAATTGCGGGTGAGTTTGCGTTTATCCTGTTCGCGATGGGCATTATCGGCACAGGGCTCCTGGCGATACCGGTGCTGGCTGGTTCTGCCGCCTACGCCGTGGCCGAGGTGATGCACAAGCCCGCCAGCCTAAGATTAAAGACGTCTAAGGCCAAGCACTTCTATGGAATTATTGTGGGCGCAACCCTGGTGGGGGTCGGCCTAGACTTCATCGGGATCGACCCCATCAAGGCCCTCATCTGGAGCGCCGTGATCAACGGGATCGTGGCCGCACCCCTGATGCTGGCTGTGATGCACATGTCATCCCAGACCAAGATCATGGGGAACTTCACGGTGTCTGGCAGGTTAAAGATTTTTGGTTGGTTGGGCACCGGGCTGATGACGGCCACCGCCATCATCCTGGGCCTGGTCAATCTCTTTTAGTCCTTAGAGAACAGCCCGCCGATGTTGCGGACGCCCTTGAGCGCGGCCCAAGTGCTTAAGAGGATCCTCGCCGCCTTCATGGGGGTGAACACCGCAAAGAGTGCGCCCGCACCTAGGATCATGCCGGGGTTGTTCTTCACAAAACGCGTGGCGAAAAGCCCTCGATCCACCCACCTGAGGCGCCCCTGCCACTGGGCAGCCTGTTTGGACAGGTCATGACGTTGGTCACCCGCCTCCTTCTGG
>CAIVUE010000081.1 GCA_903909015.1 uncultured Methylophilaceae bacterium
ACGTTAAGTGCAAATTAATACATAGTAAAACTGTAGGAAAACTTGTGGATAATTTGTTAACATTTTATACGTTTTACAAAAAGAACGTTAGAATCAAATTTCATCCACAGCTTATCTACAGGATAACTGACTATCAAAACTTCAATTTTTAATCACGAATTACTTGGATTAAAAAAGAGATGTCCCTCGCAATTGAAGAATCATTTTGACGCAGTTGTTCCATTTCATCGCAAGCATGCATCACGGTTGTGTGATGCCGACTTCCAAAAGCCTCACCAATCTCAGGAAAACTATGATTGGTTAATTCACGCGTTAATGCCATTGCAATTTGCCTAGGCCGAGCAAAATTTCGCGTTCTTTTCTTACTGTACATCTCTGCTACTTTAATTTTGTAATAGTCAGCAACCGTCTTTTGTATATTTTCAATCGTAATTTGACGGCCACGAACAGCAATTAAATCTTTTAATGCTTCTTTAGCTAAATGCACGTCGATTTCATGACCTGTAAATTTAGACATCGCCAAAATACGATTCAGCGCACCCTCTAGTTCACGCACACTCGATCTAATTTGTTTAGCAATAAAAAAAGCCACCTCTTCAGTTAAAGGGATTTTTGCTTGTTCAGCTTTTTTAAGCAAAATGGCGACCCGCATTTCAAGTTCTGGTGGTTCTACTGCGACCGTTAAGCCCCAACTAAATCGAGTTCTTAATCGCTCTTCCATATCCGCAATCTCTTGAGGGTAGGTATCACACGTAATAATGATCTGTTTTTTGGATTCAATCAGCGTATTGAACGCGTAAAAGAACTCTTCTTGTGTTCTGGTTTTCTTTGCAAAGAATTGAATATCATCGATGAGCAGCATGTCGAGTGAGTGATATAAGCGTTTAAATTCATCGAATGTTTTATGTTCATAAGCTTTAACCACATCAGAAACATAACGCTCGGCATGCAAGTATTTAATTTTTGCTTCTGGACGTAATTCTTTTAAGTGATTACCGATCGCTTGAAGTAAATGCGTCTTTCCAAGACCCACCCCGCCATAAATGAACAAAGGATTGTAGGTGGCACCAGGATTTTCTGCGATCTGAAGGGCGGCTGCACGTGCCAACTGGTTGGCCTTACCCGTGACTAAATTACTGAAATTAAAAGCAGGATTTAAACCTGAGTGATCAGAAATTTTATGTTTTTTAGCTGCCGCTGGCTCGCTTTTTTCATTCTCTTTAGTAGTAACAGGCTTTTTAATTTTTTGGGCTGATGGTGATGATCCATCACCGATGAGTGCTGCAATGCTTTTGATGTTGTCGTCATGTTTACCATCTAGCAACACAACATCAATTGAAATCGGATAGCTTAGTTCTTCTTTGGATAATTCAATGACGCGAGATAAGAATTTATCTTTGACCCACTGCTGAACAAAGCGATTCGGCGCAAATAAGGTTAAGGATTGCTCCTCCATCTTATAGTGCAATGGCTTTATCCATGTATTAAATTGCTGCGGGGACAGTTCTTTTTCAAAACGTCCCAAGCAGGCGGCCCAAAAATTATTCATTACTAGCTAAAACCTTAGGATTCCAACGGATTCTATTAACTTGTTGATTTATTAAATTAATAGAAATTTTGGAGAGAGTTAAATTGCTCTTTTTCTTGAGTTCATTTTAACGTGTTTATCTAAACTTATCCACAGTCAAAATTTTTAATTCACAACTGTTTTATAAGCTTTTATTTGGTAAATATAGATTGACAGCATGCAGGTTATTGCGGTTTAATTACGCCCTTTGCATCATTTGCACATAGAAGTAATCGGAGAAACATAATGAAACGCACCTATCAACCATCAAAAGTTCGTCGTGCACGTACACATGGTTTTTTAGTTCGCATGAAAACTCGTGGCGGTCGCGCAGTGATTGCTGCACGTCGTGCTAAGGGCCGTGCTCGCTTAGCTGTATAATTTTCTTACCTGTTCGCACGGTATCTACTGTGTTTGAAAAATAGGTAAGTATGAATTTTAAATTCCCAAGTGAATTAAGATTATTAAAAACGGATGATTTTTCATCCGTTTTTAATTTCCGCAAGCGTATTGCGGGTCCCACCTTAGTAATACATTATCGAAATAATGCGCAACAGTCCGGTCGCCTTGGTTTGGTGGTGAGTAAAAAGATTGCAAAGTTATCGGTTGATCGTAATTACATGCGAAGAGTCTTGCGGGAGCTTTTTAGACGCAATAAATTAAATTTCAATAATGTTGATGTGGTGATCAGGCCACAAAAGCCATTTGGCCCAAAAAATTACAATGAAATTGCGCTAGAGTTTGATATGCTAACGACCAAGCTTAAAAGCAGATAAGATGCTTTTAATATTTTGAAATACCGAGAAAAAGTTGGCTAAAATTTTATTGTTTATGATTCGCGGCTATCAGTTACTGCTCAGCCCTTTTTTTGGTCAACAATGTCGATTCAGCCCAACTTGTTCTCATTATGCTTATTTGGCAATTGAAAAGCATGGCGCAATTCGCGGCTTTTTCTATGGCGTCCGTAGATTGTTAAAATGCCATCCATGGCATGCCGGCGGCCACGACCCAATTCCTTAATTTAATACTTTAATGCAAAGACGAAAATAATATGGACGTTAAAAGACTGATTTTGTTTGTTGTTTTATCATTTTCTATCTTGTTTTTCTGGAATTCATGGCAAGAAAAACGCATGCCAGTTGAGCAAGCGGCAACAGCCCAAGCAGATATCCCAGTTAAAACTAATGCTGCTAGGATTGATCAAGAAACACAATTCCATCTTCATACGGATAAACGTGTTTTAGTTCAAACAGACATGTTTAAAGCTGAAATTGATACGATGGGCGGCGATCTTCGTAAGCTAGAGCTTACACAGCACCGTGCCGCAGATTCAGATACCAACAACTTCGTTCTTTTAAATGATCAAGCAGCGCCGTCTGTTTATGTTGTGCAATCAGGGATTGCGATTGGAAGCTTGGCGACGCATAAAGAAATATTTACGAGTGCTGCTAGCGACTACCAAATGGCAGCAGATCAAAATGAATTAAAGGTAGCCCTCGAATGGAAAAGTGCAGATGGTGTTAAGCTGACTAAAACTTATACGTTTGTTCGTGGAAGCTATGAAGTCAAAGTAGATCAGGTTATTACTAACAGCTCAGCTGCAGCGATTGATCCACTGGCTTATTATCAAATTGTTCATGATAGTGAATCAAATCAAGGCACTAAGATGATGCCAACCTTTACAGGGGGTGCATATTTCTCTGATGCTGATAAATACAAAAAAGTTAAATTCACTGAGATGGCAAAAGAGCCACTTTCTAAAATTGCCAAAGATGGTTGGATTGGATTAGTCCAACACTACTTTGTGAGTGCTTGGATTCCTCAAGGTAATAGTGCGCAAGAGTTTTACACCAAAGACCTTGGTAATAAAATTTACGCCATCGGGACTAAAATCAATTTGGCTTCTATTGCGCCAGGCGCAACAGAAAACATGAGCGCTAAGCTTTATCTTGGCCCTCAGAAGCATAGCGAGCTGGTTGCTGCTGCACCAGGTCTTGAATACACCGTCGATTATGGTTGGCTCACTTTCATTGCCTCACCGCTGTTTATGGTGTTGTCAGCGATTCAAAGCGTTGTAGGTAATTGGGGCTTCTCGATTATTCTACTGACCGTATTAATTAAGCTTGTCTTCTATCCATTATCAGCTTCAGGCTATCGCAATATGGCGCAAATGCGAGAGTTAGCGCCACGTTTACAACTTCTAAAAGAGAAGTTTGGCGATGATCGTCAAAAAATGCAGCAGGCGATGATGGAGATGTATAAGAAAGAAAAAATTAATCCTATGGGTGGTTGCTTGCCGATCCTGGTGCAAATCCCGGTGTTTATTTCGCTCTATTGGATGTTGTTAGCCAGTGTTGAGATGCGCCATGCCCCATTTGTGCTTTGGATTCATGACCTTTCAGCACCTGATGCCCTGCTTGGCCACATTTCATTTCTTGGCGATATGCCAATTGGGCTTCTACCTATCTTGATGGGTCTGTCCATGATCGTGCAAACGAAGCTTAACCCTAAGCCCACTGACCCAGTGCAAGCTAAGGTGATGATGATTATGCCACTTGCGTTCAGTGTGTTCTTCTTCTTCTTCCCTGCAGGTTTAGTGCTTTATTGGTTGGTGAATAACATCCTTTCAATTGCACAACAGGCGCGTATTAATCATTTGATTCATGCTGCTGCCCCTGCTAAGAAAAAAGGAAATGCAGTCCGTTAAACACAACTCTGACACCATAGCCGCGATTGCAACCGCATCCGGCTCTGGTGGTATTGGGGTAGTTCGTATTTCAGGCCCAGAGGCCGTCAACATCGCAGTCGCTATACTTGGCCACTGCCCAAAACCCCGCTATGCCGCTTATTTACCTTTTATAGATCAGGATGGTCAAACCATTGATCAGGGGATTGCCATCTATTACGCTGCCCCGAATTCATATACGGGTGAAGATGTCCTTGAGTTACAAGCTCACGGTGGCCCAGCGCTATTACAAATCTTATTAACACGTTGTTTATCGCTTGGTGCGCGTCAAGCAGCCCCAGGGGAATTTACTAGGCGTGCATATCTCAATGAGAAAATGGACTTGGCACAGGCTGAAGCGGTTGCCGATGTCATTAACGCAGCAACTTCTGAAGCTGCAAGAAGTGCAATGCGTTCTTTGTCCGGCGAGTTCTCAAATTGTATTAATGCCCTCCTCCAGCGATTGATTGAATTAAGAATGTTTGTTGAGGCATGTCTAGATTTTCCTGAAGAAGAGATTGATTTTATTTCCCAGGGAAACGTGAAGAAAAAAATTCAGGATATCTTGCTCGACCTTCAAAAAATTTATGGCGAGGCTAAGCAAGGAAATTTATTACGCGAGGGTTTAACAGTTGTATTAGTTGGTCAGCCGAATGTTGGAAAATCGAGTCTCATTAATCAATTGGCGGCAGATGATGTCGCTATCGTGACTTCGATTGCTGGAACCACGCGAGACACAATCAAAAGTTCTATTCAAATCAATGGGATACCATTGCATATTGTTGATACGGCCGGCTTGCGTGAGACGGAAGATGAAATTGAACAGTATGGAATCGCTCGAACATGGCGAGCGCTAGAAAGCGCCAATATCGCATTATTATTGGTAGATGCAGCTCACGGTATTACCGAAATAGAAAAATCGATTTTAGAGCGATTGGCGAGCGATTTGCCCAAAATCTGGATCCATAACAAAATTGATCTAGCTAAAAAAGCGCCATTTGTTGAAATGATCAACCAAGAAACGCATATACACCTATCAGCGAAAACTGGGGATGGTGTGAGTCTTTTGCGGGAAACTTTATTGAAAGTGGTGGGATGGCAATCCACGAATGAGGGCGTCTTTATGGCAAGAACGCGTCACTTGGAAGCGATTAAACATGTGGAACAGTCGTTGCAAAACGCTTTAAGTGCAATCGATCAATCGGAACTTGTCGCTGAAAATCTACGAATGGGGCAAGACACGCTCAGTACAATTACAGGGGAGTTTACGCCAGATGATTTACTTGGCGAGATTTTCAGTAAGTTTTGTATTGGGAAGTAAGGCTATTTCTTAGAAAATAATCTAAGGACTAGGCGGCATGGAACACCAAATATTGCAAACACGCGATGTGTTTCACGTGAAACCATTTCATCATCCTTTGGCTCTTCCGCTTCAGCCACATCATGTTTTACACCCGTAATCATGGCATAAATTAAATTATCTTTATGCACGATGCTTTCTGTAATGACACCCAATACATGGATGCAAACTAAGCCTAGCCATGTCCAAGCACTGTAAAAATGGATGCTGTGCAATAAGTCCGGCGCATTAAAAAGCCAGCCATCGTTGAACACCAAGAAGCCACTACCGACGGTCAGAAGGCCCATCGTAAGAAGCAGGTAAATGACAAGAGACCCTGCAGGGTTGTGCCCCACAAACGGCTTTGCACGTCCTTGCAAGGCCATCCAGGCGTAGCGGACTGCGCCTTCTAGGTTAGGTGGAAAGCTTTTGAATTTGGCGTATCCAGTACATAGGAAACCCCAACAGATCCGACTAATAATGAGTCCGCCGGCAACGTAGCCAGCCTTAGTGTGAGTGATGCGATCCCACTCGGATTCGTGCGTATAAAATGCGACACCAAAGGCGATCACTAAAGACCAGTGAAAGATTCTAACGAATGGGTCCCAAACGTATCGCATTTTTACGCGCTTTTTTAAATTACTTAACTGTTAACAAGTAAGCAATGAAGTTGCCTTTTTCTTGGGCAGTACAATCGCGACCGATGATGTCGTTGCAATGCTTAGTAAAGTTCTTTTCAACAGTGTCAACAGATGTGAAGCGTTTGTCATTTGCAGATGGCGCTAGTGGACGGATTGGTTTGCCAGTCACGATATGTTTACCGTTGTCCGCTGGATTTGCAGTGTGGCATGAAGCGCAAGCAACTTGTTTACCCTTGATCGTGAGTTCACGATTGAAGAAGTTTTTGCCATCTTCATCAGACAAGCCTGTTGAAGCTGGATTAATGTTCTTTGCAATCACTGCATATTTGTCAGCAAGTTTCTTTGCAGTGTCTACATCAGCGTGTGCGCTGAATGCGGTGATGCTAAGTAATGTTGCTAAGATAAAAGATAATTTTTTCATTTATTTGTCTCCTGTATCGATTTAATAATAGTACGAGTTGCACGCCTCTAACTGTTAGCAATAAGCATACCAAGCTACCAACTAGCATTATATTGATAATAATCAATTTATGTTAACGAAATATGTCGCATTGAAGTAATTTGTAATTTTTCCAGTGTTTCACGTGAAACATCCGGGTTAAGCATGACGGAGTCGGCAGATTAAAGTAAGATACAAACCCTCTGGTTATTAAGCATTATTGACATGCAGTACACTGAAAAATTTGATGTTATTGTGGTTGGCGGCGGTCATGCAGGCACTGAAGCCGCGCTGGCGGCTGCTCGCATGGGTCAAAAAACACTACTTTTGACTCACAATATCGAGACGCTCGGGCAAATGTCTTGCAATCCGTCTATTGGGGGGATTGGCAAGGGACATCTTGTGAAGGAAATTGACGCCCTTGGCGGCGCCATGGCTGCTGCGACTGACGAAGGCGGTATTCAGTTTCGTATATTAAATTCAAGTAAGGGCCCTGCTGTGCGTGCCACAAGAGCACAGGCCGATCGTATTCTTTATAAAGCAGCCATTCGCCATCGTCTAGAAAATCAAAAAAATCTTTGGCTGTTCCAGCAGGCGGTTGAAGACATTATTCTCGATGGCGATAAAGTGACAGGTGTGGTCACGCAAATCGGGTTGCGTTTTGAAGCTAAGTCCGTCGTGCTGACGGCAGGCACATTCCTAGCAGGCTTGATCCACGTGGGCTTAAGCCACTATCAAGCAGGTCGTGCTGGAGATCCTCCGGCTATCTCTTTGGCGGCGAGATTAAGAGAAATTGGCCTACCTGCGGGCCGCTTAAAAACTGGGACCCCGCCTCGCATTGATGGTCGCACGATTGATTATTCAGTGATGCAAGAGCAGCCGGGTGATAATCCATTGCCGGTGTTTTCATTTATGGGCAACGTCAGTCAGCATCCAAGACAAGTGCCTTGTTGGATTACCCATACCAATGAAAGAACGCATGACATTATTCGAAGCGGTTTAGATCGCTCACCTATGTATACCGGCGTTATTGAAGGGGTGGGGCCTCGTTACTGCCCTTCTGTTGAGGATAAGATTCACCGTTTTTCTGACAAAGAATCGCATCAAATTTTCTTAGAGCCTGAAGGCTTGGAAACCAATGAGATTTATCCTAATGGCATTTCTACTAGTTTGCCGTTTGATATTCAGTATCAATTAGTTCGCTCTATCCGCGGTCTGGAAAATGCGCACATCCTGCGCCCAGGCTATGCGATCGAGTACGATTATTATGATCCGCGTGGTTTAAAAAACTCTCTAGAAACCAAAGCGGTTAAGGGGTTATTTTTCGCTGGCCAAATCAATGGGACAACCGGTTATGAAGAAGCGGGCGCTCAAGGATTGTTAGCGGGTGCTAACGCTGCGCTCTATGCCCAAGGCAAAGAAAGCTGGTGCCCAAGTCGGAGCCAGGCCTACTTAGGGGTGTTGGTCGATGATCTAATAACTCGCGGCGTGACAGAGCCCTATCGTATGTTTACGAGTCGTGCAGAGTACCGATTGTTGTTGCGTGAGGATAATGCGGACATTCGATTAACGGAAGCTGGCCGTCAAATAGGCTTGGTCGATGATGCGCGCTGGGAAGCTTTTTCTCGCAAGCAAGAAGCTATTTTACGTGAACAAGAACGTTTGAAATCGATTTGGGTTCGCCCTGCAACGCTTCCTAAAGAAGATGCCATCCGTGTGCTTGGTAAACCAATCGAGCATGAATATTCGCTCTTTGAATTATTGCGCAGGCCAGAATTAAGCTATGAAAGTCTATTGAGCCTCCCTACCGGTGAAGCGGCGGTTAAATATGAAGACATCGCAGAGGATGTGCGTCAGCAGGTAGATATTGCAGCCAAATATCAAGGATATATTGATCGCCAGCAAGATGAAATTGAACGCCAATTGGGCAGTGAAGATACCAAGCTGCCGGTAGATATGGATTATTCCGACGTGCATGGATTGTCGATAGAAGTTCAGCAGAAACTTGCCTTGCATAAGCCAGAGACGATTGGTCAGGCGAGTCGTGTTTCAGGGGTAACGCCAGTGGCTGTGTCCCTATTGTTGGTTTATTTAAAGCGAAAAAATCGTGCTAAAAAATTAGACGCAGGCGGTGAAAAGGTCGCATGAGTCAGCAGTCCATTCTCAGTCATGGCATCAGCCAAGCCGAGTTAAAGATATCAGAGCAAACCCAACAGAAATTGCTCGATTATCTTGCGCTCATGCAAAAGTGGAATAAGGTTCATAACTTAACCGCCGTGCGTGATGCAGATGAAATGGTGACTTTGCACCTCTTAGATAGCTTAGCGGTATTGCCTTTCATTGATGCTAACAGTTTGCTTGATGTGGGAAGTGGGGCAGGATTGCCAGGCATCCCGTTGGCATTATGTTTGCCGGATTTAAGCGTGACGGTTATCGACTCAAACAGTAAAAAAGTAAGCTTTATGCGTCAAGCGAAGGCGGAACTTGGGATCGCTAATTTAGAAGTTTTAGGCGGACGCGTAGAAGAGATTTCCAAGGATCGAAAATTTGAAATTATTATTTCTCGCGCGTTTTCTGATCTGAGTTTGTTTATTTCCTTAACCCATCATTTGTTATCTGAGCAGGGTAAATGGCTCGCAATGAAAGGGGTTTACCCTAAGGACGAGCTTGCGGAATTAGAAGCAAAAACGGGCGTGACTGCAGCTAAAGTAGAAGTGTTAAACGTCTCAGGATTGGAAGCACAAAGGCATTTGGTATTTTTGCCACATCAATATATTAGTAGCACAAAATAAAATAGGCGAAAGAATGAAAATATTAGCGATTACCAATCAAAAAGGGGGGGTAGGCAAAACCACCACCTGCGTCAATTTGGCGGCGAGTTTGGCAACGTTTGGAAGCCGAGTGCTACTGGTTGATTTGGATCCACAAGGTAACGCGACTACTGGGAGCGGTATTGAGAAGTCGCAGTTAAAAAACACCGTCTATCATGTGTTGATCGGTAATAAAACCATTGCCGATGTGACCCAAAAAACAGAAAAAAGTAATTTTCATGTGTTGCCCTCTAATCGAGATTTGGCTGGCGCCGAAATTGAGCTCGTCAACGAGATTGGCCGTGAAACAAAACTAAAGGTAGCGTTAGCCGCCGTAAAAGATCAATACGATTTTGTGCTTTTGGACTGCCCTCCTGCCCTTAATCTAGTCACAGTGAATGCTTTAACGGCTGCCGATGCCGTCATGATTCCGATGCAATGTGAATACTATGCATTAGAAGGCCTTTCAGATCTGGTCAATACAATTAAGAAAGTGCGTACTCACCTCAATCCAACGCTAGAGATAGAGGGCTTGTTACGTACGATGTTTGATAGTCGCAATATGTTAGCGCAGCAAGTTTCGGCACAGTTAGTGAATCATTTTGGCGATAAGGTTTACAACACATTGATCCCTCGAAACATCCGTTTGGCGGAAGCGCCAAGCTACGGAATGCCAGCATTGATTTACGATAAGTCTTCTAAAGGCGCGCAGGCCTATTTACAGCTTGCAAAAGAAATTATTGAGCGACAAACAGCGAAAAATTAAATATTCAGAATTCATTGAATTGGACAAAAAATGGTAAAACTTAAAGGCTTGGGACGTGGGTTAGATGCATTGCTATCAAGTGATTCAGAGGCGAATGCACAATCTGATAATTTGACTAGCTTGGCTTTGGAGAATCTTCAGCCGGGCAAGTATCAACCAAGAACCCACATGGATCAGGCCTCTTTAGAGAGTCTTGCTGATTCCATTCGTTCACAAGGCATTATGCAGCCTATCGTTGTTAGACAAGTCGAAGGCGGCAAGTATGAGATTATTGCTGGCGAGAGACGTTGGAGAGCCTCTAAACTTGCTGGTTTAAAAGAAGTTCCAGTGATTGTTAGAGATATTGCTGATGCTGCTGCGTTGGCTATGGCCCTCATTGAAAATATTCAACGTGAAAACCTCAATCCAATTGAAGAGGCAAATGGTATTCAGCGCTTGATCGATGAATTCAAGATGACGCACGAAACAGCCGCACAAGCGGTAGGTCGATCAAGAAGTGCTGTGACTAACTTGCTACGTTTGCAAAATCTTCATGCGGTTGTTCAAGAAATGTTGATGCACGCCAAGCTTGATATGGGGCATGCAAGGGCATTGCTAACCTTAGAGGGGGCTAAGCAAATTGCTGCAGCTGAACAGATTGTTCAAAATCAATTATCAGTTCGAATGGCTGAGCAATTAGTTAAAAAAATAGCTAGTGTTTCTGCCTCTCCGAAAAAGGCGGCATCTAAAGATCGAGATGTTTTAAGGCTCCAAGAAACGCTTGCACAAAATTTAGGCGCAGTGGTCACGATTGAAAATGGTAAAAATGGTTCAGGCACCCTAAAAATACGCTATGCGAGCTTGGATCAACTTGATGAAATTATTTCAAAAATTCATTAAAAATAGTGCACTAAGCTTGACTTGATTCCAATAAAACAAGACAATCGCGGTCTTTACTAAGTTTGATTTGCGCTGTTTTATTAAAAAATTAACAATAAATGGAAAACATTAAAACAGCACAGGTCTATAAACAAATGGTGAAATGGCAGCTTTTAGCGACTATTTCAGTAGCCATACTTTCATTTGTGTTAGCTGAAAGTTTTGGTGTAGTCCCTGGTAAATATGCAGCAATTTCAGCTTTAGCTGGCGGGATGTCAGCTGTTCTTGGTGGAATTGCTGGTGCACTCATTGCAAGAAGCGGGGACAAGAAAAACAATGCAGGGGCGATATTAATCACGATGCTTAAGGCTGAAGCCGTCAAGATTTTTGTGATTGCTTTGCTCCTGTTCCTAACATTTAAGTTATACAACGAACATTTGGTCCCAATCGCTCTAATTTTGGGCCTAGCGGCTTCAGCTATATTGTCTGGGGCAGCTTTTTTTGGTTTAGATAAAAAATAAAGATAGACGCAAGTTTTTAAGGGTTTGATTTATGGCAACTGAACACGCATTAACTCCATCTAGCTACATTGAGCATCACCTTTCATTTAATAGCCAATCGATTGGCAATGGATCATTCTGGTCACTGCATGTTGATACGCTTGTCATGTCAGTTGCATTGGGTGTGATTACACTTGGTCTTATTTGGTGGATTGTTCGTGGTGCTACATCAGGCGTTCCAACTAAACGTCAAGCATTTATGGAATTAGTGTTCGATTTCGTGGACGATCAAGTTAAAAACATCTACCACGGCAACCGTCATGCGTTTATTGCACCAGCCGCTTTAACAGTATTTGTTTGGGTCCTCATGATGAATGCGATGGACTTCTTGCCAGTTGATTGGGTTGCTGCATTAGTTTCTGCTATTGGTGGGGAGCACACCAAATGGCGCGTCGTTCCAACTTCTGATATCAATACCACATTTGCATTAGCGTTAACGGTCTGGTTCTTAATGATTTTCTTTGCAATTAAAGCAAAGGGTCTTGGTGGCTGGATCCATGAATTATTCTGTTCACCGTTTGGCACCAATCCACTGATCTGGCCAGCAAACTTTCTATTCAATTTAATCGAATACGTATCAAAACCACTTTCACACTCATTGCGACTTTTCGGCAATATGTACGCGGGTGAGGTTATTTTCTTGTTGTTAGGCTTGTGGGCGGCTACAGGTGTAACGGGCACGATCGCTGGCGCAATATTAGGTGCTGGTTGGTCAATTTTCCATATTCTGATTGTTGCGTTGCAAGCATTCATTTTCATGATGCTGACAGTCGTTTATTTGGCAATGGCACAAGAAAGTCATTAAGTTAGTTTTTGTTTTTTAGTAGGTTAGTAATTTAGTTTGTAATTGTAGTACTTAGTAATATCCCTCAATTTGAAAGGAAACGTAATGGAAGCTGTTCAATTTTTAGCAACAATTCAAGCATACACTGGCATTGGTATTGGTCTAATCATCGGTTTGGGTGCTGCTGGCGCTTGTATCGGTATTGGTATCATGTGTGCTAGCTTCTTGGAAGGCGCAGCTCGCCAACCAGAAATGATCCCAGCATTGCAAGGTAAAGTATTCTTGCTATTGGGTCTTATCGATGCTTCATTCATTATTGGTGTTGGTCTTGCAATGATGTTTGCATTTGCAAACCCACTATTAAGTGTTGTTCCTCACTAAGCTATCAATTAATCAATTAGCTTAACTGGAGTCTGGGAGCAAAAATGGATATTAACTTTACACTGGTAGCACAAGCGATTGCATTCTTTGTGCTCATCGTGTTCACCATGAAATTTGTGTGGCCACCTTTGCTAAATGCAATCGAAACACGTCAAAAAGAAATTGCTGATGGTTTAGCTGCTGGTGAAAAAGGCCGTGCTGAACTAGAGCAATCTTCGAAGCGTGCTTCTGAAGCACTTGCTGTAGCTAAAGTAAAAGCATCTGAGATTTTGGCGCTTGCTGAAAAGCGCGCGACACAAATTGTTGAAGATGCTAAAGGTACAGCTAAAGCTGAGGGCGATCGCATTATCACTGGTGCAAAAGCTGAAATCGAGCAAGAGATCAACCGTGCTAAAGAAGGCTTACGTCAACAAGTGTCGACGTTAGCAATCGCTGGTGCTGAAAAAATCTTGCGTAAAGAAATTGACGCTAAAGCGCACGCAGAGATTTTAACTGCAATCGCTAAAGAGCTTTAGGAGGCCTTGTAAATCATGGCTGAAGCGATAACGATAGCGAGACCTTATGCCACAGCGATTTTTCGCTTGGCTAAGGAAAAAAAAGCACTAGCAAAGTGGTCTGATGAACTAGCTTTAATTGCTGCGGTAGCAGATAACGCGCAAGTAAAAGTGTTAATCGATGATCCAAAATTACCTTCAAGCGAACTTGAACGCGCTTTACTTTCTATTTTTGATGGCAAGTTAAGTGATGCATCTGTGAACTTGGTGAAATTGTTAGTCGAGAATGATCGATTAATTATTATTGCTGACATTGTTGCTGCTTTTGAGGAATTAAAAGCGCTAGATGAAGGTGTGCTAGAAGCAGAATTAACAGCGGCCTCAAAACCAACCGATGCCCAAGTAAAAGCTATAGTGAAGCAATTAGAAGCAAAGTTTGGTAAGAAAATTGAAGCTCAAGTGAAACTGGATCCTGAATTAATTGGTGGGATCAAAATTGTAGTTGGCGATACAGTAATCGATGCATCTGTCCGCGCTCAATTGCAGTCACTTGCATACACGCTTAAAGGTTAGACACTTAAAAGTTTAGACCGTCATAGGTCAGGAGACATAAAAATGCAGTTATCAACATCAGAAATCAGTGAACTGATTAAAAGCCGATTGGAGAATTTCTCCACGACTGCTGAAGCACGTACACAAGGTACGGTAGTTTCAGTAACGGACGGTATTGTTCGTATTCACGGCCTATCAAATGTAATGGCTGGTGAAATGATCGAGTTCCCAGGTAATACATTCGGTTTAGCGTTAAACCTTGAGCGTGACTCTGTTGGTGCCGTTGTTCTTGGTGACTACGAACACATTACAGAAGGCGACATTTGTAAATGTACAGGTCGTATTTTGGAAGTGCCAGTAGGCCCAGAGCTTATCGGTCGTGTAGTTGATGCGCTAGGTCGTCCAATTGACGGCAAAGGCCCAATCAATGCAAAAATGACTGACAAAATTGAAAAAGTTGCGCCAGGCGTTATTGCTCGTAAATCAGTTTCTCAACCAGTTCAAACTGGTATTAAAGCGATTGACTCAATGGTTCCAGTTGGCCGTGGCCAACGTGAATTGATCATTGGCGATCGTCAAACTGGTAAGACAGCAGTTGCAGTTGATGCGATCATCAATCAAAAAGGTCAAAACATGACATGTATCTACGTAGCGGTTGGCCAAAAGGCTTCAACAATTGCTAACGTGGTACGAAAACTAGAACAATACGGTGCGCTTGAGTACACCATCATTGTTGCGGCTTCAGCATCAGACTCAGCAGCGTTGCAATTTATTGCTCCTTACTCTGGATGTACGATGGGTGAATACTTCCGTGACCGTGGTCAAGATGCATTGATTATTTACGATGATTTGACAAAACAAGCGATTGCTTACCGTCAAATTTCACTATTGCTTCGTCGTCCGCCAGGCCGTGAAGCTTACCCAGGTGACGTCTTCTATCTTCACTCACGTTTGTTAGAGCGTGCAGCTCGTGTAAACGAAGACTATGTAGAAAAATTCACTAATGGTGAAGTAAAAGGTAAGACAGGTTCATTGACTGCATTGCCAATTATTGAAACACAAGCTGGTGACGTTTCTGCATTCGTTCCAACTAACGTGATTTCTATTACCGATGGTCAAATTTTCTTGGAAACAGACTTGTTCAACGCTGGTATACGTCCTGCGATTAACGCTGGTATTTCAGTGTCTCGCGTTGGTGGTGCAGCTCAAACTAAAGTTGTTAAGAAACTTGGCGGCGGTGTACGTTTGGCTTTAGCGCAATACCGTGAATTAGCAGCGTTTGCTCAGTTCGCTTCAGATTTGGATGAAGCAACACGTAAGCAACTTGAACGCGGTCGTTTGGTAACAGAGTTGATGAAGCAAGCACAATACTTACCACTTTCTGTTTCAGAAATGGCAATCAGCTTGCAAGCAGCTAACAAGGGTTACTTGGATGATGTGCCAGTGACTAAAGTATTGGCATTTGAATCTGCGCTACATGCATTCATTAAAGCTAAATACAAAGGCTTGGTAGAGCGTATTGAATCTACTTTAGATCTTTCAAAAGAGGATGACAAAGAATTGACATCAGCTATTGAAGATTTCAAAGCAAATAGCGCTTATTAATTCGTACTCAAGCTGGAGCTAAATAATGGCTGGTAGTAAGGAAATTAGAACCAAGATCAAAAGTGTAGAAAATACACGTAAGATCACCAAAGCCATGGAAATGGTAGCAGCATCGAAAATGCGTAAAGCGCAAGATCGTATGCGTGCTGCCCGTCCATACGCAGAAAAGATTCGCAATGTTGCGGCTCACATGTCATTTGCTGAGCCTGAGTACAAGCATCCATTCTTAATCAAACGCGACACCGTTAAATCGGTTGGTGTCATCGTTGTGACTTCTGATAAAGGTTTGTGCGGCGGCTTGAACACCAACGCATTGCGCGTTGCTGTGAATCAAATGCAAGCTTGGGAAGCTGAAAATCTTTCTGTACAAGTCTGTGCAATCGGAAACAAAGGCCTAGGTTTTATGGGCCGTATCAATGCAGATGTGAAATCACAACTGATTGGTTTGGGCGATGCACCGCATATGGAAAAACTTATCGGCCCAGTTAAAGTGATGCTAGATGCTTACGTTGCTGGCGAAATTGATCAGTTGTATGTTGTATACAACAAATTCATTAACGCGATGAAGCAAGAAACTAAATTAGAGCAACTGCTACCACTTTCAGGTGAAAACTTAGGTGCGCCGAAAGGTCACTGGGATTACATCTACGAACCTGAAGCGCAAGTGGTGATTGATGATTTGATGGTTCGTTATGTTGAATCAGTAATTTATCAAGCGGTCGCTGAAAACATGGCCTCTGAGCAAAGTGCTCGTATGGTGGCGATGAAAGCAGCGTCTGATAATGCGAAGACAGTGATTGGCGAATTGAAACTGGTTTATAACAAAGCGCGTCAAGCAGCGATTACGAAAGAAATTTCTGAAATCGTTGGTGGTGCGGCAGCGGTATCGGGTTAATAACGACATCAATATCGAATATAAATATCGAATTAAGCATAGATGGGGATCATTAAGATGAGTCAAGGTAAAGTTGTACAGTGTATCGGCGCTGTTGTTGACGTGGAATTTCCGCGCGACCAAATGCCTAAGGTTTATGAAGCCTTGGTATTAGACGAAGCAGGTTCTACAGCAGAGGCTGGCCTGACATTCGAGGTTCAACAGCAATTAGGTGACGGTATTGTTCGTACCATTGCGATGGGTTCAAGTGACGGTTTACGTCGCGGCATGGCAGTCAAAGCAACCGGTGCTGGTATTTCAGTGCCAGTTGGTACAGCGACACTAGGCCGTGTGATGGACGTGCTAGGCCGTCCAATCGACGAAGCTGGTCCAATTGCGACTGACGAACGTCGTGAAATTCACCAACATGCACCTACTTTTGAAGAGTTGTCACCATCAGTAGACTTGCTCGAAACAGGTATTAAGGTGATTGACTTGGTATGTCCGTTCGCTAAGGGCGGTAAAGTTGGTCTATTCGGCGGTGCTGGTGTGGGTAAGACAGTTAACATGCTTGAATTGATTAACAACATTGCTAAAGAGCACTCAGGTTTGTCAGTGTTTGCGGGTGTGGGTGAACGTACTCGTGAAGGTAACGACTTCTACCATGAAATGGCTGAAGCTGGCGTTATTAAACTAGACAACATGGCTGAATCAAAAGTAGCGATGGTGTTCGGTCAAATGAACGAACCACCAGGTAACCGTTTACGTGTAGCGTTGTCAGGTTTGACAATGGCTGAAAAATTCCGTGACGAAGGCCGTGACATCTTGTTCTTCGTAGATAACATCTACCGTTACACATTGGCTGGTACTGAAGTATCAGCGTTGCTTGGTCGTATGCCATCAGCTGTGGGTTACCAACCTACATTGGCAGAAGAAATGGGTCGCTTACAAGAACGTATTACATCAACTAAGGTTGGTTCTATTACTTCTATTCAAGCGGTTTACGTTCCTGCGGATGACTTGACTGACCCATCACCAGCAACAACATTCCAACATTTGGACTCAACAGTTGTGTTGTCACGTGACATCGCTTCATTGGGTATTTACCCAGCGGTTGACCCACTTGACTCTACATCACGTCAATTGGATCCACTCGTTGTTGGCGAAGAGCATTACTCAGTTGCACGTAGCGTTCAACAAACACTACAACGTTATAAAGAATTACGCGACATTATCGCGATTCTTGGTATGGACGAATTGGCACCAGAAGATAAATTGGCTGTTGCCCGTGCTCGTAAGATCCAACGTTTCTTGTCACAACCTTTCCACGTGGCTGAGGTGTTTACTGGTGCGCCAGGCAAATACGTGCCATTGAAAGAAACTATCAAAGGTTTCAAAGGTATTGTAAACGGTGATTACGACCACTTGCCAGAGCAAGCGTTCTACATGGTTGGTGCAATTGAAGAAGCTGTAGAAAAAGCTAAAACTCTGTAATTTGCTATAAAAACTAGCTAAACAGACAGAAAGCAAATAGGTAACTAATATGGCAACAACAATACAAATTGATGTAGTAAGTGCTGAAGAATCTATTTTCTCAGGTGAGGCAGAATTTGTTGTCGCACCTGCGATTATGGGTGAAGTTGGTATTTACCCACGTCACACGCCTATGCTTACAACAATTAAGCCGGGTGCGCTGCGTATTAAGTTAGCAGCGGGCGAAGAACAATTAATCTTTGTTTCTGGTGGGATTCTTGAAGTTCAACCTGGTCTAGTCACTGTACTTGCTGATACAGCAATTCGTGGTAACGATTTAGATGAGGCTAAAGCGTTAGAAGTTAAACGTCTAGCTGAAGAAACTCTTAAGAGTAATTCAAGTGAAGTTAATTACGCATTGGCGCAAAGCGAATTGGTTGAAGCGATTGCTCAACTACAAGCGATTGCTAAACTTCGTAAAACAACGCACTAAAAGCATTGTTTTAATATCATCAAAAAAGGCAGCTTAGGCTGCCTTTTTTGTTTTGAGCCGCCGATTCCATTACAATGAAAATGTTGAGTTAAAACCACAAGTCATCATCAAAATATGAGCACAAAAGTAAATATTGTCATTCTTGCAGCAGGTAAAGGTACACGCATGCAATCCTTGACGCCTAAAGTCTTGCATCGTTTAGCTGGTAAGCCCTTATTGCAGCACGTGATCGAGGCAGCAAAACGGCTCTATCCGAGCAAGATGGCCGTTATTTATGGTTACGGTGGCGATACGGTTCCAAATGCATTTGCGCAGGAAGACATCATTTGGGTTGAACAAAAAGAGCAATTAGGAACTGGCCATGCAGTACAACAAGCGTCCCCAAAATTAGATGATGATGGCATTACGCTCATCCTATTGGGTGATGTCCCTTTACTTAATCCGAAAAGCTGTTTGGCATTGATCAATAAAACTAAATCTATTGGTTTGTTGACGGTGAATAAACAGAATCCATCAGGCTATGGCCGTATTTTGAGAAATGCCCAAGGACAAATTCTTTCCATTGTTGAGCATAAAGATGCGACGGATGATCAAAGAAAAATTACGGAAGTGAACACCGGCATTATTGCTGTGAATAATGCCAAATTGAAACAGTGGTTATCACAACTGACAAACAATAATTCCCAAGGTGAATATTACCTGACAGACATTGTTGCCTTGGCAGTCAAAGAAGGCCTTACTGTTGAGGCGGAAGTGACCCACGATGAGTCTTCTGTCGAGGGCGTCAATTCAAAAGCTGACCTTGCTGCATTGGAGCGTGTTTACCAACTCGCCTACGCTACAAAGCTAATGGAAGCAGGCGCAAGCCTGGCTGACCCATTTAGAATTGATGTACGTGGTGAGCTTAAAGTGGGTAAGGATGTTGAGATTGATGTGGGATGCGTATTTGAAGGGCATGTGACATTGGCTGACCAAGTCAAAATTGGCCCTTATTGTGTTATCAAGGATAGCGTCGTTGGTCGAGCAACCTCCATTGCTGCATTCACTCATATTGATCAAGCCAAGATAGAAGCAGATTGTAGATTAGGGCCTTACGCAAGATTGCGTCCAGGGGCAGAATTGGCAGATTCAGCCCATGTCGGAAATTTTGTGGAGATTAAAAATAGCCAAATTGGTGCAGGCTCAAAAGCCAACCATTTGAGCTATATTGGCGACGCAACGATAGGTCAAAACGTCAATATTGGGGCAGGCACCATTACCTGCAATTACGATGGTGTGAATAAATATAGAACCATCATTGAAGATGATGTATTTATTGGATCAGATACCCAGTTAGTCGCTCCAGTAGTGATCGGTGAAGGTGCTACAATTGCAGCTGGTTCAACCATTACCAAGAATGCTCCGGCAGGTCAATTGACCTTCTGTCGAGCAAAAGATCAAAAAAGTATTCCTAACTGGAAACGCCCAGTTAAAAAATAATTAGAGAACTATAAGAAAGCTCATTATGTGTGGCATTGTTGGCGCAATTGGAAGTAGAAATATTGTTTCGACCTTAATTGAAGGGTTAAGTCGTTTGGAATATCGCGGCTATGACTCAGCTGGTATAGCGGTGTTAAATGGCCAGTCTATCGAACGCGTTCGAGCTGTTGGCCGTGTTGCTGCAATGACAGGCAAAGCCAATGAAGTGCAACTCAGTGGCCAGATCGGTATCGGGCATACGCGCTGGGCAACCCATGGTGGGGTCACAGAAAGCAACGCCCACCCTCACGTTTCTAAAAATGAAATCGCCGTTGTTCATAACGGCATTATCGAAAATCATGATGAGCAGCGCGATCGTTTAGCAGCGCTGGGCTATGTTTTTGAGTCGCAAACAGATACAGAAGTAATTGCCCATCTCATCCACTATTATCATGATCAAGGCTTAGCTTTACTTGCAGCAACACAAAAAGCCGTCACTGAATTAACTGGCGCTTTCGCGATTAGCGTGATTTCAGTGAAAGAGCCTAACGCGATGATTACGGCTAGATTTGGTTGTCCATTGCTGATTGGTTTAGGTGAAGGTGAAAACTTTATTGCGTCAGATGTTTCAGCCGTACTATCCGTCACACGTAAAGTCATGTATCTAGAAGATGGTGATGTCGCGGAAATTCGACGTGATGGTGTGACCGTATTTGGCGCAGATGGTAAAACAGTTACTCGCAAAATCCATTTAAGTGATGTGTCTTTAGCTTCAATGGAGTTAGGCCCATATGCGCACTTCATGCAAAAAGAAATTCACGAGCAACCTCGTGCTTTAGCCGATACCATCGAAGCGTTAATTGACGACAATCATTTCTCCCCTGCGCTTTTTGGCGATGGGGCTGAAGCGATTTTCAATCAAGTGGATAGCATTCTTATTCTGGCAGCTGGGACTAGTTACTATGCAGCGCTAACAGCCAAATATTGGATTGAAGATATTGCGAAGCTTCCAACTAGTGTGGAAATCGCAAGTGAATATCGCTACCGTCAGTCAGTTCCTAATCCGAAGCAGCTCATTGTGACGATCTCGCAATCGGGTGAAACACTCGATACCATGGAAGCGTTAAAGCATGCTAAATCGCTAGGTCAGAATCTCACCCTAGCCATATGTAATGTACCAGAGAGTGCTATACCACGTGCATCCGCACTTGTGTTCTACACTCGTGCAGGTGCGGAAATTGGTGTGGCTTCTACGAAGGCATTTACAACCCAATTAGTCGCATTATTCACTTTGGCCGCTACATTGGCTAAGCAACGTAGTTTGCTTAATCGTAAACAAGAGCAGGATTATTTAAATGCACTTCGTCAGCTCGCAGTTAGTGTTCAACACGCGCTCAATCTAGAACCACAAATTCGTGAGTGGGCTAAAGCGTTTGCGAATAAACATCATGCGTTGTTCTTAGGTAGAGGGATCCACTATCCTATCGCATTGGAAGGAGCTTTAAAGCTCAAGGAGATCTCTTATATCCATGCTGAGGCCTACCCCGCCGGCGAACTTAAACATGGCCCGTTGGCTTTGGTAGATAGTGATATGCCTATTGTTGTGATTGCCCCTAACGATGCGTTGCTTGAGAAAGTGAAATCCAACATGCAAGAAGTGGCAGCCCGTGGCGGTCAACTCTTCGTGTTTGCAGATGCTGATAGTCACTTTGCTGAAAGTGAAGGCGTGCATGTGATTCGTACCCCAAGGCATGTGGGTGTGCTTTCACCAATTCTTCATACCATCCCTGTTCAAATGCTTGCCTACCATGCAGCCCTGCTTAAAGGGACTGATGTAGATAATCCTCGTAATCTTGCAAAATCAGTGACCGTTGAATAACGCTTTAGCGTTTATATAAAATGCTAACGCGTATTCAACAGATACATAATCGTCATCGCCATCAGTTACGTGCACTGATCCGTTTTCTTACCTACTTATTCGCTTTTTTCCTAACGGCGATTGCCTATTGGATTGCTGATAATTTTGGTGAGCCATCCTTAGAGCAAGTCCTCTACCATGCCCAGTTTGGTATGGAGGGATTAGTGGATACCGATACCGCATTAATTAAGAGTTTCTTAAGTTGGTGCATAGCTTTGCCAGCAAGCTTGTCTTTATTGTTGGTGTTGGTCGAGTCCTCAATTGCCTTATTCATCACCCATGGCTCCGATCACTGGCTTACAAAGCCTGCACGAGCAGCGAATATTCATGTGGTGAAAGTTTTCTATTGGTTTATTAACCACCGCGCCCCGCTTTATATCTTGATAGCCTCAGCGATTTATTTTTGTGTTCAATTTTCGGTAACCGCTTTTGTTCACAATCAATTTGGGAAAGACTATTTTGCTGCGCATTATGTCTATCCAGCCAAAGTAAAAATTGAGGCGATTAAGCCCAAAAATTTAGTGTTGATTTACGTTGAGAGTTTGGAAGACACCTACAAAGATCCGAAGATCTTTGGCAAGAATCTTTTAACGAGCCTAGACCATTTTAAAGGCGTCAGTTTTGCCCACTTCAAACAAGCACCAGGGACTGGTTGGACAATTGCAGGTATCACCTCTACTCAGTGTGGGTTGCCGCTTAAGAGTGTGAGTTTGTATGATGGTAATGACCAAGGTGAAAACATCAAATCATTCCTCCCTAATGCAGTTTGCCTAGGGGATATTTTGCACAATGCGGGATATTACAACGTGTACATGGCTGGCGATGCTTTGGCATTCTCTGGCAAAGGAAAATTCTTCCAAGATCATCATTACGATGAAGTCTATGGCCGTGAGGAATTAAAAGGAAATCGTAAAGCGGCAGATATGAATTATTGGGGGCTTTACGATGATGACTTATTGGCATTGGTAAAAGCAAAGCTCATCAAACTACATGCTGAAAATAAACCATTTAATCTAACCTTCAACACGATTGATACCCATGGCCCGGATGGTTTCATTTCAAAGTATTGCAAAGCCCATGGGATTAAAGATTTTAATGGTGTCGTCGAATGCACCTCCAATCAGGTAGCTGAGCTTCTTCAGTTTATGAGACAAAATAAATTCTTTAGTGACACCAACGTCGTGATTGTAGGCGACCATCTTGCTATGGAAAACCCAGTCTATGACAAGCTAGAAAAAGTGAAAGAGCGTCATGTCTTTAATGCATTAATTTCGAATAAACCGGTCGTTAAAAATCGTGAAGATATTCTCCACTTTGATATGTTTCCAACGATTATAGAATTTATTGGCTTCAAAGTAGATGGCGGTAAACTAGGGTTGGGATTTACTGCAATTTCAAAAGAAACCGATTTGCCACCAGCGAACGAATACGAAGAAATGAATGAAGACTTATTGAATCAGTCTGATGAATATTTAGATCTCTGGAAAAAACAAGAAATTACGCATTAATGATTTCTGGTAATTTTTAAGCTAGGCAATTGCCATTTGAACTGAATTGTTAGACCTCTTAATGCAGTCGTTATACTTGCCGATAAGAACAAGACCAACCACTGAGGCAAGTTTAATTCCGTTAAGCCGATGAGTAACCAACTTCCTAGAAATGCCAATACCGCGTAGGGCTGATGGTCATTAAAAGCTTTAGGAATTTCGTTACAGCAAATATCTCTTAGTACGCCACCAAATACTGCTGTCATCATTCCCATGAGGGCTGCAACAATGGCTGGCATTCCTAATTCCAAAGGAATTTGCGTCCCTAATGCTGCAAATAGGCCTAGGCCTAAAGCATCTGGAATTTGAATCGCCTTTTCAGTAATGCTGATATGTCGCTCCCGCATAAAGATCATGGCGAGTAGACATGTGATGATTAAGATCCATAGCCAAAGCGAATGGCTGACCCAAAAGAACGGACGCCGATCAAGCAAGATATCTCTTAATGTTCCTCCACCAAAAGCCGACACACCGCTCACGATACATAGGCCAACGACATCCATTTTCTTTCTGATCCCAGCAATCAATCCAGAAAGGGCAAAGGCGAAAGTGGCGACAATTTCAATTGTGAACTGAATGGTATGCATGGAAAGATTCAGCATCAAAGGTGTTAGCTTTTAAAGCCAATCCCAATTTGCATGCGCCTTACGAGGCGCATTTCTCATGATGAAGTCCCAAAGCCATGGTGGGAGGAAACGCATGACTCTCACTAAGCAACCCATTTGCCAAGGGATGACGATAAAACGTTTTCTCTTTTCAATGGCAGATGCAAACTTCTTGGCGGCAACATCTGGGGCCATTAAAAATGGCATGGCGTATTGGTTGATGTCTGTCATTGGGGTTTTGATATAACCAGGGGCAATCGTAGTGACATTGATACCATCTGGAATTAATTCAACACGGAGGCTTTCAAGGTATGCAATTGTTGCAGCTTTAGAAGCACTATAGGCACCCGCGCCTGGCAAACCTCTAATGCCAGCAACACTGGCAATACCTACTAAACTGCCTTTCTTGGACTGCTTCATCGCATGAATGAAGGGTTGGAAGGTATGCACCATTCCGAGTAAATTGATATCAATGACACCTTTGAAGGTGTTGATATCATTTTTGTTTTCTGTGAGTGTGCCGGCGCTCACCCCAGCGTTTGCAATCACAATATCCGGAGCACCGAACCGTGCAATAAAATCCTGTGCTGCTTTTTCTAATGCGTCTGAATCTCTTACATCAAGCGCATAAATAGCAGTTTTTGTTGGGAGCTTGTTTTGAAGGGTTGTTAATAAAGAAGTGCGTCTTGCCGCTAAGCCAATAATGGCGCCTTCATTGGCATAGTGCTCGGCGAGTGCTAACCCTATCCCACTTGAGGCGCCTGTAATAAATACTTTAAGTTGAGACACGATTGTGTCCGTCACTATTTTTTAGCGGCTTTGTCTTTTCGAATGTTCTCAATGAGGTAATTAGCCACATTAAATACTTCTTGGTTGCCGCCAGCCATCGTCACAGAAGTGATGTATTTTCCATCAATAATCAATGATGGAACGCCTGTTGCACCAGAAGCACGGAAGATTTGCGCTGCTTGATTAAGCTTAGTATTGAGTGAGAATGAATTAAATTCTGATTCTACTTTTTTACGATCTAAGCCACTTTCCTTGGTCATCCAATCGATTGTTGCACGCTCATCATTTGGAAGGAATGCTTTTTGTTTATGGAGGGCATCGAAAAGTTTGCTATGTAGTTTTTCTGTTAAGCCTAATGCTTCCATCACATAGAAAGCTTTAGCCATTGGCGCCCAATCAGGACGTGGCAGGCCAGGTACGCGTTTAAACACAACGTCTTTTGGTAAAGTTTTTACCCACGCAGCAAGTTGAGGCTCTAATGCATAGCAATGTGGGCAGCCATACCAAAATAGCTCTGTGACTTCAATTTTTGCAGGACTGTCGGTTGGAATAACTTGGACAGTTGGGCTAAATTCAGTGCCATTTTGTGGGACGTCTGCCATAACGGTTGTTGAAACGAGCAACATGAGCGCTGTCAGAAGTTTTTTCATGTCTAATATCCTTAATTAAATTTTGATGACTAATTAATAACGAACCTGGAGCATTTTCGCTGACAATTTATTGTGCAGCGTTTGTATTTACCTTAATGAGATCAGTTTTAAATCCATTCTCAACTAAATCATTTTTTGTTTTAGTAATTTGGGATGGATCAGAAAATGGACCTACGCGCACGCGGTGCAAGAGACCTTTCTCAGGAATGTTGACGCTTTGAATAATGGCTTCCAAGCCCTGAAGTGCCAACTTCGCTTTCATGTTGTCTGCTTCTTGTTCAGTTTGAAAAGCGCCTACCTGAAGAAAGTAGGTTTCTTTAGGTTTTGCGTCATCATTTTGAAGTTGTTTAATTTCTTGCTCGGTCACTTTAGATTCATTGCCAGGCAAAATATTGTAGTACTCAAACCGATCTTTAGTTGGAGATGCGTCTGCGTTAGCTTCTTTTTTCGTATCTAAAGGATCAACTGATTCTATGGTCACATTGTCATTGCTCTTAGCAGTAAAAGGACTCTCACCACCTTTGATATACACGGTAAACCCAACAGCAATTGCTACCCCAACGAGCAAGCCTAAAACAAAACCATTCAAAAATGGATTAGATTTTCTTTCGGGTTTAGGAGGTGCTGGTTTGTAATCTCTAGTCATATTGATATCCACTTAATTGCTTAATCTGAATCAAATAATCCTTACATTTTGTTAGGAGCGCTTACGCCTAACAATTGAAGGCCATTTCGTAAAACTTGCTGTGTTGCATTGATTAGGGCTAAACGCGCTAATTTAGTTGTTTCATTATCAACTAGGATTTTATGCTCATTGTAAAAACTATGTAGGTCGCTTGCTAAATCTTTTAAATAATTTGCAACACTATGGGGGGCTAAATCAGTTGCAGCTGATTCAACAACCTCTGGGAATTCGCTTAGGCGTTGCATTAAGGCTGCATCGTGTGCGCTATTGAGTGGACCTAAATCAACGCTAGATAAGCTATTTGTTTCACCACCCCATTGTGCAAGAACACTGCAAATACGAGCATGCGCATATTGAATGTAATATACGGGATTATCGTTTGTTTGTGCACGTGCTAAATCGATATCAAAAATCAATTGTGAATCTGCACGACGTGCTGCTAGGAAGTAACGTGTAGCATCGCAGCCGACCTCTTCAATGAGGTCGCGCAGGGTGACATAACTGCCAGCACGTTTTGATAACTTGACCTCTTCGCCGCCACGCATGACAGTGACCATTTGATGCAAGACGTAATCCGGCCATCCTTGAGGGATGCCAACATTGACTGCCTGTAAACCAGCACGCACTCGCGTGATGGTACTGTGGTGATCAGCGCCTTGTTCATTGATTACTCGGTCAAAGCCGCGATTCCATTTGTCTACGTGATAAGCCACGTCAGGGACGAAATACGTATAGCCGCCATCTGTTTTTCGCATCACACGGTCTTTGTCATCACCAAAGTCTGTGGTGCGTAACCATAGTGCGTCATCTTGTTCGTATGTATGACCACTTGCAATTAAGCTTTTAACGGTGCTTTCAACTTTGCCATCGGTATAAAGGGCAGACTCAAGTGAAAATACGTCGAAATTAATTTGGAAGGCACGCAAATCTAAATCTTGCTCGTGACGCAAATAAGCAACTGAAAAAGCCCGAATAGATTCGGCATCTTCAGCATCGCCAGTTGCCGTCACTTTAATATCGTCAGCAACGACCGTTTCCTTGTTCAGGTAGGCTTTTGCAACGTCGGCAATATACTCACCTCGGTAGCCTGCTTCGGGCCATGTAGGGTCGTCTGGCGTGATGCCCCGGCAACGCAATTGAACGGAGTGCGTCAGGTTATCAATCTGAACGCCTGCATCGTTGTAGTAAAATTCACGAGTAACCGCCCAGCCATTAGCATCGAGCAAACGTGCTAAACAATCACCCACTGCTGCGCCTCGGCCATGACCCACATGGAGAGGCCCCGTTGGATTTGCTGAAACAAATTCAACCTGTACTTTGCGACCTTGGCCAATTTGATTGTGCCCAAACTTTTCGCCTTGTTTGGCAATTAAACTGATAATGGTCTGTTTGGCATTGGCCCCAAGATGAAAGTTAATAAAGCCAGCCCCTGCTATTTCGATCTTTTCAATATAATCAGAAGTTGGCAGCGCCTTGATTAAACTTTCTGCAATAGCACGTGGATTTTGACGAAGTGGTTTAGCTAGCAACATGGCTAAGTTGGTAGAAAAGTCGCCATGGTCTTTATTTTTAGGGCGCTCAAGCTGAATCATTAGACTAGACGCGTCAAAATCAGCATTTTGCGTTAAGCTTTTTGCGGCTTGTGCCAGTAATTCGGTAATATGTGCTTTCAAGGCAGAATATCTAAGAGGTATAAAACGTGTATTTTAACTCATTGAGTGCTTGCGCTCATCCCCTATTCCATTTTATCTAGTGTTTACTTAGAGTTAATGCAAAAAAATATTCTCCAAATTGCATTGGATGTTCCTTTAGACCGACTTTTCGATTATCTCGATGGTGGTTTTAACGTTCAAATTGGTCAACGTGTGGTGGTACCTTTTGGTGCCCGTAAAGTCGTAGGCGTTGTTGTTGGTATTTCGGATACCAGTGATTTTGCCATTGAAAAACTCAAATCGATTATTCAAGTGTTCGATGGAGAACCTACCCTTGATGCCGATACATTTGGACTGCTTAGATTTTGTGCAGATTACTATCAATATCCATTTGGCCAGGCCTTATTAGCTAGTCTACCTACTAGACTAAGACAGACAGAGCCGGCCGTTTCCCGTAAACAGTTTTCATATGCATTTTCTCCAGAGGGCTTGCAAGCGAGCATAGAACAAATTCCTGCTCGCCAAGCCCTGCAGCGCAAGATTTTTTCGGCCTTACAGCAAGGCCCCATCACAGAATCGATGCTTAAAGAGATCTCTAGTGGATGGCGTTCTGCCATTGAGGCATTTCGAGTAAAAGGCTGGGTACATGCTGAACAAATCTTAGCTGGATTTAAGTCGGTATTGCCAGCCGTTCCACCCCCGCCTCTTAACGAGCAACAAACCTTTTCTGTTAATCAAGTGATTGAAAGCGCCGATCACTTCAAGCCGTTTTTATTACACGGGATTACTGGCAGCGGTAAAACTGAAGTGTATATGCAGATTTTGCAGCAATTATTGACTGATGAGCATAGCCAAGCTCTAGTGCTCGTCCCGGAAATTAATCTGACCCCACAGTTAGAAGCTCGCTTTAGAAGTCGATTGCCTCATTTGCCATTAGTCTCTTTGCACAGCAATCTTGGAGAGAGTGAGCGCTTACAAAATTGGCGTTTAGCACAATCAGGACAGGCAAGAATTATTATTGGTACTCGTCTAGCGGTGTTCACGCCGATTCCAAATCTAAAAATTGTATTGGTGGATGAAGAGCACGACGGTTCTTATAAACAGCAAGATAGTATGCGTTACCATGCGCGTGATGTTGCCATGGTGAGAGCACAGCGCAATCAAGTCCCCATCATGATGGGGAGTGCAACCCCAGCACTTGAGACTTGGCAGAATGCGAAAACCGGAAAATATACTCTGCTCAGTTTAAATAATCGCGCGGTTGCGCAGTCTGATTTACCTAATATTCGTTGTATCGATACGACAAAACAAGAAAGCACGAATGGTCTCACGCCAGTTCTCGTAAATGCGATGCGAGAGAGGTTGGAAAAAGGTGAACAAAGTCTATTGTTCATTAATCGGCGTGGTTATTCTCCAGTCCTGCTTTGCAGTGCTTGTCATTGGATAGCGCCATGTATGCGTTGTAGTAGTCGATTGGTCGTGCATCTAAAACAAGGCCGACTGCGCTGCCATCATTGTGGGCATGAGCAGAAAATTGTTCGACAATGTCCAAGTTGCGGCAATGCGGATCTTCATCCAACAGGACACGGTACCCAGCGCTTAGAAGAGACTTTAAAACAATTATTTCCTGAAGCTAGAATTCAGCGTGTTGATCGCGACAGCACCAGTCGCAAAGATGCTTTAAATGAAATTTTGACGGCAGTCCATTCGAATGAGATTGATATCTTAATTGGCACTCAAATGCTTGCCAAAGGACATGACTTTCCGAACCTGACATTAGTTGGCGTGATTGATACCGACAGTGCGTTGTTTAGCCCAGACTTTAGAGCATCAGAACGTTTGTTTGCACAGCTGATGCAAGTTTCCGGGCGAGCAGGGCGAGCAGAAAAAGCAGGAGAAGTCTTAATACAAACCGCGTTTCCAAGTCATCATTTATTTAATGCACTAAGAAGCCAAGACTACCCCGCTTATGCACAAACGTTGCTGGAAGAGCGGCAAACAGCGAACTTTCCACCTTATTGTTATTTGGCTTTATTGCGTGCTGAGTCGAGCAATTATCGAGACGTGGAAAACTTCTTAAATTTCGCTTTTGAGTTGGCAAGAGCGTCAAGTAAGCAAGTGCTTACTTATGATCCTATGCCTGCTCAAATGGAAAGGCTAAAGGGGATGGATCGCGGTCAAGTATTGATGCAGGCTAGCCAACGGGGTGCCCTTCAAAAGCTTCTCGCCGCCATTACGCCGCAATTAAGGGCAAGTAAACTAGCAGCGAAAGTGCGCTGGAGCGTGGATGTAGATCCGATGGAATTCTAAGATTGGTGATATTGCTTGCTGTGCTCACGAACCGCTGATAAGAATGCTGCAGCATTTTCCGGCGGGGTCCATTGAGTAATGCCATGACCAAGATTAAAGACATGGCCATGACCTTTACCGTAACTGGCTAATATCGTTGCTACTTCTTTTTCGATCGCTTCAGGCGTTGAAAGCAAAATCGCTGGATCCATATTACCTTGCAAGGCGACTTTATTGCCCACGCGTTTACGTGCTTCGCCAATGCTTACCGCCCAATCTAAACCTAAAGCATCAGCGCCAATTTCAGCTTGCGCTTCAAGCCATAATGCGCCGCCTTTAGTAAAGACAATGCTAGGTACTTTTTTGCCTTCAGAAGTTTTGGTCAGGCCATTCACAATTTTTTGCATATAAGCTAATGAAAACTCTTGGTAGGCATTATGTGAAAGTGCACCACCCCAAGAATCAAAAATCATCACGGCTTGAGCACCTGCTGCGATTTGCGCATTGAGATAAAGAATAACTGTTTGAGCGGTCGTTTCCAAAATGTGATGCAATAAATCTGGTCGAGCATATGCCATTTTTTTAATGGTTAAAAAGTCGGTTCCACCTTTTCCTTCGACCATATAGGTTGCTAGTGTCCAAGGACTTCCAGAGAATCCAATCAAAGGTACACGGCCATTTAATGTTTTGCGAATTTGGCTGACGGCATCAAATACATATTGAAGCTTTGCCATGTCAGGCACTTCGAGTTTCTTAATATCGGCTTCAAGTTGCAGTGTGCGCTCGAATTTTGGGCCTTCACCTTCTTCAAAATAAAGTCCTAGGCCCATCGCATCAGGCACAGTCAAAATGTCTGAAAATAGAATTGAAGCATCCAATAATGGATAGCGATCTAAAGGTTGAATAGTGACTTCAGTTGCAAAATTAGGGTTCTTGCAAAGCTGTAAAAAACTGCCAGCCGTTTTACGGCTTTCACGATACTCTGGTAAATAGCGGCCAGCCTGTCGCATCATCCAAACCGGTGTGTATTCGGTTGGCTCGCGCATGAGGGCTTTTAGGAAAGTATCGTTTTTTAACATCATTTTTCTATCTATAAAAGAAATTCAATAATGAAAAAAGGGTGCTGAGCACCCTTTTTTCTTAGGCTAAATTAGCGAGGTAAGTTTGAAGAACCCATTAAGAATTCATCTACAGCACGCGCACATTGACGACCTTCGCGAATCGCCCAAACAACAAGCGATTGGCCACGGCGCATGTCACCAGCAGCAAATATTTTAGCTTTGGATGTGGTGTAGCAGCCTACTCCATCCGTGGTAGCTTTTGCATTGCCGCGCGCATCTTTTTCTACACCAAAAGCATCTAGCACTTTCTGGATTGGACTCACAAAACCCATCGCAAGCAACACCAAATCCGCCTTGATGATGAATTCAGAGCCTGCTACTTCAACCATTTTTCCATCCACCCACTCAACCTTAGCACCTTTGAGTCCAGTGACTTTTCCATTTTCGCCAATCAATTCTTTGGTAGTAATAGACCAGTCACGCTCACAGCCTTCTTCGTGCGAACTTGAAGTTCGAAGTTTGAGTGGCCAGTTTGGCCAAACCAAATTCTTATTTTCTTTTTCAGGCGGTTGGGGCATCACTTCAAACTGAGTGATTGAAACTGCACCATGACGGTTAGAAGTTCCTACGCAATCAGAGCCAGTATCACCGCCGCCAATCACAACCACGTGCTTATTGGTCGCCATGATTTGGTTAGGTATGGTATCGCCAGCCACCACTTTATTTTGTGGGCGTAAGAAGTCCATCGCATAATGGACACCATCGAGTTCACGACCTGTCACTGGTAAATCACGCGGGTGTTCAGCGCCACCAGCCAAGATCACTGCATCAAAGTCTTTGCTTAAGTCTTCAGCACTGACATTTTCGCCAACGATATGATTGACGCGGAATTCAACGCCTTCAGCTTCCATTTGAGTAACACGGCGGTCGATATGACTCTTTTCAAACTTGAAGTCAGGAATACCATAACGCAGTAAACCGCCTACGCGAGTTTCTTTTTCAAATACCACGACATTATGACCAGCACGAGCTAATTGCTGTGCTGCTGCCATCCCAGCTGGACCGGAGCCAACTATCGCTACTTTCTTACCAGTTTTGTGGGCTGGAGGTTGAGGAACAACCCAGTTATTTTCCCAGGCTTTATCAATGATTGCATGTTCGATCGACTTAATGCCTACGGCATCATCATTGATATTGAGCGTACAGGCAGCTTCACAAGGTGCTGGACAAATACGACCTGTAAACTCAGGGAAATTGTTCGTTGAATGCAAAACATCAATGGCTGCACGCCAATCTTGTTGATAAACCAAATCATTCCAATCAGGAATAATATTGTTGATTGGGCAGCCTGAAGTACAAAAAGGAATGCCGCAGTCCATGCATCGAGCACCCTGGACTTTAGCTTGTTCATCCGTTAAATGAAGAACAAATTCTTTGTAATTTTTAAGTCGATCTGTGACTGGAAGATTTGCTTCTGAAAGACGCTTAAATTCCATAAAGCCGGTTACTTTACCCATGATTATGCAGCCTCCTTCTTGGCAGCAGCGAGCTCTTTGAGCGCACGTTTGTACTCATTTGGCATGACTTTTATAAATTTGCTTCTAGCATTTTCCCAGTCAGCACGAATTGCTTTTGCTCGTTCACTCTCTGTATAAGCGATGTGCTTATCTATTAAGGTTAGGAGTGTTTTTTCATCCGCTTGGTTCAGATGGTTGATGCTATCAGTTGTGAATGCAGAAGCGGGCTCTACTTTTTCAAGTGAGACCATCGCCATATTGCAACGCTTGTTGAACATGCCGTCTTCATCATATACATAAGCCACACCACCAGACATCCCAGCAGCGAAGTTAAGCCCAGTTTGACCTAATACAACTACTGTGCCGCCCGTCATGTATTCACAGCCGTGATTGCCAACACCTTCCACGACTGCGCTTGCACCTGAGTTTCTTACACAGAAACGCTCACCTGCAACACCACGGAAATAACTTTCGCCTGTCGTTGCACCATACATCACTGTATTTCCAGCAATAATGTTTTCATGGGAAATCCCGCGGAATGCAACAGGCGGTTTGATGACAATACGACCACCACATAAGCCCTTGCCGACGTAATCATTCCCCTCGCCAGTCAGTTCAATACTAATGCCGTGTGCTAAGAATGCCGCAAAGCTTTGACCGGCAGTTCCTTTAAGCTTAATGCTAATGGTGTCATCAGGTAAGCCTGCATTTCCATAAAGCGTCGCAACTTGATTAGAAAGCATGGTCCCACAAGTACGATTTGTATTCGTAATGGGTAATTCGATCGTGACTTTTTGGCCTTTTTCTAATGCTGGTTTTGCAAGAGCGATCAATTGATTATCAAGTGCATTTTTTAAGCCGTGATCTTGAACATCGTTATTAAACAATGAAACAGATTGATCAACTTTCGGTTGATGGAATACTTTGCTGAAATCAAGACCAGCGAGTTTCCAATGATCAATCCCTTTTTGCATATCGAGCAAATCAGCACGACCAATTAAATCATTAAATTTACGGATCCCAATGCTCGCCATTAATTCACGTACTTCTTCAGCAATGAAGAAGAAGTAATTTACAACGTGTTCGGGCTGGCCAGTGAAGCGCTTACGTAATTCAGGATCTTGTGTTGCAACGCCGACAGGGCAAGTATTGAGATGGCATTTACGCATCATGATGCAGCCCTCAACGACAAGTGGTGCTGTTGCAAAACCAAATTCATCAGCTCCTAACAATGCACCAATCAGGACATCGCGGCCTGTTTTCATTTGGCCATCAACCTGCAGAATTACTCGGCCACGCAATTGGTTAAGTACGAGTGTTTGCTGAGTCTCAGCCAAACCAAGTTCCCAAGGTGTCCCTGCATGTTTAATCGATGAAATAGGCGATGCACCTGTACCACCGTCATGCCCTGCGACAACGATGTGGTCAGATTTTGCTTTCGCTACGCCAGCTGCCACCGTACCGATGCCAGTTTCAGAAACTAATTTCACTGAGATAGCTGCTTTAGGATTGGCGTTTTTCAAATCGTGAATCAATTGAGCCAAATCTTCAATTGAGTAAATATCATGATGTGGCGGTGGTGAAATCAAACCAACACCTGGCACAGAGAAACGTAATTGTGCGATATATGGACTGACTTTATGTCCTGGGAGTTGACCGCCTTCACCAGGCTTCGCGCCTTGTGCCATTTTGATTTGGATCTGGTCTGCGTTCGACAAGTATTCTGCAGTCACCCCAAAACGACCTGAAGCGACTTGCTTAATTTTTGAGCGCATTGAATCGCCAGCTTTAAGCGGAATGTCTCTCTCAATTAAAGTTTCGCCGATAACTTCAGCCATTGAACTAGCTTTAGCGACAGGGATAAAGCGCTTAGGATCTTCGCCACCTTCGCCAGTGTTTGATTTACCGCCAATACGGTTCATCGCGATGGCTAAAGTAGCATGTGCTTCTGTTGAGATAGAACCTAAAGACATCGCGCCTGTAGCAAAGCGTTTAACAATTTCTTTTGCTGATTCAACTTCTTCTAAAGGGACCGGAGCGCCTGCAGATTTAATTTCAAATAAACTGCGCAATGTCATATGACGACGGCTTTGGTCGTTAATGAGTTTTGCGTACTCTTTATAAGTGCTAGTTTGCCCTGTACGTGTTGCATGTTGCAATTTCGCAATAGAGTCAGGTGTCCACATGTGTTCTTCACCACGGACACGATATGCATATTCCCCGCCAGCATCTAATGCGTTTGCTAGTACAGGATCGTTTCCGAATGCGGCAGCGTGAAGGTTAAAGCTTTCTTGTGAAACTTCATCTAAACCAATCCCTTCAATATGGGTCGCGGTACCTGTGAAGTATTTTTCAATAAATGCAGTATTAAGACCTATGGCTTCAAAAATTTGTGCGCCGCAGTAGGATTGGTAAGTCGAAATCCCCATCTTAGACATCACTTTATGCAAGCCCTTGCTTATCGCTTTAATAAAGTTCTTGTTGGCTTCGTAACTGTCGCCTTGGACCATGTCAGCAATCGTTTGGAATGCGAGCCAAGGACAAACAGCCTCAGCGCCATAACCGCCAAGCAATGCAAAGTGATGGACTTCACGAGCTGAACCAGTGTCAATAACCAATCCAGCACTAGTGCGCAGTCCAGCGCGAACCAAAGATTGATGGGTAGCAGAACAGGCTAGCAATGCTGGAATCGCTAAACGATCCTTGCTAATGCTGCGGTCTGAAAGAATTAAAATATTAAAGCCATCTCGCACTGCTTTGTTTGCAGCAGAACAGAGTGCCTCAACAGCTGCCGCCATCCCGGCTTTTCCTTGCGAAGCTGGGTAAGTGATATCGAGCGTTAAAGCGCGATATTGCTTTTGTGTGAGCGTGTCGATGGCCTTGAGTTGCTCTAAGTCCTCTAGTGTAAGTACCGGTTGGCTTGCTTCTAGGCGGACTTGAGGTTTCGTTTCATCGATACCTAGTAGATTTGGTTTTGGTCCAATAAATGTCACCAAGGACATGACCAATTCTTCACGAATAGGGTCAATTGGAGGGTTAGTCACTTGTGCAAACAATTGCTTAAAGTAGTGATATAAGACTTTTGGTTTGTTGGACAATACAGATAAAGCGCTGTCGTTACCCATTGAGCCAGAGGCTTCTTCACCGTTTGCAATCATTGGTTGCATGACAAACTTGATATCTTCTTGGGTATATCCAAATGCTTGTTGAGAGTCCAGCAAGCTCGCAACCATTGTTTGCTTCGCTTCTACTTTGGGCAAAGCGGCTAATGTATAGCGGGATTGATCAATCCAGGCTTTGTAAGGTTTTGCTTGTGCAAGACTTTGTTTGATTTCTGCATCATCAATAATGCGACCTTCTTCAAGGTTAATCAGCAACATTTTGCCTGGTTGCAAACGCCATTTTTTGATAATTTTTTCTTCAGGGAATGTAAGTACGCCCATTTCGGATGCCATCATCACATGATCATCATCAGTGATTAAATAACGTGCTGGGCGTAAGCCGTTTCGGTCCAGTGTTGCTCCGATGGTCGTACCATCAGTAAATGCCACAGCAGCTGGGCCGTCCCATGGTTCCATTAACGCTGCGTGATATTCATAGAAAGCGCGGCGGTCTTCACTCATTAACTTGCTAGCGCTTTCATTAGACCAAGCTTCAGGAATTAACATCATCATTGCGTGTGGCAATGAATAACCACCAGCCACTAATAGTTCAAGTGCATTATCAAAAGCAGCAGAATCAGATTGACCATCAACGATCAATGGCCATAATTTTTCTAAATCCTCACCCATTAATGCAGAGCGCATAGATTCATGGCGAGCTGCCATCCAATTGATATTGCCTTGAACAGTGTTAATTTCACCGTTATGCGCAATCATTCGGAATGGATGCGCCAAATCCCATTTAGGGAAAGTATTGGTTGAGAAGCGTTGATGCACTAAGGCAAGCCCAGAAATCATATCTTGGTCTTGCAAATCTTTGTAATAAACCCCTACTTCGTTAGCAAGCAACATGCCCTTGTAGATAATGGTTTTTGAGGACAAAGAGGGGAAATAAAATTGTGCAGAATCGTCTAATTTAAGAGCACGAACTTCATGTTCGATACGTTTGCGAATGACAAATAATTTACGCTCAAAAGCATTTTGATCCACAACGTTTTCACCACGACCAATAAACACTTGGCGCATGACAGGTTCAACGTCTTTGGCTGCCTGAGCAATATTGCTGTTGTCGCGAGGAACTTCGCGCCAACCAAGTAATGTTTGAGCTTCTTCATGAATGATGCGAGCTACGATAGATTCACAGGCTTCACGACCATTTTTAGTCTGCGGAAGAAAGGCAGTTCCACATGCGTAACTTCCGAGAACAGGGAGATTAATGCCAAGTTTGGTGGCCTCTTTGCGCATGAATGCATCCGGCATTTGAATCAAAATGCCAGCGCCATCGCCTAATTTTGGGTCGTAACCAGTTGCACCACGATGGGTTAAGTTCGCAAGGATTTGCAAACCTTGTTGCACGATTAAATGGCTTTTTTGGCCTTTAATGTGCGCAACAAAACCAAGACCACAGGCATCACGCTCGTTAGATGGACTATATAAACCTTGCTGCTCCGGCATTCCGCTGCCCATTTCCTATCCCTCGTCAGTACTGATAAAAACGGACACCAAATCGAGGGTTTTGGTGTCCGCTAACCCCGTTTTTGCAAGCCTTTTCAATCAAGACCTTTGCACACGGGAAAAAATAAATTAATCCGCTTTCTTAAAATGCCCTATTCGTTTATTTAAACCTAAGCGACTCAAGGACATATTTCGCGGTGAAACCTTGTAATTCTATATATATTAGCGCCCTGCTTCAACCTCCAAATGCATGTAAGGCTTGGCTTTTGCGATTATTTTCCACTTTTCATTGCCACAAAAACTTTTTTGGCTGCCGCAATCGTTCTATCAATATCAAAATCACTGTGCGCGGCTGAAACAAAACCAGCTTCAAACGCTGATGGAGCTAGGTAAATGCCCTCATCTAGCATGGCATGAAAGAAGTGATTAAAAGCCTCTTTATCTGACTTCATGACCTCTTCAAAACTTGTCGGGGCTTTATCACTAAAGTAAATGCCGATCATGCCGCCAACCGATTGCGCACTAAATGCGATTCCTTCTTCTTTAGCCGTCAGCGTTAAGCCTTCTACTAAGCGCTTAGCGCTCTCTGCCAATCGCTCATGAAAGCCTGGCGCCTGAATCAACGTTAATGTTTTCATGCCTGCCGCAACAGCTACTGGATTGCCTGACAATGTGCCTGCTTGATAAACCGGCCCAACAGGTGCAAGGCATTGCATAATATCTGCGCGACCCCCAAAGGCCCCAACTGGCAATCCACCACCAATGATTTTGCCTAAAGTCGTTAGGTCAGGTTTGATGTTGTAAAGTGCTTGAGCGCCACCTAATGCCACGCGAAAGCCAGTCATCACCTCATCGAATATTAAAACTGAGCCATATTTTGTACATTGATCGCGTAATGATTCTAGGAATCCTTTGCTTGGTTTAATTAAATTCATGTTGCCAGCGACTGGCTCAACAATCACACAAGCAATTTCATTGCCAATTTCTTTGAAGAGGGCTTCGACCCCAGCAATATCGTTGTAATTAAGGGTCAATGTGTGCGCTGCCACTTCAGGAGGAACGCCAGCGGAACTTGGGGTGCCAAAAGTGAGTAAACCAGAACCGGCTTTCACTAAAAGTGCATCAGCATGACCGTGATAACAGCCTTCGAATTTTACAATCTTGCTTCTACCTGTATAGCCACGTGCTAAACGGATGGCGCTCATGGTCGCTTCTGTGCCGGAGCTTACTAAACGCAACTGCTCCATGCTCGGCACTATTTTGCTCACCATTTCAGCCATGTCTAATTCGCGGGCTGTTGGCGCCCCAAACGAAAGGCTATTTGTAGCAACTTCTTGCACCGTTTTGATAACCTCAGGATGGGCATGCCCTAAAATCATTGGCCCCCAAGATCCAACGTAATCAATATATTCTTTGTCATCTTCATCCCAAAGCTTCGAGCCTAATCCGCGTTTGAAAAATACCGGCGTGCCCCCCACAGAGCGGAAAGCGCGCACAGGTGAATTAACACCGCCTGGAATAAGTTTTTGTGATTTTTCGAAAAGTTGTTGATTACGTGATGTCATGATAATTGTGCCCAATGGCTTAAAAAGATGATGAAAATTGTTGTGCGCAAGGCGCAATATCTTGAATGTCTCGGTTAAATAGTTCGCCAATCACTGCGATAGCATTGGCGCCAGCATTAATTACGTTACTAACATTTTCTAGTGTAATTCCACCAATAGCAACAGATGGCACCTTTAATATTTTTGCTTGGCTAAATAAATTAAGTTCAGCACGAGGGGCATTTGGTTTGGTCCCTGATGGAAAGCATGCACCAAATGCGACATAGTCCGCACCCTGTTGGACAGCACTTTTTGCGCGATCAAAATCCCCATAGCAGGAGACCCCTAAAATTTTATCGATCCCGATACGCTTTTTTGTTGCGGCAATATCACCATCTTCACCGCCAATGTGAACGCCATCTGCATCCAGGGCTAAGCAAAGTTCAACGTGGTCATTAATAATGAGTGGAATTTGATGGCGACGGCAAAGTTGCAACAATGCGCTAGCTTGAGAATTGAGTTGTGGCTGTTTAGCCACTTTATTGCGGTATTGAACGACACTTGCCCCACCATTGATACTGGCTTCAACCATCCTGCAAAGGAGTTCGGTGTCTTCTAAATCTGGCGTAATGGCATAAAGCCCTTGGATGCTAGGGAGGTTGGATTGCATGGCCTTATGGACTACTCTTCTTCATCC
>CAIVUE010000082.1 GCA_903909015.1 uncultured Methylophilaceae bacterium
GGTGGAGCGATAACGAATAATTGACAGAGGATCAATTACTGAGGTGCATAAACGCTTTTCACCGTAGTATGTGATGTAACCTGGGAGAGTTTGGTCGTATTTACGCAACACCATATTAAGACGATCAACAATACCAAATCCACGCTGCCAATCACCGAAATACATAGGATACAGGCTAGTGGTGCCTGCGGATCCGGTGGTGGCTTGTGAAGGATTGCTACAGTATTTATTAACCACAACATCAAACCCAAGTAACTGTCCAACAATACCATCAGCGCGAGCCAAACCATCAACATAAATGGGTCGGCCATTGCTGTCTACCAAACCACGAATTGCTTGGAGCAATATTGGGTTAATCATAAACTTCGTGGTAGGAGTCCAGTATTGCTGTGGCAAACTATAGATAAAGTTAATAACGTCTTTATATACAATCGCATTAGCGCCCACTGTATTGACGTTAGAAGTTAACTGATCGTACGTAGCCAATGAATGCAAGCCAGAGGTCGATCCGGTTCCACTCGTGCCGTAAGCAGCGGTAGAGATCGTGCCGCCGGTATACGTTGAGTTAGCGCCTGCATACTGATTCAAACCACGCAAACCAGAAGTGCCGCCGTAGGTATTTGGAGAATCGGTTTGATCGTTGTTCAAGACCATTGATTGTGCTTCTGTCTGGCTAAACTCAGCCAACATATCAGACACTACGTTTTGATCCAAACCATCGATATCATCAAGAGCCGCAGTGCGGATCGGGAATTGCACATTCAAATCTTGCAAAGTTAATTGCCAGATATTCATGGCTTCGGTAGTGGTCGCGCCGTTGTTCTGGATCGCGTAACCCCATGCAGGGCCTGCATTGCCGACCTTAGCGCGAAACTGATACGTTGCGCCTTCGGTAGCATTTTGACGAGCCAAACCGCGTAACGGATTCATTAAACGCAATGATACGAACACTGGATCGTAAGCTGTGAGTCCACCGATACCTGCACCACCGCCGGTAAGAGTAGAACCGGTCTCTTTTAGGTATGCATCGTATTGACCTTCGTCAGCAAACATTTTAAGTTCTGTCTGAACGCGAGAATCGGTTTTGTAGAAATTCTTTAGTTGTTCTTTAACGGAACGATTCACATCGACGATTACTGATTTTGTTGGAGCTTTGATAATGGCAGGTGCCTGCACTTCTGAAATTTTAGCTTCCAGGGCAGTGATCTTTTCCATCATTTCATTTTTTACTGCTTCAGTAGCCTCAGTAATCTTGGCGGCATTACTCGCTTCGATTGAGTCCAGTTTTTCCGTGATTTTATCTAGCATGATTTTCCTTAGATACGTTTATTTAAAATAGCAATTAATTCTCTGGCTTCTAGAGCTTCGAGAACCTGGGCTTCAGTCACCACCGCATCCGAATCACTCTGAATTGGGGTTTCTTCAAGTTTCTCTGGGACATCACGCCCTTCAAGAATTCGCTTGAAAATACTAGACGCGGTGGTCGCATCTTTTTTTGAAACTCCTGCATCACGCAAGATTTTCTCAATTATTCGTGGGTTTGGCTTTCCGTCAGCGTCAAAGCATTCTAGTTTTTGGATCTCAGCCTGTGGATTGTTTGGATACATAACAACCGACACTTCTCTGAGCCCGCCTTTAGTGATCTGAAAAAACCCTTCATCGCCATCATCATCGGGTTCCAAATCATTACCATCTGCATCAACCATTTTGGCTTCATCTGCGTATGCTCCAACAGAAACTCCTCCAAACATCTTGGGGGATTCTTTGAGTACGGAATATAGGTCGGATCCTGCTACCGTATTCATGTATATTTTACCGGTAGCATTCATGCCCTCGTCAGTGAATTCAAAATTATTCCATTCACCAACAGGCATACCCATATCGTTGTGATTCAAAAACATCGGGAGAGGTTTGTCACCTTTCGAGAATTCATCCGCCCATTGCGCGAACCCTTCGGGTTGATAATTAAATTTTCGACCATCAGCCCCCTCACGCGCACCCCAAGAAGTTACTTTAGCCTCGATCATACCGGAAGGATTTACACTTTCATCCGCATCACCACCGAGCTTTACTTGCGCTTCGCAGATTAGAGTCAGATTTTTCATTAATTGCCCCAAATTTAACGGATTGATTATTATCTTTTATTTTGATGGGTTTAACCCGCTTTTTTGGCAC
>CAIVUE010000083.1 GCA_903909015.1 uncultured Methylophilaceae bacterium
AACTAGGATGTCAAAACCTTTTATGTAACTAAACTGTAAATGCGTATGCTTTTATGCGGGATTAACGCCGAGTTGTGTTAAAATCGCGCCCTTTTAATGAATCGGCATTTCTAATTGCCACGGAATCTTATGTCTAGAAATTTACGCAACATCGCCATTATCGCTCACGTTGACCATGGCAAAACCACAATGGTGGATAAGTTATTACAACAAGCAGGCACCTTTGCAGCCCATCAGGCTGTCAGTGAGCGTGTGATGGACTCTGGCGATATTGAAAAAGAACGTGGCATTACGATTCTTGCTAAAAATACTGCCTTAAACTTTGAAGGCACACATATTAACGTCGTGGATACTCCGGGGCACGCTGACTTCGGTGGTGAAGTTGAGCGCGTATTGGGGATGGTTGACGGTGTTGTGTTGTTGGTTGATGCCGTTGAAGGCCCAATGCCTCAAACACGTTTTGTGACGAAAAAAGCGTTGGCACTTGGATTGAAACCAATTGTAGTGATTAACAAGGTTGACCGTCCTGGTTCACGCACTAACTGGGTGATTAACCAAACATTTGATTTGTTCGCTAACTTAGGCGCGACAGATGAGCAATTAGACTTCCCTGTGGTTTATGCATCTGCATTGAATGGCTATGCAACTTTAGACATGGCAAACGCTTCAGACACAATGCGTCCTTTATTTGAAACTATTTTAAATCATGTAGAACCACCAAAAGGCGACAGTAATGCGCCATTGCAAATGCAAGTGTCTGCACTAGATTACTCAACTTATACTGGTCGCTTAGGGATTGGTCGTATCTGGAATGGTCGTATTAAGCCAGGTCAAGCAGTAACGATCATGAATGGTGACACACAGGTTGGCCAAGGTCGTATTAACCAAGTATTTGGCTTCCGTGGTTTGGAGCGTGTAGAGGTTAAAGAAGCTGAAGCTGGCGATATCGTGATTATTTCTGGTTTGGATGATATCGGCATCGGCGTAACCGTGACTGATAAAGAAACCCCAGTAGGTATGCCTATTTTAGGGGTGGATGAGCCAACGCTGACGATGGACTTCATGGTCAATTCATCACCATTGGCCGGTACAGAAGGTAAGTTTGTGACCAGTCGTCAAATCCGTGACCGTTTAACAAAAGAGTTGTTGGTGAACGTGGCACTTCGTGTTGAAGATACACAAGATGCAGACGTGTTCCGCGTATCAGGTCGTGGCGAGTTGCATTTGACCATTCTTTTGGAAAATATGCGTCGTGAAGGCTTTGAAATGGCCGTGGGCAAGCCACGTGTCGTTTACCGTGAAATCGACGGTCAAAAATGTGAGCCATACGAAATCTTAACAGTAGACTTGGAAGATGATACCCAAGGTGTTGTGATGGAGGAGTTGGGGCGTCGTCGTGGTGAGCTTCAAAACATGGAATCAGATGGTAATGGGCGTACACGTTTGGAATACAAAATTCCAGCACGTGGCTTGATTGGTTTCCAAAGTGAATTCTTAACAATGACGCGTGGTACTGGCTTGATGGCGCATATTTTTGATGAATATGCACCAGTAAAAGCAGATATGCCAGGACGTCGTAATGGCGTGTTGATTTCAGCAGAGCAAGGTGAGGCTGTGGCTTATGCGTTATGGAAGCTGCAAGATCGTGGCCGTATGTTCTCTGTGCCAGGCGACAAGTTATATGAGGGTATGGTGATTGGTATTCACAGCCGTGAAAACGATCTGATTGTGAACCCTATAAAAGGTAAGCAATTAACCAACGTTCGCTCATCAGGCACTGATGAAGCGGTAAGACTGGTGCCGGCTGTTCAAATAACCCTTGAGTCAGCTGTTGAGTTTATTGATGATGATGAGTTAGTAGAATTGACACCTAAATCAATTCGTATTCGTAAACGTTACTTGCTTGAGCATGAGCGTAAACGCGCATCAAAAGAATAATGAATTAGTAGTTTAGTAAAAAAGCCGATCTTTAAGATCGGCTTTTTTATTGGTAATTCAAGGATGAAGGCTGCATTTCGTTTGTTTCCCACTCGCATAGGCAGGTTATCTAATGTCATAATGTCTCATGAATAAAATCATCGTAAGCTTAATTTTTCTCTTGATTGCTTTGCCAGCCATTGCAGCCAATCCTCTGCCACCCATTGATTTCAACAAAGCCATTTACGCGGTCCCTGTTGAGCCGGATGTGAGCTATGACGATGTCGTGACAAGTCTTAAGGTTATTTCTGAAGGAATGAACTTTGTAAATCCTGCCAATTTCCCAATTGGAGAACATATGAAACAACGAGGCCAAGCGCCCGAGGGTGTTTTGGAGGTTCGTGCATTTTGTAATTTAGGTATGGGTGCAGAAATCATGCTCGATCATCCTGAATTTGTTGTATTTGCACCTTGTCGAATTGGGGTTTATCAGCAAAAGGGTCAGTTATATTTGGCGATAGATCGGCCCACTTATGATTTGAAAAGTATAAAGAATCCAACGCCAAGGGCACAAAAAGCTGCTCAGGAATTAGAAAGTACATTAATTCAGATTATTGATAAGGCCAGAAAAGGCGATATCTAAGTCTATTGTTCAGGTTGTCTCGTGTTAAAAATCACTAAATCCGGCTTCGCCGAATACACCATTAACAAATCCAGATTTATAGCGATTGCTGAATACTTCGCTGATGAGCGTGCTGTTGGAGCCTGCTTGAGAAAACTAGCCAGTCAACATCAAAGTGCGCATCACTTGGCCTATGCATTTCGATTGAAAACCGATCAAGGAATTGTGCAGCGATTTAGCGATGCTGGTGAACCATCAGGAACTGCTGGGAAGCCTATTTTACAGTTCTTGGAAGGCCGTGATTTAATTAATGTATGTGTGGGGGTCATTCGCTATTATGGGGGCATCAACCTCGGTACAGGGGGATTGGCTAGGGCGTATGGTGGAACAGGGCGACTTGCAATTGATGATGCAACGATTGTTCCCTATGTAGAAATGAAGCAGTTGCAACTTAAATTAGATTATAAAGAGTTGGATTATTTTACGCGTGAGTTGGAAAAAATTGATGGCGTCATGCTCGATAAGGTTTTTGGTGATGGAGTGAGCGTCCTTATTAGTCTGCCAGAATCCTGTGTTGACGCTATTTTAAAAAGATTTGGATAGTTCTTACTCCAAAATTAGAATCTCGCCTTTTCCGTCGTTAGCAATGTCACCCGCAAAACGGTGCGCACGATTTTGATTAATTTGTGCAAATTTGCTTGGAAGTTGACTGAAAGACTTAAACATCAAATTTAAGAAGGGTAAAGTATGTAGGCCGCAATCTTGAATTGTTGCATGAAGGCTTGGTCGTTTTGTGAGAATTAGTGTTCCGCGTCTCATCCCGTACCCAACATACTCGCCCACATTGCCTAATATACCAATAGTGCCTGCCAACATACGACTTCCGCAATAGCTTCCAACATTGCCTTCAATCAAAATCAGGCCTCGTCGCATTTGGTCGCCTGTGCGTTCACCGGCATCACCTTTAACAATGACGGTGCCGCCTTTCATTCCTTTTCTATCTCCGACAAGTGCTGCACCGAGGTAATCACCTACGTTGCCATTTATCTGAAGCAAGCCACCCGACATTGCGCATGCGGTAAAGTCCGCAGCATTTCCATTCAGAAGGAGTTCACCTTTTTGCATTTGGAATGCTAAGAATGCACCTGCATTGCCGTTCACAATAATGCGACCTGTTTTCATTCCGCTGCCAATGTAATCAACCTTGGCTGAGCATTTCTCAAAGACTAGGTCCTGAGTATCGGATCCTTCGATTAGAAAAATATCGTCAGCACGTAATTGTTGCTTGCCATACCAAAGTAATGTCGCAGAAATTTGACTGATATTTTTATCTGACAATTGATCAGGGGTCAGGGGCGATACATCTAATTTTTGCAATAAGTCTTTTTTTAGGGTGAAGGTTAATGCGCTCATGAATGATCTCCGCCTAGAGTTTTGTCATTCATGATGTCGCGAAGATGAAAGTGAAACGGACCTAATTTCCCACCGTAATTACCTGCGGATATCCTTTTGATTCCATTTGCGCTCCCTAATTTACAAGCAGCCTCAATACCAACAAAGGTGGCCTTGCGGATATCAGCTTCGGTTAAACCATCAATCACAATTTCCATCACAGACTCAACCTCAGGGGAGAGTTGTGTTTTGGTCAACCCTTTTAATGTTGGGCAGAAGGCGTCATTGGTAGATGCAAATAGGGCTTTATATTTTGAGCCAACTTTTGATCCTGAGCGAACTACGCCCCCAGGGAAAGGCATGATCACATTAGGAATTTTTTTCATCGCTTCAATAGCTGCTTCACAGGCAGCAAGGGCCTGTGATTGGGATGTCGCTAATACCAGGAAATTTCCACCGCCCACCGCACGTACCATGCCGGTGGTTTCTTCAGTAATAAACTCACCATCCATTACAGGGACTCGCCAATATCGTTTTCCACCAAACTGTTTAGAAATTTGGAAGCCGTCCCCGAAGAAACGTAGATTTTTACCTAGATTGATTCGTTCGTTACCATCAATGCCTGAAAAAGCGGCTGCTGTTGGACAGGTCAGAATCGTTTGTCCCATGCGATTTTCAAGTTGTTTCATGAGCACAGCGCTGCCCATTGCAAACATTAAGACGGATACGCCTGGACGCCCATCTGGCGTTTCGTTTGGTGTTAGTTCACGTTCAATACCAGCTTCTACACCGCAACCAATAACCGATGTTGCAAAGCCTGTCATGGCATTGGCAGCGTTATAAGCCCATCGATGGTTTTGAGCAGTGATAATGACTCGGGTGCCTCGCATATTGAAAGCCTCGGCAAAGGTATCGTCAATTTGGACGCCATTGATGATCATAATGATTTCTCCCTTCGACCCTCACAGGGTTGGACGACTACGCCGCCTCGTCCTCCTTCAGCTATTTCGTCGTTGCTCACTTTGAAGTTTTCCATATTCATTGTGTGGAACTTATCGAAATATTGCTTAATATCTTTTTCGATGGCTTTGTCATAGTCGGGTTTGACGGTATGTGTATGTCCCCAAGTGACTTTGACTACTTGCCCATCTTTGACAACGAGTTCCCCGTCTTTAAATACATAATCGGGTTTAGAGAACATTTTTTCGCGGTCAGCATGATCTGTATAGACGGTAATGTCAGCACCGGCACCAACCCCTAAATGACCGCGATCATGAAGTCCCACTAATTTAGCTGCACCAGCGCGCGTCATGATGGCTATTTCATACAAACTATATTCACGCTCTATACTCCTGAGCGTACTCATTGCCTGTGCATCTAAGTTTAGTTTCGCAAACATCTCATTACGGAATGTTTTATCCATGAGTAATTTAATGAGATGCGGGTAACTAGTAAATGGTGCGCCATTGGGGTGGTCAGTCGTTAAGAAAATTCGCCATGGATCGTCACTGAGTAAGAAGATCTCAAGTCCAATAGCCCATTGCAGAGCATTTACAAAATTCTGATCTTTATATTTAAATGGAACAACACCGCAACCTGAGTCGCACTCAATATCCATAATCACAGATTTACGTGGTGAGCCCAGTGTTGAGTTTGCAAACTGGCGCATGTTGTCGCCCGAAGCTGTCACAGTTTGATTAAATAAAATTTGTCCAACATCGGCTGATATATTTTTATTTTTATTCAGGGCTTCAGCAATAGCTGCTGCCCCTGAAGAGAACTTGCGGTCACCTTCAGTGCCATAACTATGAAATTGAATATGCGTTAAATGAAGCGGATAGCCTTCAGACGCCCCCATGGTTTTTAGGGTGGTTTCCATATTGCCAGGGACGCCTAAGTTGTTGCCATGGACGTGGAGTGGGTGTGGAACTCCAAGCTCGTGAACAGCCCTTGAAAGTGCTTTCAATACTTCACGTGGTGTTACTTGGTAATGGGCATTTTGTTCATCAAGGTCTAAAGCACGTTGATTAAACTTGAATGCATTAATTCCGCCAGGATTGACCACTTTAATTCCGATGGCTTGTGATGCGTGCATGATCCAAGCAACGTAATCATTAATGGCATTTTGATCTTTTTTTGCGGCTAACATACGCAAGAAAAAGTCATCGCTCCCTATCATGGCGTAACCGCCTTTATCAATGATAGGGGTATCACCCATTTCTAAGTGCGATTGGCGTGCGTTCACAGGTGACAGTGCTGGTTCAAATGCAGCCGTATACCCCATTTCAGCATAACGATAACCTGTAGTGAATGTTGAAGGGGCTGCGTGTCCGCAACCAGAGCGGCATAATGCACTGTGATGACTTGGGTCTGCACGGTGGTCTTCTGGCAACATCATTCGGGCAATATTGACTTTGCCACCACCGATATGGGTATGCATGTCAATGGCACCAGCCATGACTACTTTGCCGTTTAGGTTATATGTTTGATCTATGGTTTCATCATCTCTAGGACGATTTACAATTCGGCCATCACGAATGAAGATATCCAGCACTTTTCCATCAATTTGATTTGCCGGGTCGTAAACTTTACCGCCGCTTAATTTGATTATCATGGGTTAGCTCTCATAATATTTTATAGTGCGGCTTCAATTTCATTAATCACATCAGTGAGGCTAGGAAGATTGCTATTACGCAACTTTCCAAGAGGCAAGCTGACTGAGCTGTCAATTCTAAACATTGTCCCTATGTGGTCGATCCCCGCGGTGCTAATCGGAATGAAAACAGCGGTATTATTTGCTGACATATTGCCATGGCCTATCACGATGGTAGGAATGTTCGTTTTAGGTGGGTTTTTGTCTGGATTAAATTCACTTACCCAGAGGAGTGCGTCAGCTTCACTATTACTAAGTAAACTTTCTGTGCTGAAATGATAGGGGTCGTACTCTGGATAATGACGAGTAAATCTATTGCGGATGGGATAACCGCTGGTCCATGTGCTTACTTGATTGACACTATAGTCCCCATCCGAACCCCCAAGAGGTAAACCAGAGGAACGTGTCTTCTCATTAAGTTTGATAACTAATTCTGCGATATTTTGAATTGTGAGTTCAGCATGCTTAAAGTTTAGATCGCTAGCAATCCAAGTGACTACACTATATTTTGCTGCTTTTAGGCGTTCCGCTAAGCTTTGCAAATCTGAAGTCTTAATTCCTGAGATTTCGGTTTCCTGCAGGTTTTTTCCAGAGATAATGGCCCGTAAAGCAGCGACGACTTCTGGTAAGCGTGCTGGGTCGCAAGGTAGTACAGTTGGTTTTTTGCCTTTTGGGGAAATGCCTGCGGCTGTTTCTAAAGATTGACCACCTAAATAAACAATTTCGCGGCTGTTTGTATCTTGGTCAAACATACTTTCTTCGTTCCAAATATTACGTTCGAAGAATCTTGGGTTATGGCTAACGATATCAGTGCCAATGATCAATAGTAAGTCCACGCGATTGCGAACTTCTGTCAGCGTCGTAACTTGCCATCCTGAGTTTTGTATGACTAGAGTGTTTCGAAAACTGCTATATGCATTCATGTGATCGAGTGATGCACCCACTTTGTCCGCTAAACTTAATGCACTTCTCATGCCGTGCACTTCTGTACCAAGACCAGCAAATAGCGGTTGGTTGGCATTTCGGAGGATATCTGCTGCTG
>CAIVUE010000084.1 GCA_903909015.1 uncultured Methylophilaceae bacterium
ATCCTGATTTGCCATTTACGTGGCTAGATGTTGAGTCAGGCAATCAATTCGTCTTCTTGCTCACGAAAGAACAATTACCTATTTAATTCATAGGTGCTAATAACTAAAAAAATTAGGACTTATGACGCTTAGGCGGTTTTTCACCAGCATTTACAACATCGGTTCCTTGGCGTATTCGACGATTGGCTGGTTTTTTAGGCGCCGAAGTTTTGCCACGTGAATTACGCTTATCTCTCGCAAAATCGGCTCTGTCTAATTTCTCTTTATCAGTAGCTGCTCTTTCTGAGGTTTTTTTATCGACTGAGTTAGTTCCACGACTCTTACGTTGCGTACCTGTTAGGGTTTCAGCCAAGCTTGGTGGCGCATTACGTTCATAATAGCTTTGACGCTCACTTTTGTTGCGCTCACCTGCAGCAATACGCTCCCTTGCCTCACGTTTAGGTTTCGGTGTGAAAGCAGTGCCCAGCTTATCTTTTTCACGTCCGGTAAGCTGGCGAAGTGGTGCACTAGGTGTTGGCAAACCTGCCCACTCGAGCAGACCAACCACCTCTTTAGGTGATAGTTCCAACATCATGCCGCGCTTTAAGCGTGGTGGAAGATTAACAGGACCAAAACGCACACGCATCAATCGGCTTACTGGTGCTAAAAACGCTTCGAAAAGTCGACGAACTTCACGATTGCGGCCCTCTGTCAGAACCACTTGATACCAATGATTGGAACCTTCACCACCTTGCGGGTTGATGATATCGAAGTTTGCAGGACCATCATCTAACTCAATGCCAACTCGCAATTGTGCTAATTGCTCATCGGTCAATTCGCCAAAGATACGCACAGCATATTCACGCTCCACGCCATAACGAGGATGCATGAAGTGATTGGCAAGCTCACCCGACGTAGTAAAAATCAGCAAGCCTGAAGTATTAATATCTAAACGGCCAATGGCGATCCATTTGGCACCACGTACTTTAGGTAACTTATCGAAAACGCTTGCACGGCCTTCAGGGTCATCTTGACTAACAATCTCGCCTTCTGGCTTGTGATAAATCAAAACCTTTGCTAATTCTGGCTCGAATGGCAATCGGACTGGACGGCTATCCACACGGACGATATCGTTCTCTGTTACACCTGCACCTTGCGTTGCTACTTGCCCATTAATTGTCACACGACCACTAGCAATTAAAGCTTCCATATCACGCCGCGAACCTAAACCAGCCAAAGCTAATAGCTTATGTAAGCGCTGCGTTGGTGCTGGGGGGGCATCAGGATCTGGCGCGATAGGCGTAAAGTTAGTCGTTGGACGTTTAACCGTGCGCTGAGGGTCACGCTGTTGCTTAAAAGGACGAGCCATGTTGGATTTTTTGATAATTGAATAATGCTAATTTTACCGCAGATTGTTGAGCTAAATATTTTAATTAGCCGAGGCGTCACTGTTATCAATAAAATCGACTTGCGCGACCGTTTCCGAACCAGTTTCTATGAAGGCATCACTCTCGGAAAAAGGCTGTTCAACAAAAACTTCCATTACTGGTAAATCAGCCAATGATTTCAAATTAAGGTCATCTAAAAAGGTTTTGGTTGTAGCATAAAGTGAAGGACGACCAGGGACATCCCGCTGGCCAACGACATCAATCCAGTCACGCTCTTGCAATTGGCGTATGGTGTTAGGATTCACCGCCACGCCACGCAATTCCTCAATGTCACCACGTGTCACTGGCTGACGGTAAGCAATAATGGCTAATGTTTCCATCGCTGCACGAGAATAGCGCTGTGGACGCTCTGGATTAAGTCTAGATAAGAAAGGAGCTAATTCAGCCAAAGCCTGAAAACGCCAACCACTTGCCACTTGAACCAACTCCATACTATTGGGTTTTCTTGCTTGCCAGTCTTGTTTGATCTCATCAAGTAACATTCTAAGCGTTGTTCGCTCCACACGCTCAGAAAATAAGCGCAACAGGTCATCCAATGACAAAGGACTTGGACTAGTCAGCAAGGCTGCTTCGAGGATAGTTTTGATCTGAGTAGTGTTGTTTGATTCCATCTCAAGTACTTTGATTAATGTGAAGGTATATCGGGGTAAAAGCCTCTTGCTGGGTTATCTTAACAAGCCCTTCACGCGCCAATTCCAATATCGCTAAAAAACAAACAACTAGCTTAGGAATGCCTTCATTTTCCACATCAAACAAGGCCGAAAATTCCATCATATTGTGCTCTTTTAATTTGCGCAAAATTTGGCTCATATGTTCGCGAACCGAGAGCTCTGCCTTACCAACTTTATGATGCGCAAAATGACTAGCGCGCTTAAGCACATTTTGCCAAGCAGCTAACAAATCTTCCATAGAGACTTGTGCCGATTGAACCTGAATAATTTGCTCAAAATAAGCATTAGCCACCATTAAGTCCAAACCCACTTGCGGCAATTCATCTAACTTCTGTGCAGCCAATTTGATCGCTTCATATTCCATCAAACGACGCACCAACTCAGCACGCGGATCATCCTCTGATTCCACTTCAGCTGGTTTAGGTAATAACATTCGCGATTTAATCTCTATCAACATCGCAGACATCAGCAAGTAATCAGCCGCTAATTCCAATTTAATTGCCTGCATCTTTTCAACATAACCCATATATTGGCGCGTCAGTTCCGCCATCGGAATATCTAGAATATCGAGATTATGTTTGCGAATCAGATAAAGCAATAAATCTAGGGGACCTTCAAAAGTCTCTAGATAAACTTCTAATGCATCAGGGGGAATGTATAAGTCATGGGGTAGCGATGTGATCGCCTCCCCATGAAGACGTGGTTCTGTATGAGCTTTAACTTCTGTAATTAGCGTATTCACGCGCTTATGAGTAGCTCAAACCCATTGCTTCACGAACTTCACGCATTGTCTCACGTGCCATTTTGCGGGCGCGTTCACAACCTTCAGCCACAACGTTTTTAATCAACATTGGGTCTTCAGCATATTGTGCAGCACGTTCTTGGATAGGTCTTAACTCTTCCAAAACACTTTCAATTAATGGCCCTTTGCATGCGATACAACCGATACCAGCAGTACGACAACCTTGCTGCACCCAAGCTTTAGTTTCGTCGCTTGAATAAACTTCATGCAATTGCCAAACAGGACATTTTTCAGGATCACCCACATCAGTCAAACGAATGCGCGCAGGGTCGGTTGGCATAGTCTTAATCTTTTTGGCCACAACATCGGGGGATTCACACATAGATATGGTGTTATTGTAAGACTTAGACATTTTCTGACCATCTAAACCAGGCATTTTTGATGCGGGCGTGAGCTTATATTCCGGCTCAACCAAAATCATCTTTCCGCCACCTTCTAAATAGCCAAGCAAACGCTCACGATCGCCCAAACTTAAACCTTGCTGTTCTTCAATCATAGCGCGAGCTGACTCAAGGGCCTCATCATCACCGCTTTCTTGATAACGAGTCCGCAGTTCTTCGTACAAGCCGCCGCGTTTGCTACCTAGTTTTTTAATGGCGGCCTCTGCCTTTTCTTCAAAGCCTTTTTCACGGCCGTATATATGATTAAATCGGCGAGCAATTTCACGAGTAAATTCAATATGCGGGATCTGGTCTTCACCAACAGGGACTTGTGTTGCTTTATAAATCAAAATATCTGCACTTTGAAGCAACGGATACCCTAAAAAGCCATAGGTGGATAAATCTTTTTGTGCGAGCTTTTCTTGTTGATCTTTATAGGTTGGCACACGCTCCAACCAACCTAGCGGGGTAATCATTGAAAGCAATGTATGAAGCTCTGCATGTTCTGGAACACGAGACTGGATAAAGATGGTCGCTTTCGCCGGATCCACTCCTGCTGCAATCCAATCAATCACCATTTCCCAAACACTTTCTTCGATAATTTCAGGCGTATCGTAGTGGGTAGTCAAGGCATGCCAATCAGCAACAAAGAACAAGCATTCATGCTCATGCTGGAGCTTAACCCAGTTCTTTAACACGCCGTGATAATGTCCAAGATGTAAGCTTCCCGTAGGACGCATACCCGATAAAACGCGCTCAACTGCCATAGTGTTTAATTACCAGAAATAAAGATGAATCTATTATACGAAAAGGCGCGCAATCACGCCCAAAAAATTAAAAAATGAATTGGATGATCTGAATCACTGCTTCAATAAATGGCTCCATAATGCGTCCAAGAATACCTGTCGCAAGTAAAACAATTAAAATA
>CAIVUE010000085.1 GCA_903909015.1 uncultured Methylophilaceae bacterium
ACATGATTAATTGCCGTTTTCCCTAAAGTAAGTAGGGGGTCCTCAAAAGTTAGCGTGATCTTTGAAGGCAACTTTGAAAGTACAGCATTACGAGTAGGGTTTGAAGCAATCAAATTTGTATGTGCAAAAACAGGTTGGCTTGTTAAGAACAAAAATCCAAATGAAATAAAAAGAACCTTCTTCAAACCTTATCCACCAATCTTAATAGAGAAAATTTCATTTAAAGCGCTATAAACAGCTTGTGTTGTCCACGTTGGTTGTTCAGGTTTAAATAAGTTTACTTTTCCCTCTTCCGTCAAATAATTCATTAATTTCATAGGCATTAAATTAGGAGATTTTGGATTTTGAACTTGTGGATTTCCCAAGTCAAGCCAACGCCAATGAGAATCCGGGCCAATTATCGCAATGACATCAGCATGCTGAACATCGTATGCACTCTGTTTTCCTGTTTGCCAATCTAAGAGACCTTTTGTAGCGGTATCAATCTTTGTGAAAACTCCAAAAAACTTCCACAGAGAAGCCAGGTCACTTGGTGAGCCAGTTCCAATGCTCCAACTATTGTCATTAAACATTTTTTGGTAGGCACTTATGCGTGAAACTGAATCTCTCTTTCCATCAACAGATACTGCTAATGAAACAATTTTGTCTGAAAGTTTTGCCTTTGCAATTGATGTGCCAATTTGGCGCATATTCACCGAAGTTAAAGGGCAAATATCTGGACAGCTCGTTAGGAAGTCAGTGAGGACAACTGTTTTGCCTTTAAGACTACCCAGTGTGAAAGTCTTGCCATTCACATCTTGAAGTGGGATAGATAAAATCGAAGAGGGAATTGGAGCATCAAGAATTGTTCCACCAGCCTTCGCAGCTTTCCCGGTTAATGGAGGCGTACTTGGTTTTGGCATATCCATCTTCATGCCACCAGAAGCAGGAGTTGGCTTTGAAGATGCGGCAAATGAATTTATCGAAACTCCGAGTGAAATTGCTATAACAGCTAAGCCAACTATTACTTTCTTCATGAACCAGACTCCATTGCTCGAAGTGTTGCGATGCGTTCTTCTAAAGGAGGATGTGTTGAAAATAGTTTAGAAGTTGCACTTGAATCTAGTGGTGACTCAATCCAAATATGCGCAACTGATGTAGAGCGTTGCCGGACAACGGTGCTATCTCTTTGTAATACTTCAAGAGCGCGCCTAAGACCTGCAGGATTGCGAGTAAATTCAACTGCGGTGACATCAGCAAGTGCTTCACGTTTCCGAGAAATAGCAAGGCGAAGTAGTAACGCAGCTATTGGTGCAAGAATTAAGACAACGATTGAAGCAATGAGCGCGATGGGGTTCTGGTTATTGTCATTACTATCTCTGCGCCCGCCCCCACCAAAAATCATCATTCGCATAAGGAAATCGCTAAGAATGGCAATCGCTCCTGCTGTTGTTGCAGCAACTGCTGAAACTAATGTGTCGCGGTTGGCAACATGGGCAAGTTCATGAGCAGTGACACCCTGCAATTCCTCTCGGTCCATCGCACTTAATATTCCAGTTGTAAAAGCAATGACGGAATGCTCTGGGTTCCGCCCAGTTGCAAATGCATTAGGAGCGCTATCTTCGACGATTGCAACTTTTGGCATTGGCAATCCACTTGCAATACAAATTTCAGAAACCAAACCATAGAGCTGTTTATTGTCAGACTCTTGAATAATTTTGGCGCCCGTCATCGTCATGACGATCTTGTCTGATGCCCAATATGATCCCCATACAGAAATTAAAGCGATACCCACAGCAAATGGCACGACACCAATTCCAGTCTTTCCAAAATAAGTAAGTAGCGCCCATGCCACAAGACCAACTAAAAGCCCCATACCAAAGAGCAGTTCGCTGCTCTTGCGTTTGTTAGCGCTCTGTATCTGCCTGAAATCCATATTTAGAACTTTACCTGTGGCGCCTTACGATCTTGAGGATCATCAATTTCATAGAAAGGACGCTCTTTCACTTTTGCTGCGTTAACAAACATGTTCGTTGGAAATGTTTTGATAGCAGTATTTAGCCCACGCACATTGTCGTTATAGAACTGGCGCGCAAAGGAAACTTTATTCTCAGTTGATGAAAGTTCTTCTTGAAGAGCTAGAAAGTTAGATGACGCCTTTAAGTCTGGGTAATTTTCTGTAACAGCAAGGAGTCCGCGCAGTGCTTTGCTCATCTCACCATCTGCTGCGGCAACATCTGCAACAGAAGTTGCACTCGTTGACTTCGCTCGAGCATCCACTATTGCCTGCAATGTGTTGCTCTCATGGGATGCATAGCCTTTAACAGTTTCAACCAAATTAGGAATTAAATCTGCACGGCGCTTGAGCTGAACTTCAATCTGAGCCCAGGCCTCATCAACTGATACATTCAAACGAATAAGTTTGTTCCGTGGAACGATGCCAATAAATGCAAGTACCGCGATTGCGATGACGCCTGTAATAATTGAATTCATCTATATTTGCTCCGTTACTAGTAACGCAAAGTGACTGGATGTAATTCTATTGCGTTTTTGATTTATGGAAATTGAGCCAAGACTTGCTTGGGGTTGGACCGCGCTGGCCTTGGTATCTAGAACCATAGAGGGCTGAGCCGTAAGGATGCTCAGCAGGAGATGAGGGTTTGATGAGACAAAGCTGCCCGATCTTCATTCCAGGAAAGAGTTTCACGGGAAGGTTCGCCACGTTGGAGAGTTCCAGTGTGATGTGACCGGAGAAGCCCGGATCAATAAATCCGGCGGTGGAGTGGGTCAGCAGCCCCAGTCGACCCAGTGAAGATTTTCCTTCAAGGCGCCCGGCGATATCGTCGGGGAGGGTTATAACCTCGTAGGTGCTGGCTAGAACGAATTCACCGGGATGCAAGATGAAGTGCTCATCTGGAGCAACCGCGACCTCGCGAGTGAGCTCTGACTGTTCAATAGATGGGTCTATGACTGAATATTTATGGTTCTCGAAGACCCGAAAGAAGCGATCGAGGCGGACA
>CAIVUE010000086.1 GCA_903909015.1 uncultured Methylophilaceae bacterium
CCAACTGAGCTTCAGTTTCTGCAATAGATCTTACATAATCAAGCGCACCGGTTTCTTTAACTGCTTGAATGACTTCTGATATATCGTTCAACCCGCCCTGTTCAATGGATTTTCGAATTAAGTTTTTTTGTTGGGCGTTGCCATGACGCATGGCATATAGAAGTGGGAGCGTTGGCTTGCCCTCGGCAATGTCATCCCCGAGATTTTTTCCGATTTGCTCACTCTCGCCACTTAAATCGAGTACATCATCAATGAGTTGAAAAGCGGTTCCTATTCGCATGCCATACTCAGCCAATGCGGCTTCGGTCTCTGGCGGCGCATCGCAAATGACGGCCCCTAGTCTGGTGGCTGCTTCAAACAATTTAGCTGTTTTATAATGAATCACCCGAAGATAATCCTCATCGCTAATATCTGCATCATTAATGTTGAGGAGTTGAAGCACTTCACCTTCGGCGATAATGTTGGTGGCTTCAGATAATATTTCCATGACGCGCATATTTTGCACATCCACCATCATCTGGAATGCTCGCGAATAAACAAAGTCGCCCACTAAGACACTGGCTGCATTTCCAAATAGTGTGTTTGCAGTTGCACGGCCACGACGCAAGGAGGACTCATCAACGACATCATCATGGAGTAGGGTTGCTGTGTGAATGAATTCAACGACAGCCGCAAGCGTATGGTGATGCGTATTTACTTTGCCAAACACCCCTGCTGAGAGCAGCACTAATGCAGGCCGAAGGCGTTTTCCGCCGCTATTAATAATATAGTCGGCAACTTGATTGATTAGAACAACCTCAGAATGAAGCGATTGACGTATCACTTGATCGACTGCACGCATATCGTCGGCAATGCAGGTTTGTATTTGGGTGAGGGACAATTAGAGCTACCAATAATAGTTTCATCAATTTTAGCATTGATGAAACAGATTTTGCCGGTCTTTTGATGGATTATTAAGCCTTGACGCGGACTTAACCGCACGGTTTTGAGGGAATCTAATTCTTAGATTCAGTTGGCCTAGTAAGTTTTTATGCTGTAGCCGATTTTGTATTTGCTTAAGTCTGAATTTTACGTATAATGCGCAGTTCATTTGAATGCGTAGCAAACGAGGCTTAACATGTATGCAGTCATCAAGACTGGCGGTAAACAATACCGCGTAACCCCAGGCCTAAGGCTTAAGGTAGAAAAATTAACTGGTGATGTCGGTAGCGACGTTACTATCGATCAAGTATTGGTGTTGGCTGATGGCGAAAACGTCACCATTGGTGCACCACTAATTGCTGGCGCTAGCGTGACAGCTAAAGTGTTATCACACGGCCGTGGCGACAAGGTAATGATTTTCAAATTCCGTCGTCGTAAACACTACCGTAAGACACAAGGTCATCGTCAAAGTTATACAGAAATCCAAATTGCTGATTTCGGTGGCGCTTCAACTAAACCAGCAAAGGCTAAAGCTGCAAAAGCTAAAGCTGCTGAATAAGGAGTAGAAAATGGCACATAAGAAAGCTGGCGGTAGTTCCCGTAACGGTCGTGACTCGCAGGCCCAACGATTAGGTGTTAAAGCCTTCGGTGAGCAAGAAGTTTCAGCTGGTAGTATCATTGTTCGTCAACGTGGCACTCGTATGCACGCTGGTGAAAATGTAGGCATGGGTAAAGACCACACACTATATGCAAAAGTTGACGGTAAAGTTGCTTTCGCGATTAAAGGTGCGTTGCGTCGTAAGATGGTAAGTATTATCCCGCTTTAATACTAGCAAGCACTATAAAAAGCCCTATCGCTTGGTAGGGCTTTTTTGTTTTATATGGGGCTAACTTGGCGGTATGATACGGTTAGTTCCAAATGGATTTTAAGCTTGAGTTCCAATGCTGAGTCCGAAGGGTGATATCAATTTGTGCGGTGATCAATGAAATTTATAGATGAAGCTACCATTAAGCTTTTTGCTGGCGATGGCGGTAACGGCGTGGCAACTTTCCGTCGTGAAAAATATGAGCCAATGGGGGGTCCCAATGGTGGTGACGGTGGTCATGGCGGATCTGTCTATATTGAAGCAGACCGCAATATTAATACCTTAGTCGATTACCGATATACACGTAGCTTCCGTGCTCAGCGTGGTGAGAATGGCCGTGGTTCTGATTGCTACGGCGCTGGTGGAGACGATATGGTTCTCAGGGTCCCAGTGGGTACTGTGATCACTGAAAAAGCATCAGGTCAGTCTTTAGTTGATTTGGCGGAGCATGGGCAAAGAGCAATCTTAGCAAAAGGGGGCAAGGGTGGATTAGGTAATATTCACTTTAAGTCCAGTATGAACCGCTCTCCGCGTCAATGTACAAAGGGAGAACCTGGTGAAGAAATCGAGCTTTATTTAGAACTTAAAGTATTGGCCGATGTTGGTTTGCTAGGAATGCCCAATGCAGGTAAATCCACCTTCATTCGTTCTGTTTCTGCAGCAAAACCAAAAGTAGCAGATTATCCGTTTACCACCTTACATCCTAACTTGGGTGTAGTGCGTGTTGATACCAATCGTAGTTTTGTGATTGCAGATATTCCTGGATTAATTGAAGGTGCTGCAGAAGGTGCAGGACTTGGACATCAATTTCTACGCCATTTAGCACGTACGCGATTATTGCTACATATTGTGGATTTGGCCCCATTTGATGAGGCTGTTGACCCTGTGGCTGAAGCAAAAGCCATTGTTGAAGAGTTACGTAAATACGATGAAGAGCTTTATAACAAACCTCGCTGGTTAGTGCTTAATAAAGTCGATATGCTTGAGAGCTCAGCTGAAAAAGTAGCTGAATTTGTGAAGGCGTATGGCTGGAAGGGTCGTTCTTTTGCGATCTCTGCTATTAACGGTGTAGGTTGCAAAGAGCTCGTTTATGCGATTATGGAGCACGTAGAAGAAGTCAGTGCCAAAGCGCGAGAAGAGGAAGAGGCTGAACAAGCACAATTGGCTGCAGAGAGATTGGCGCGTAAAGAAGCTGCAGCGCTTAAAAGAATTGAAAGTGCAGATTAGACTTGAGCGATATGAAGTCATTATTAGCTGACGCAAAATGTATCGTAATTAAAGTAGGTTCAAGCTTAGTTACGAATGATGGTCAGGGACTGGATCAAGCAGCAATTGCTGCTTGGGCGGATCAGATTGCGCGTTTGGTGCATCCTAAAGATGGCAGCCTGCAAGCAAGGCAAGTGGTTTTGGTTTCCAGTGGTGCGGTGGCTGAGGGCATGCAACGTCTAGGCTGGAAGAAGCGCCCAACGGCAGTGAACGAACTACAAGCGGCCGCAGCAGTTGGTCAAATGGGCTTGGTTCAAATGTATGAATCATGCTTTTCGAAACACGCTTTGCGTACAGCACAAGTTCTCCTCACTCATGATGACCTGGTGGATCGTAAGCGTTATCTCAATGCTAGAAGCACTTTGCGAACCTTGCTTGATTTGGGCGTCATTCCGATCATTAATGAAAATGATACCGTCGTCACGGATGAAATTCGTTTTGGGGATAACGACACTTTAGCTTCTTTGGTGGCTAATTTAATTGAAGCGGATGCTTTAGTTATCTTGACTGATCAAGCTGGACTGTATTCTGCTGATCCACGTAAAAATCCTGATGCGCAGTTTATTGAGTATGCGGCAGCTGGTGATGAGGCTTTGGAAGCGATGGCAGGCGGTGCTGGAAGTAGTGTTGGTACTGGCGGAATGCTGACTAAAGTGCTGGCTGCTAAGCGAGCTGCTAGAAGCGGTGCGCATACCATTATTGCTTCAGGCCGTGAAAAGGAAGTCCTGATTAAACTGGCTTCAGGCGAGCTTATTGGGACGCATCTGCATACTCAGCAAGGCAAGATGCTGGCTAAAAAACAATGGATGGCAGACCATCTCCGTGTGTCTGGCCAATTAAAATTAGATGCTGGCGCTGTCAAAGTATTGCGTTCAGAAGGTAAAAGTTTATTGCCCGTGGGTGTTGTCGCTGTTGATGGTAGCTTTGAACGTGGGGATGTTGTGGCTTGCTTGGATGAGCAAGGTCAGGAAATCGCGCGTGGTTTAGTGAATTATTCATCGGCTGAAACAGCCCGTATATTGCGTCAACCAAGTAATCAAATTGCATCCATTTTGGGTTATGTGGATGAAGCGGAATTGATACACCGAGATAACCTTATTCTTTTGTAAGATTCAATTGTGAGTGCTGAGGCAACTATGACTAAAACATCACCAAAAGTAGCGATCATTATGGGGTCGGATAGTGACTGGCCAACCATGAAGCTGGCTGCACAAATATTAAAGGACTTTGATGTGCCTTATGAGGCCAAAGTTGTTTCTGCCCACCGCACGCCAGATTTGATGTTTGAGTTTGCTGAGTCAGCTTCTGACAAAGGTATTCAAGTCATTATTGCCGGAGCAGGGGGTGCAGCGCATTTGCCAGGAATGGTTGCAGCTAAAACAACATTGCCTGTATTGGGCGTTCCAGTTGCTAGTAAGCACTTGCAAGGACAAGACTCTTTAATGTCGATTGTTCAGATGCCAAAGGGCATTCCGGTGGCAACTTTTGCAATTGGTGAAGCGGGTGCGGTGAATGCTGGTTTGTTTGCTGTATCGATTTTGGCGAATAGTGATGCTGTGTTGGCAGGGAAATTAAAAGATTTTCGTACAGCGCAAACCGCTAAAGTATTCAACATGACATTAACGGAGCAATCTTGAGTTTCCAAACTATCCTTCCTCCCGCAATGCTAGGGATGCTGGGCGGCGGTCAATTGGGTCGCTTTTTTGTGATTGCTGCGCATGAAATGGGTTATCGCGTGACGGTGCTGGATCCAGATAAAAATAGCCCAGCAGGAAAAATTGCTGATGTGCATTTGTGTGCCAGTTATGACGATGCCGCCGCTTTAGAAAAGATGGCGAATACATGCGAGGCTATTACAACTGAGTTTGAGAATGTGCCAGCGAGCACTTTAGAAAAACTTGCTAAAACGCGTACAGTTCGACCTTCTGCTGAGGCGGTTTCTATTGCGCAACATCGCGTGATGGAAAAACAATTCATTAGTCATGCTGGCATTCCAGTGGCCCCATTTGTTGTGGTCAATAGTGCTGCTGATTTAGCTAAGGATGGAGATGCGATTTATCCCTCCATCTTAAAAGTAGCGCGTTTTGGTTATGACGGTAAGGGCCAGGCGCGTGTCAGCAATCATGCTGATGCATTAGCCGCATTTGAGAACTTTAAGTCTGAGCAATGCGTTCTTGAGAAAATGCTCAACCTTGATTATGAAGTTTCAGTGGTTTTGGCGCGTGATGCAGCGGGTAATGTGGCCGTTTATCCAACGGCAGAAAATAGTCATTTGAATGGTATTTTGGATGTCAGTATCGTCCCAGCACGAGCACCTAAAGCGATTCAAGAACAAGCACGTGCCTTAGCTGAGAAAATTGCAGAAAAACTTAACTACATTGGTGTGTTGGCAGTGGAGTTTTTTGTGAGCAATGGTGAATTGCTTGCCAATGAGATGGCGCCGCGTCCTCATAACTCTGGCCATTACACAATTGATGCCAATGTGACTAATCAGTTTGAGCAACAGTTACGTGCCTTAGTGGGTTTGCCATTGGGTGATGCAAGATTGCACAGCCAGGCTGTGATGGTTAATATTCTTGGGGATATTTGGAAAGAAGGCAGGGAACCTGCTTGGGATAAGATTTTTGCTCGGCCCGAATTAAAACTTCATCTGTATGGAAAGCATGAGCCTCGGCCAGGGCGTAAGATGGGTCACTTCACTGTGATTGGGGCAGATCAAGAAACCGTTGTGGTGAATGCAATCAAAGCCCGCGCTGAACTTGGTATTGGTTAGTTAGCCAGATTATAGACAATAAAAAAGCCGAACTTAATGTTCGGCTTTTTTATTGAATGCTTAGTAAAGCTGACTAATTAAGCCATTGCCTTAATAGAAGCATTTAAACGGCTCTTATGACGAGCAGCTTTGTTTTTATGAATAATGTTCTTGTCTGCAATGCGATCAATCACGCTCACATTTTCAGAGTATGCAGCTTGTGCAACAGCTTTGTCACCAGCCTCTACCGCTTTGATGATCTTTTTGATCGCGGTGCGCAAAGTAGAACGCAAGCTGGCGTTATGGGCGCGTTGCTTAACTGCCTGACGAGCACGTTTTCTTGCCTGCGCGGTATTAGCCATGAATTTTCCTAATTAACAAAATACGAAGCCGAGCATCTTATCTTTTTATTGGGGCTTTTGCAAGATATTGTCAGTGTTAAATTGTGCTTATTTACATTAATTAATAATGTTCAGATGCACTTATAAGCAATTGGGTTCGAGGATGTGGGTCCTATCATGCTAAAATCAGCACTGATTTCAACATCATTTTACACGACATATACACACGCATGAATCTGCTTAAAGCACTTGCTACCGTTGGTAGTATGACTTTTCTATCTCGCATACTAGGTTTCGTTCGAGACACCTTAATTGCACGCGTGTTTGGCGCAGGTGTCGAAACAGATGCCTTTTTTGTCGCCTTTAAAATTCCCAATCTATTACGACGCATCTCCGCTGAAGGTGCATTTTCTCAGGCGTTTGTGCCAATTTTGGCTGAGTATAAGAAACAGCGCAGTATTGATGAAACCAAAGCGCTCATCAATCATGTGGCGACTTTGCTTGGGTTGTTTTTGGTGGTGATTACCATTTTGGGGATGTTGGCTGCCCCTTGGGTGGTGCAAGTTAGTGCGCCTGGCTTTGCCGCTGATCAGGCTAAGTTTGATTTAACTGTTGAGCTACTTCGCATTACTTTCCCTTATATTTTCTTTATCTCATTGGTTTCTCTCGCTGGTGGGGTACTCAATACCTACGGTAATTTTAGCGTTCCAGCGATGACGCCTGTTTGGTTAAACCTTTCTTTTATTGCAGCTGTATTGTTTGTGGCGCCTTATTTTGACCATTCTGTGATGGTTTTAGGTTGGGCGGTGTTCGTTGGAGGTATCGCGCAATTATTTTATCAGCTCCCCTATTTGCGAAAATTAGGGTTGGTGCCTAAGTTCGAGCTGAACTTAAAAGATGAGGGTGTGTGGCGAATTTTGAAACTCATGGGCCCCGCTATTTTTGGCGTGTCGATCGCGCAAATTTCTTTACTCATTAATACAATCTTTGCTTCCTTTTTAGCCACAGGAAGTGTTTCCTGGCTCTATTATGCTGATCGATTAATGGAATTTCCTACAGGCGTGTTGGGTGTGGCGCTTGGGACAATCTTGCTGCCTAGTTTAGCGAAAAGCTACGCAGATAAAGCTGACGATGAGTATTCGCAGTTGTTAGATTGGGGTTTGCGACTCACGTTTATTCTTGCATTGCCTGCTGCGGTTGCATTAGCGGTCCTTTCTGTTCCTTTGGTCACGGGTTTATTCCACTATGGCGCATTTAGTGCATTAGATGTTGAAATGACGCGTCAAGCCTTGATGGCCTATAGCCTAGGATTATTAGGGCTTATCCTTGTGAAGGTGCTTGCTCCCGCTTTCTACTCAAGACAAAATATTAAAACACCCGTAAAGATTGCTTTATTCACATTAGCATCAACTCAGTTGATGAATTTGGTCTTTATTGGCCCATTAAAGCATGCAGGCTTAGCGTTAGCGATTGGTCTTGGCGCTTGTATGAATGCTGGGTTGCTATACTTCTATTTACGTAAAGCGAATGTCTTTAAGCCGCAAGCCGGGTGGTATTCCTTTATGGCTAAATTAGCGATTGCAGTGAGTTTAATGGCTGTTGTTTTACATGTGGCTGCGGGTCCTGATGTGACGTGGATGACTTATAAGCTCCTCCCTAAGTTAATCCATTTGGTGATATTGCTTGTGCTCGGTTCAGCCACTTACTTCCTTGTTCTTTGGGTGCTTGGAATTCGTGTTAAAGACTTTATGAAGCGCACCATCATCTAGTCATCATGAAAATTTTAAGACATTTTCCTGCTGAGCAGATTCAGCCATGCGCATTAGCTATCGGTAATTTTGATGGGATGCACTTGGGGCACCAAGCTTTGCTGAAGGAATTGAAGTCGGTGGCGACCTCACAATCCTTGCAGACTTCCGTGATGACTTTTGAGCCCCACCCGCGTGAATTCTTTACGCCAGATAAAGCACCAGCAAGGCTTGCCTCGCTTAGAGAGAAGTTGGAATGGTTCGAAAAGGCAGGGGTTGATACCGTCTACTTGTGTCGATTCAATCAACGTTTTGCGAGTTTAAGTAGTGATGATTTTATTCGTGAGATGCTCATTGGGTCACTCAATGCTAAAACCATTCTGGTAGGCGAAGATTTTAGATTTGGGGCTGGCCGACGCGGTGGCGTGGTCGATATTGCTAAAGCTGGTTTAAATTTGATTAGTTTGCCTCAGGTGAATTTAATCAACGATGATATTCAATTGCCTGGAGAAAGCGTACGGGTTTCAAGTACGCGCGTCAGAAATGCCCTTGCAGCTGGAGAATTGAATGTTGCAAGGCATCTACTAGGACGGTCTTACAGCATTAGTGGAAAAGTGATTCATGGCGCACAGTTAGGACGAAAACTAGGATTTTCTACTGCAAATGTACACATGCGGCATGAACGACCTGCCTTAACGGGAGTGTATGCAGTAAAATTAGACGGATTAAATGGCGTTGCAAATTTAGGGGTAAGGCCCACAATTGCAGGGGTCCCAAAATTATTGTTAGAAGTCCATCTGTTTGATTTTGATGGGGATTTGTACGATCAACATGTTCATGTGGAGTTTTATCATAAAATTCGAGATGAAATGAAATTTGATGGCTTAGATGCGTTGAAAGCGCAAATTGCAAAAGATGCTCAAGTGGCACGTAATTTTTTTAGATAATTGAAAAGTAAAAGACTGAAAGTTTGTAATGACTGAAGATTCAAAATATAAGCTTAATCTGCCTGAGACCAGTTTTCCTATGCGTGGAGATTTGGCTAAGCGAGAACCTGCTTGGTTAAAAGAGTGGCAAGATAAAAAGCTGTATCAGCGTATTCGTAAAGCCCGTGCCGGCGCTAAAAAATTCATTCTGCATGACGGCCCTCCTTACGCCAATGGTGATATTCATATTGGCCATGCGGTGAATAAAATCTTAAAAGATATTATCGTTAAAGCTAAAACCATGAGTGGCTTTGATGCGCCTTATGTGCCTGGTTGGGACTGCCATGGCTTGCCGATTGAATTGATGGTTGAGAAAACCCACGGTAAAGAAATTGCGCCAGCAAAATTCCGCGAGCTTTGCCGCGAATATGCAAAAGAACAAGTTGAGCGCCAAAAGAAAGACTTTGTGCGCTTGGGTGTTTTAGGAGATTGGGATCAGCCGTATCTCACCATGGACTTTAAAACCGAAGCCGACATTATGCGTGCTTTGGGAGATATCTACAGAAACGGTTACTTGTATCAAGGTAGTAAGCCAGTCCATTGGTGTGTGGATTGTGGTTCAGCGTTAGCAGAAGCCGAAGTTGAATACGAGGATGTGAATTCTCCAGCCATTGATGTGGGTTTCAAGGTGGTTGATCAGGCCGCTTTGGCAAAAGTGTTCGGCGTGGATATTTCTGGTCCAGTGCATGCGGTGATCTGGACGACGACCCCTTGGACATTGCCTGCTAATCAGGCGGTCAGCGTGCATCCTGAATTGGATTATGATCTTATTCAAACGAGCAAAGGTTTGCTCATCCTGGCTCGCGAATTGGCACAAGCCACATTGACTCGCTACGGTGAGGAAGGCGCTCAAGTCTTGGCTTCCTGCAAAGGCGCTTCATTAAACGGCCTCATGCTGAATCATCCTTTTGATCGCCGACAAGTCCCCGTGATTTGTGGTGAACATGTGACGACTGAAGCGGGTACTGGTTTAGTGCATACTGCAGCAGCGCATGGTAATGATGACTGGTTAGTGATGCGTGCACACTTCCCAAATGAAAAACCACGCGTGTTGATTGGCGCTGATGGTAAGTTTTTCACAAGTGAGTTAGTAGAACTTTCAGAGATTCGCGGCTTAAGTCGTCAAGATGCGAACAAAGTGATTCTTGGTTTAATGCAAGAAAATGTCACTTTGCTAGCCAGTGCACGTTTAAATCATAGCTTCCCCCATTGCTGGCGCCATAAAACCCCTTTGATGCAATTAGCGACCCATCAATGGTTTATTGGCATGAATGAAACGGATGCCTCTGGTAAAAGTTTGCGTGAGTATGCAAACCAAGCAGTGGATAACACAGAATTTTTCCCAAGCTGGGGCAGGGCACGCCTAGAGGCGATGATCAAAAACCGTCCAGACTGGTGTGTGTCGCGTCAACGTAATTGGGGTGTGCCGATGCCCCTTTTTGTTCATAAAGAAACTGGTGAGCCACATCCGCAAACTTCTGAACTACTTGAGAAAGTATGTTTGCAAGTTGAAGTGCAAGGGATTGAAGCTTGGTTTAGTTTAGATGGGGCTGCTTTCTTAGCAGCCAACGCACCAGCAAATGCTGAGCAGTATAAAAAAGTGACCGATACATTAGACGTTTGGTTTGACTCTGGTTCGACACATGCGGCAGTGCTGAAGCGCCGTCCAGAATTAAATCACCCTGCCGATTTATATCTGGAAGGTTCAGATCAACATCGTGGATGGTTCCAAAGTTCCTTATTAACAGGTTGTGCAATTGATGGTCGCGCTCCATATGAAGCTTTGTTAACGCATGGCTTTGTGGTGGATGGCGCTGGTCACAAGATGAGTAAGTCGAAAGGTAACGTTGTAGCGCCTCAGAAAGTCATGGACACCTACGGCGCAGATATCTTACGTCTATGGGTCGCTTCTACAGACTACTCTGGCGAACTCACTATTTCTGACGAAATTCTGAAACGGGTTGCAGAAAGCTATCGACGTATTCGCAATACCTTACGTTTCTTGATGGCAAACTTAGCTGACTTTGATGAAAAGAAAGATTTGTTGCCTGTTGATCAATGGATGGAAATTGATCGCTATGCCTTAGTCTTAACTGAAAAATTACAAACAGAAATCTTAGGTGATTTTGACCGTTACGAATTCCATTTGGCAGTCCAAAAGTTTGTGGGGTTTTGTTCTGAAGATTTAGGTAGTTTCTATCTCGATATTTTGAAAGATCGTCTGTATACCACGGGTGAGAATTCACATGCCCGTCGTGCGGCGCAAAGTGCTTTGCATCACATCACGCACGCGATGATGCGTTTGATGGCGCCTATCTTGAGCTTTACCGCGAACGAGATTTGGCAAACATTAGGTTTGGATAAGGACGCAACTGTCTTCGAAGAGGTTTGGTATGCATTACCAGCGCATGGCTTAACTCAAGATCGTATCCAAGCTTGGGAAGCGATTATTGAGGTGCGTGGTTTGGCCGCGAAAGAAATTGAAGTGTTACGTGCCGCAGGGCAAGTGGGCTCATCACTTCAAGCAGAGTTGGAATTACATGCATCAGGCGCTAAGTTTGATGCACTCAATAGCATGGATGAGGATTTACGCTTTGCCATGATCACTTCAGGTGCCA
>CAIVUE010000087.1 GCA_903909015.1 uncultured Methylophilaceae bacterium
ATTTTTTCTCAGGAATATACAAAGGGCCTTTGATACCACAAGCAGATAGCGCTGAAGTAAGTGCAAAACTCCATAGCAATGCGATGATCAACTTGCTCACTTTTAGCCCCCTATCCAAAACAAATATACCGCCAAGAAATATTGAATGCATTTTAGCATAAAGCGCCATTTAGCCTTCTTGCTTGCTCGGATTCATATTCAATAAATAATTCGTTAGCAAACCATTAACTACTCCAAAGACTAAAGCCGCTGCCATGAAGATAGGAATCAGGTAAGCCACCCCTGCGTGCGGAATCAGCCAAAATCTCACTACGAGAAGCTGCCCAGCCATATGTGCAAAAGCAGCCAAAATACTCAAGCTAACCGCACTAAAAAACTGTCTAGGTAAATATTGTCCAAGAAATAAGACGCCCAGACTGAAAATAGCACCAGACAAACTTAGCGCAAAAGTAGGGGAGAGAAAGCTACCGAGCAATAAGCTGCTCGCAAATACACGCAATAAACTGACCCATGCCGCTGTCGCGAAATCAAAACGATAGAGAACAAATAAAGTCACGATATTTGCCAGCCCCGGCTTTACGCCAGGTAACGGCGATGGCAAGATCGCCTCCACCAGGTGCAGGCTAATGGCAAGGGCTGCTAATTTAGCAATACGATGATCATCAGCAGTTGTCTGAATCTTGATCGATTGATTTTCTTTTGGGATGGTCATTAATAATTCAAACTATCAAAAGGCTTCTCACCGCCTAAGAGCTCTAAACTAATTTGATTAGGCAAACAGATTGCAGCTTGTCCCATATGATTCAACCAACCCTGATGAACGCAATATTGGTTAGGGCAGGGAGAACTGGCAAAACGTGCTTTCCCATGATCAATCAAGATGCGCGTTATCCCAATTGGACCTTTAATCTCAATCGTACGATTTTGATCCAAACTATAGGTGGCATAAATTTTATCGGCCAATCGAATTTGTACTTTTGCTGCAGGGGCATGATTCCATAAAGTGCTAAATAACACCACCACAAAGACAAGCCCCAGCAATAAGACTAATAAATCGCCGAGTAAGGGCTTAGTTATTTTCAGTGGCAATCTCATCATTGAATCGTTTTAATTTTCGGTTCAATAAGCCAATGAATACGACTGTTCATAGCCGCACTCAACGTCACTTCGCCTTGCGAATTCACTAATAGATAGTGGGCGACCCCCATCTTTTTTGCGGCATTTTCGCGCATATCAGGCGCGCTCAAAAATATTGGCTTAGACGTCACATCCGATAACACACCAGCATTTGGGCCTGGAGGAATTAACACTGTCACGGCCTGGGTGCCTTGCACTGGATAGCCCGTTCGCGGATCAATAATATGACAATAACGTTTTCCATCTTGCTCAAAGTAACGTTGATAATCCCCTGAAGTGCCGATTGCCCAGCCATCAGGCAAGTCTAAAGTCGCCATAGGGCCAGGCTGCCTTGGATGCTGTATACCTACTCGCCAAGGTTTTTTACCATGCTGCCCCACAGCAATAATATTGCCGCCGATATTCACCAGCGCATTTTTAATACCATTTTTATGCAACTCCGCCGCAGCCATATCCAATGCATAACCCTTAGCATAGCCACCCAAATCAATTTTCACAGCGGGGTTAGTGCTATAAGCCATATTGTTCTTGATGACAATGTCTGACATTTGAGGATTCGCTGACACTAACTTTTGAATTAAGGCCTCTTTAATTTCAACAGGGGAAAATTCATCACGCTGAAAACCCCAGGCAGCGATCAATCCGCCAATAGCAGGGTTAAATAAACCGTCTGACTGCTTTGATAGCGTCCGAGCTTGAGTAAGCATTTCAGTTAGTTCCTGACTAATCTGAAAAGGCGTTCTGCCATCCGCGAAGCTTTGGTTAAGCTTGCTCAGCTCGCTGCCATCCTGCCATGCATGATATTGATTATGTAACCGTTGGAAATCCTGCAGAATTTGATTGCTGACCGCATGGGCTTTTTCTTCGGTCTCACCGTAGATACTAATGTCGACCAAAGTGCCGAAAACATAAGACTGCGTTTGAACTAAAGGAGGCTTAGCACAAGCGCTCACTAGCAAAACCATCAAGAGCAAAAGAAAACGCATGAATTTATTCAGCTTCCAAAGCGTCCATGAATAGTGAGGCAGGCTTGCAAGTTGTTTGGGCTGCAATTTCCACAATCCCTGTTGGGCTCGTCACATTGATCTCAGTTAGATGATCGCCAATCACATCGAGTCCTACTAAAAACAGTCCTTTTTGTTTAAGCACTTTGCCAACACCCGTTGCTATTTCAAGGTCTCTTTCGGTGAGCGGTTGAGCAACCCCTGTGCCACCTGCCGCCAAATTGCCTCGTGTTTCACCTGCCATCGGAATGCGAGCCAATGCGTATGGAACGGGCTCCCCATCAATCACGACGATCCGTTTATCGCCTTGCAGGATTTGAGGCAGATAACGTTGTGCCATCACAGTTCGTTGACCATAATCCGTAATGGTTTCAATAATCACACTAATATTGGGATCAAGCTGGGTCAGTCTAAATATACTTGCTCCACCCATCCCATCAAGTGGCTTTAAAACAATATCTCCATGAGCCCGTAAAAACTCACGAATCAGATCATTGTCACGGGTCACTAGAAATTCTGGTGCAAATTGCGGAAAATTGGCGACGGAAAGTTTTTCGTTCCAATCACGAACCGATGCTGGATTGTTAAGCACTCTTGCGCCTTGCTGAACAGCAAGATCCAACAAATAAGTGCTATATAAAAACTCATTATCAAATGGTGGATCTTTTCGCATTAACACCACATCGAAATCCTGTGGTGCATGTTCGACATATTGACCCAATTGGTACCGAGGTGATCCATCAGCAAACTCAAAAGACTGCACACGAAGCCTAACTTTATCTTGCCTTAAAAATAAATCGCCTTGAAAGGCTACAAAAAGCTGATGTCCCCGAATTGAAGCCTCACGCATGATAGCAAGACTCGTATCCTTATAAGGCTTGAGCGTTTCAATAGGGTCAAGAATAACGGCAATACGCATGACTATCGCTCCGGATCACTTTCTTCCAATTCAATCGCCGCAGCCAACAAAGCCAAACGTGCCACAACGCTATATGCATAGAATCTATTTTTTGCAGTGTCTGGCGCATCAGCACAGTCAGGGGTTGAACAGGGCGTATCAAAAGCGAGTGGCACAAAATGCATCCCTGGCGCGTTCAGATTTTCATCAACAGCACGACTGGTATGAACCCGATAAAAGCCACCCACAACAAAGTGGTCCATCATATAAACCACGGGTTCAGCCACAGCGTCATTAATATTTTCGAAGGTATAAACCCCCTCTTGAATGATGACCTCATGGACTTCCATACCCTCTTTAACCACGGCCATTTTGTTTCGCTGTTTGCGGTTAAGATCACGCACATCATCGGGGCTCTTGACCGTCATGATACCCATACCATAGGTTCCGGCATCCGCCTTCACAATCAAAAATGGGTCCTGCTCTACTCCGTACTCTTGGTACTTTTGTTTGATTTTAGCAAGCAGCATCTCGACTTTTTCTGCCATTTCATCTTCGCCAACCCGGGCTTGAAAGTCCACACCACTAGCAGTATCAAAATAAGGATTAATGAGCCATTCATCAATGCCCAAGAATTCAGAAAACTCTTTGGCCACGCGATTGTATGCAGAAAAATGTTCAGACTTGCGACGCGTCGCCCAGCCAGCATGGAGTGGTGGTATTAGATTCTGTTCCACACCCTTTAATATGTCAGGAATTCCCCCTGATAAATCATTATTGAGCAATACGGCACAGCTATCAAAACCCTCCAAGGTCAGACGATTTTTAACGCGTTTTACTGGCTCTAGCAGTATCGTTTTCCCTGGCTCAATTTCTATTTCAGTTGGCTCAGTAATTTCTGGATTAATACTTCCAATTCGAACATCTAAACCTGCTTGACGCAAAATATGAGCAAGTGACGCAACGTTACGAAGATAGAAGGTGTTACGCGTATGATTCTCAGGAATTAACAGTAAGCGGTGCGCTTCAGGGCAAATTTTCTCAACTGCGACCGTTGCGGCCTGGACACACAATGGAAGAAATGCAGGATTAAGATTATTAAATCCACCTGGAAATAAATTGGTATCGACCGGCGCTAATTTAAACCCTGCATTACGCAAGTCTACAGAAGCGTAAAAAGGTGAACTATGTTCCAACCACTGGACGCGAAACCAATGCTCAATCTTAGGCATGTTATCGAGAATACTTTTCTCGAGGGTAAGCAACGGTCCATTCAAGGCGGTGGTGAGATGTGGAATCATTAAACTAAAGCATCCTAGGGTAAATCAATGATGCAATTTTAACGTAGTTATCTAGGTCGGAGCGCAATAAGTTGTCGCATGGAAACCACATAAAAAAAGCGGACATTACTGTCCGCTTTTTTTCAGCTAAACACTCACTGAATTACATATGGTAAGCACGCTCACCATGTTCAGAAGTATCTAAGCCTTCACGTTCTACTTCTTCACTTACACGTAAGCCGATCACCAGATCAACAACCTTGTAAGCAATGAATGCTACAACAGCAGACCAAACTAATGTCACGCCAACACCCCATGCTTGGCTAGTCATTTGAGCAGCCATGTCATAAGTGCCTACTGCGTTAGCAACATAGTCATATACGCCTGTACCACCTAGCGCTGGGTTTACCACGATACCTGTTGCAAGCGCACCGAAGATACCACCAACACAATGCACACCAAATACATCTAGTGAGTCGTCATAACCAAATGCTGATTTCACTTTCGTTACGAATGTGAAGCAAAGTGGTGAAACGATTAAGCCAAGAACGATCGCACCCATTGGGCCAGAGAAACCACAAGCCGGTGTAATTGCTACCAAGCCAGCGATCGCGCCAGAAGCAGCACCCAACATTGATGGTTTACCTTTTGCGAACCACTCAACAAACATCCATGAAGCTGCAGCAGCACATGTAGCAAGTAAAGTATTAGCAAATACCAATGTTGCGAATCCACTTGCTTCTAAGTTTGAACCAACGTTGAAACCGAACCAACCCACCCACAATAATGACGCACCAATCATTGTCATTGTTACGCTATGTGGAGGCATTGCTTCTTTACCAAAGCCGATACGTTTACCTAAGACTAATGCACCAACTAAACCTGCAATACCGGCATTAATATGCACAACTGTACCGCCTGCAAAGTCTAATGCACCTTTGCCGAACACAAAACCAGCTAATTCATTTGCTTTTGCACCAGCTTCAGCTGAGGTGAATGCATCAGGACCAGACCAGAACCAAACCATATGAGCGATTGGCAAGTATGAGAACGTGAACCAAAGCACCATGAAAAACAAGATTGCTGAGAACTTCATACGTTCAGCAAATGCACCTACGATCAATGCTGGTGTAATCACTGCGAATGTTAATTGGAAACACATGTAGATGTATTCAGGAATCACGACGCCTTTGCTGAAAGTCGCAACTGTTGAGTCTGGTGTAATACCGCTCAAGAATAAACGACTGAAACCACCAAAGAATGGCGTTGTACCTTCAGTAAAGGCAACGCTGTAGCCGTAAATAGCCCAAAGCACACCTAATACACAGGTAATCATGAACGTTTGCATCAAGACTGAAAGCATGTTCTTTTGACGTGCCATGCCGCCGTAGAACAAACCTAAACCTGGCACACACATCATTAAAACAAGCACTGTAGCCACAATCATCCAGGCTGTATCGCCCTTATCTGGCACAGGAGCAGCAGGCGTTGCCGCGGCAGCCGCTGGTGCTGCAGCATCTGCCGCAGGAGCCGCAGCTGGTGCAGCTTCTGTTGCTGTTGCTACTGCCTTTGTATCATCAGCATAACTTACGTTTGCCAAACCAAATACGCCAAAACCTAAAGCACTAACCAGTGCAAGAGTAGATAGTAATTTTTTCATGTTATGTCTCCTTATAGCGCTTCTGGACCGGTTTCGCCGGTACGGATACGATAAACTTGCTCGAGATTGAAGACAAAAATCTTGCCGTCGCCGATTTTGCCAGTGGTAGCAGACTTCTCAATCACTTCAATCACTTGATCAAGCATTTCATCTGCAATTGCAACTTCCAATTTCACTTTAGGTAAAAAGTCCACCACATACTCAGCACCACGGTACAACTCTGTGTGCCCTTTTTGACGACCAAAGCCTTTAACTTCAGTCACAGTAATACCTTGCACACCTATTGCTGAAAGCGCTTCACGCACCTCGTCAAGCTTGAATGGCTTGATAATCGCTGATACAAATTTCATGTTATGTCTCCATACTATTTTTGAGGATATGAACAAGAAGTTCCGAACATATCCTCAACTAGCAGTTAATAAATAAAACGCTTTAAAATTAGAAGTTCTTTGTAATACCAATAACAACTTTCTTGCTATCAATATCTTTTGTGTTATTTATATTGTCAAATGATGAGAACCCTTTATATGCATCGCTTCCGGTAGTGCCTGTATAGAATGCGTTTAAAGCCCATGTTTCAGCAAAAGTTTTGGTTACGCCAAGCTTGTACCAAGTCCAATCAAGACCAGTACTGTTTTCAACCACTTGGCGACCTACTTCCCCAGCCACGTTAAATCCTTGTGGTAAATCATAGC